>DASXGC010000137.1:0-16378 GCA_036489235.1 Vicinamibacterales bacterium
TCGTGCGTCAGCGTGCGGTTCGAGGCCTTGGCGGCAGCGAAGATTCGATCGACGATGTCTTCGGTGGCCGGTAGTCCGCGGCTCTCGAGCCAGAACACCACGTTCGATCGTCCCGACACCGGACCGACCTCAATCTCCTGCTGACGTCCAACCAGCGTAGCCGGAACGGCCGCGTAGACCGCGTCCATCAACGCCCGATCGCCTTTGCGGAACGCCTTGAGGACCGCGGCGGCGTGCACACCGGTGGCGGTGCGAAACGCGTCGGCGCCGATCACCGGGTAGTTCGGCGCGATCCGGACGTCACATGCCTTGGCGACCGCGCGGCAGTAGTCGCCGAGCGACGTCAGATCCTGATCGCGATAGCCCATCATGACGAGATTGACCAGCAGCAGGTCGATCGGCGTGTTGCCGCATCGTTCGCCGATACCCAGCGCCGCTCCGTGCAGACGCGTGGCGCCGGCTTCGAGCGCGGCAATGCTGGAGGCGACGCCGAACCCGCGGTCCCGGTGTCCGTGCCAGTCGATGCCCACGTCCGCGCCCAGCTCGGTCACAACGCTCTTCACAAACGTGACCACCGCACGCGCGCCTGCCGGCGTCGCGTGCCCGACGGTGTCGGCGACACACAGCCGTTTCGCGCCGGAGCGGATCGCGGTCGTGAACAATCGCCGCAGCGACTCTGGATCGGCGCGCGTGGTGTCTTCGGTGACGTAGGTGACGGTGAGCCCTTCCTTGACCGCGAACCTGACGGCCTCGTCCGTGCATCGTTCGAGGTAGTCGAGCGTCCAGCCTTCGGCGAACTGGCGAATCGGGCTCGAACCGATGAAGGCCGTCACTTCGAGCGGCAGACCGGTTCGCTGCTGGATGCCGGCAATCGGCACCAAGTCAGCAATCAGGGTTCGGGCGGCACAGTTCGCAGCAATCCTCAGCCGCCCTTCGACGATCGCGCGCGCCAGCCGCTCGACGTCCCGCTCGACATGAGGCCCGGCCCCGGGCAGGCCGATATCGGCAGTGTCGATGCCGAGCGCGTCCATGCGGCGAAGAATGTCGATCTTCTCGTCAATCGACGGCGTTCGCACGGACGGCGACTGCAGCCCGTCGCGCAGCGTCTCATCGTCGAGCATCGCCGTCGGCCTGGCGGGACCCTCGGCGACCGCGTCGTGGTTCCAGTCGTAAATCAGCGGATGCGGCGCAATGCGCACACGGTCACCTGGGAGCAGAGTTGGACGACGAGCGGCGGACTGCCTGCCTGACGGACACCAGGCCGGTGATGAGGACGGCGGCAGCCGCAGCCGTCGCGATCCACAAGCCTTGGGTCACTGCCGGCCGCATCCAGTCGTCCATGTTGACGGGAGACGAAAGAGCGGCGTCGTGTGCCGATCGGACGGCGGCAACGAGATAGTCGCGGCCGGCGACAACGATGACGTGGTCGAACACGACGTTCCAGAGAATGATGGCCCACGCCACCCACAACAACTGGGCGATACGCGCGAGGGACGCCGGTTGCCTGAGCGCCGCGACCCGACGTCGCACGGCCGCGATCAGCATATGAACGATTATGGCATCGAGTCCGATGCTGCGCGAGAGCGATGTGGCGCGAAAGCGATCTGGCGCAAGCCTTTCGCGGTCGCGTGACCAGTAATCGTGGCGCCACTCTTTCATGGTCGCGTTTGACGCGGGCCTGAAAGGCCCGCGCTGCGGTTGGCGACTGAGCGTTATCGACGCCGCCGCGCGTAGGAGCGCAGTCCGACGATGAGAATCGCGACGACCACGGCTCCATAAGTGACGAAGGTCGGCGTTTCGGCGCCGGGTCTGCGTCCGAGCACGACCGCCAGCAGAATCACCAGCGCGACGGCGATGGCCGTTGCCATCGCTGCCGCACGAGACCCCGATCGGCCAACCGGCGGTGGCTGATATCTGGCATCGGTGGTGGCGGCGCCGCACTTGTAACAGATCAGCGCCTTGTCCGCGATTTCAGTTCCGCAACTGCGACACTGCATAGATTAGGTGCAACTATACCTTCAGCACGTCGTCTTTGCGGGCCACGAGCGCGTAAAGCACCGGTGCGAGGAAAATCGAAAGCGCGAGCCGCGACACGAGGCCGCCGACGATGACGACCGCGAACGGCTTCTGCGAGTCGCTGCCGATCCAGAATCGGATCAGTGAGTGCGGGCTATCCGCCGGGCGTGAGTCGACCCGGCGGCGAGGCCACTAGCCGCCGGCTCCGCTTTCACCGCAAGGGGCTGGACCAGATTCGGCAGGGCCTCTCCATGGTGGACAGGCGCGTGATGGCTCACCCACGGCAGGCCCATCCACAGTAAGAAAAGCACAAACGCGATGAAGACCCATATCTCAACGGACCAATTACCGCGCAGTCCAATGCGGCGCACGCGCTTGCGGGATCCGCGATCCCGAAGTGTTACCTGCGATCGATCCGACGGATAGCCGCCACTTGCGGCGCGCCTGGCCATGCGAGCCCGTTGCCGTGCCCGAGACGGTAGCGAGCTGGCGTTCCGTCTTCACTGCCTTTTCAACGGACTGTGTTGGGCGCCGCTTGGATGGTCGATACGGCCCGACGAGCGGTGCGGAGGTACGCGCGGGATGCCTCATCGCCGCAGGTCGCCAGTCGAGGCCTCGGCGTGCTCAGTCACCGGGGAAAACAAGCCACTCGTGTGGTTTCGGTCGCCTCGGGTGCGTGCGGTTGTTACCGTGTCGACCGTGCGGTGTGTTTCGTTGGAAATGAGGCTCTATGTTGAGACGATGGTCGATTCCAATCATCATGCTGACGGCGATGTGGGCCCTCAGCGCGACGAGTGCGCAGGCCCAGGGACTGGGAGGCGCTGGGACGGTGCAGGGCACCGTGAAAGATCCCACGGGCGGCGTCATGCAGGCCGTCAACGTAAGAATCTCGAATCCGGTCTCGGGGTTTAGCCGAACGACCACGACGGATGCCGGCGGCAAATTCGTCTTCAGCAACCTGCCGCCAAACCCGTACCACCTCTCGGTCGAGGCACAGGGGTTCGATGCGCTGCAACGCGACGTCGAGGTCCGGTCGGGCGTGCCGATCACACTGGAGCTGACGATGTCCGTTGGCGTCGTCGCGACCGTCGATGTGGTCGGTCACGCGGATCTCGTGGAGCGCGATCCGACCGCTCATATGGACGTCGATCGCAGCCTCATCGAGAAGATGCCACTCGAATCGTCCTCGGGACTGAACCAGGTGATCACGTTGGCGTCCCCAGGCGTCGTCGCGGACTCAAACGGTTTCTTCCATCCGATCGGCGATCATGCCCAGACGCAGTTCTCGATCGACAACCAGCCGGTCACTGATCAGCAGAGCAAGCTCTATTCGAACCAGATCTCCCCGGACGCCATCGAATCGATGGAGATCATCACCGGTGTGGCTCCGGCCGAATATGGCGATAAGAGCAGTCTCGTCGTCCACATCGTCACGAAGTCGGGCTTGGACCAGGCGAAGCCGACCGGCAGCATGACGCTCGGGTACGGCTCGTTCAACAGTCCAACGGGCGAGATCAACGTCGGCGCCGGCTCGCACACCGTGGGCAATTTCGTCTCGGTCAGCGGTCTACACACGGATCGATTCCTCGATCCGCCGGAATTCGAGGCGCTGCACGACACCGGCCACAGTCTCACACTCTTTGACCGGCTCGACTATCATCCGAACGGCACCGACTCCCTCCACTTGAACGTGCAAGCGGCGACGTCCAGTTTCGACATTCCGAACACGTACGATCAAACCAACCAGCAGCAGCACCAGAACATCGATTCGTTCAACGTCGCGCCGGGCTATACCAAAGTGATCGGCTCCAAGACGCTCTTCACGGCGAACGGATTTGTCCGACAGGATCACCTGACGTATCTGCCCAGCCCGAACGCGTTGGACGACACGCCCGCCACGGTCAGCCAGGATCGCAAACTGACCAACTACGGTGTGAAGGCGGATGTGACCGTGACGACTGGCAACCACAATGTGAAAATGGGCGGCAGCGTCAGCGCGACGAAGCTGCAGGAGCACTTCACGCTCGGCATCACCGATCCGACCGATCCCACCTGGCAGGACGCGGACGGCAACTTCGACCCGACGTTCGCGCCGTACGACCTGACGCGTGGCGGATCGCCGTTCGTCTACGATCAGGCGGCGACCATCAAACAGCAAGCGGCTTACATTCAGGACGACATCAAAGCGGGCGATGCGTCAGTGAAGCTGGGCCTCCGGCTCGATCACTACGACGGCCTGGTACAGAAGACGCTGGTGCAGCCGCGCCTCGGCCTCTCGTACGCAGTGCCGGGCCCCGGCACCGTCCTGCGAGCGTCGTACGGCCGCACGATGGAGACGCCGTACAACGAGAACCTACTGCTCTCGAGCGGCCTCGGCCTGGTGGGACAGCTGGGCATTACCGGCGAGCAACCGCTGCCGCCGGGCATCCGCAATCAAGGCGAATTCGGCGTGCAGCAGGGCGTCGGCCATTGGTTCGTCGTCGACGTCGGCTATTTCATCAAGCGGACCGACAACGGCTACGACTTCAACGTGCTGTTCAACACGCCGATTGTGTTTCCGGTCGCGTGGGACCACTCGAACATCAACGGGTTCACCGGTCGCGTCAACGTCGTCGAGCATGGCGGCTTCAGCGCGTTCGTGGTCATGGCGCACACCAACGCGCTCTTTTCGCCACCGGCGGCGGGGGGCGTGCTACTGCAAGCGCCGCCGGGCGAATTCCGCATTGACCATGACCAGAAGTTCAATGCCACGACGAACCTGCAGTACGTCGTCGACAAGACGCACGGTGTTTGGACCGCGTTGAGCTGGCGGTACGATTCCGGTCTGGTGGCCGGGTCCGTGCCCGATTACGCGACGGCCCTGACCTTCACCGCCGCGCAGCAGGCCGCGATCGGTCTCTACTGCGGCGGCGTGAGCGCGGCGCTCGGCGCACCGATCACGAGTTGCTCATCGCCGAGCTACGGCGCGACCCGAGTCGTGATCCCGGGCACGCCCGCCAATCCCGCGCCCGAAGACGATGTGACCAATCCCCCGCGCATCGCGCCGCGAAACCTGTTCGACCTGGGCCTCGGCGTGGACAATCTGCTGCACGCGGACCGGGTCAAACTCAAGCTCCGGTTCAGCGTGATCAACGTGACGAACAAGGAGGCGCTCTACAACTTCCTCTCGACCTTTAGTGGCACGCATTTCGTCACGCCGAGGGCCTACAGTGTCCAAGCGGGCGTCTCGTTCTAGCGTAATTGGTCGGCTCGGCAGGACCCCTTCGACGAGCGCGCAGGGCCGCCCGCGCGACACCAACAATCGCGCGCAGAAGCGTAGGGAGCCCATCGAGATCGTTGTCGACCAGCCGACGCCGGTCGACAACATTACGGAGTGCGAATCATCCCCGCGGTCGGTATATCTGGAGCGCGTGCCCATCCGAAAGCGCGGCGAGATTGTCATCCTTCAGACCGCGCAGATCGCATCTGTCGTCGCCGACGGCGAGTGGCTGTTTCTCACGACCACGAAGAACGAGCGCCACACGATGGTGTACCGGCTGAAGGATCTCGAATCGCGCCTCGATCCGGCGCGTTTCGTTCGTCTCGGGCGCGGCACATTGGCGAACGTGGATCTGATTGCGAAAGTGCAAGTCACGCCAGGTGGGCGGACGCATGTCGCGCTACTGACGAATGGTGAACACCTGCCGATCTCGCGCCTGCAGTGGCGCACGCTCAAAGAGCGACTGTTGAGGCTCTAGGAGGCCACGTTTGCGGCTAGACTGCTGGCCGGTCCCCGTCGGCGGCAGTGCCGTTGTTGACAGACGTGTTCCTCGCCCTCTACAGTACCGATAACCTCTCTAATGCACCGGCTTCGGAAGTTTCTTGCCGTTCGTGGTGTCGCGGTCTTAATGGCCGTTTTCGTTTGTGTGGGTCCTGGAGATTGGGGCCACTCAGCGTGGGACGACCCGGCATGCGATCCAGCCCCGGCCTTTCATGATCACGCCGCCCATCGGTTTACGGACGGCGGGCGGCAGACTCCTCTCCCTCTTGATCACTGCTACCTCTGTCATCTGCTGCGGGTGCTGCACACCGGCATCGCAGCACGGTACGTCCGGGCTCCTCAAACGGCTGCGTCCTGTGGCGTTCGGACCTGCGACCGTGTTCTGGCGACCGAGCGGTTCCCTCTTGGCGTCCTGCCGCGCGCACCTCCCTCTGCCTGCTTGTAGCCTCTCGGGTCGCCGCTAAGCGATTAGGAAACAGTCGCACCTGTGAGGGGCGACTGACGGGACTTTCCCTACCTGTCAATGCTGGCGCGTTCGCCGGTTTGCGCTTGGCGTTCACCACGTCGATCTCTCCGACCGCCGTTCGTTGAAGACAGACGTCTCGGAACCACCCCAGGAGATTGGGTCGTTTCGGACCAGAAGGTATCTATCTATGGATGCGAAATGCAGGGTCCTGCTATGGCGGCCCTCGATGATCTTAGGTGCGGCGGTAATCCTGGCGTCGGTGCCGGTCGCGGCGCAGACGACCGCGCAGCCTTCGACGCAGCCGCCCCTCGTCCGCGTCACGCTCGACCAGGCCATCGACCTGGCGCGGCAGCACAACCACGCGCTGCTCGCGGCACGCACGACTATTCAGCAGAATCAGGCCCAGGAGACGACGGCCAATTTGCGGCCGAATCCCGTGCTGCTCGGCGACGCGCAGTTCCTCCCGTTGTTTGACTGGAGCAACTTCACGAGCGACTACTTCGACAACAGCGCACAGTTCGACGTCGGCGTGTCCTACTTGTTCGAGCGCGGAAAAAAGCGGCAGCACCGGCTGCAGGCCGCCCAGGATCAGACGGCGGTGACCACGGCGCAGGTCGGCGACACCGAGCGCACGCTGACCTTCAACGTCTCGTCGCAGTTCATCGCCGTGCTGCTCGCGCAAGCCGAACTGGACCTCGCGGAGAAAGACCTGGCCAGCTTCCAGCAAAGCGTGGAGATCAGTCAGGCCAAATTCAATGCCGGAGGATTGAGCGAGGGCGACCTGCTCAAGATCAAGCTCCAGCTGCTGCAGTTCCAGGTGGACGTGTCGTCCTTCACGCTCGCGCGGGTGCAGGCGCTGGCCAGCCTTCGGCAGTTGATCGGGTATGAGTTGGTGGCCGAGAGCTACACCGTCGAAGGCGCACTGGTGTATCAGCCGCTCCGCCTTGCGAAGCCCGATCTGCAGGCGCTCGCGATCACACTGCGGCCGGACTTGAGCGCCGCGCGACTCGGCGTGACCGCCGCGCAGAGTCAGCTGTCGCTCGCGCAGGCGAACGGCAAGCGCGACGTCACCGCGCAGTTCAGCGTCTCGCATGTCGCCGCGACGACCACTGGGGCGTTCTTCGCCAATATCGAGATTCCCCTCTTCGACAAGAATCAGGGCGAGATCGCCCGGACCCGGTTCGCGATCACGCAGTCGCAGGAGTTGCGGAGCGAACAGACGACGATCGTCCTGACTGACGTGACCAATGCCTACGAAGCGCTGCACACGAGCGGCGAAATCGTGCGGCTCTACGAATCGGGTTACATGAAGCAGGCTGAAGACTCGCGCGACATCAGCCAGTACGCGTATCAGCGCGGCGGCACCACGCTGCTCGATTTCCTCGACGCCGAGCGGAGCTACCGCGCGACCTCTCTCGCCTACTTGCAGTCACTCGCCAGCTACATGGTTGCACTCGAGACGTTGCACCAGGCGGTGGGGACCAGGAGCTTGCCATGACAACGCAGACATCGGTCGTGAATCGCGGGCGCCTCGTGGCCCCCTGGACGGCGCTCGCGGCGGCGCTCGCGCTGACCGGATGCGGCGCAGGCAACCAGGCCAGCCGGATGACGTCGTTCTCGACCACCGAGAGCGCGGCGAGCCGGGCCGAGCTCTTCACGCTGTCCGCGGACCAGTTGTCGCACGTGCAGATCTATACGGTCGCGCAATCAGCATTGCCGCGGATCTTGCGCTTGTCCGGCGCCGTCGCCTACGACAGCTTCCGCACGACCCCGGTGATCACACAGGTCGGAGGTCCCGTCGCCCGCATTCTCGTGACGCCGGGCCAGCAGGTGCGCGCAGGACAGCCGCTGCTCTACATCGCCAGCCCGGATTATTCGCTGTTACGGTCGGCCTACGTCAAGGCCCGTGATGCTTTCCAGCTCGCCGACAAGTTCTACAAGCGCGCCCAGGATCTCCATGCGCACGGGGCGAACGCGGAGTCCGACGTCGAGCAGGCCGAGTCGACGCGCGCGCAGGCGCAGGCGGACCTGGATTCGAGCGAACAGGCGATCCGCATCCTCGGCATTGCGAATCCGGACACGCTCGTGACGATGCCCGTCTCGCCTGAGGTGTCGCTGCTTGCGCCGATGGCGGGGGAGGTGGTCGAACGCCTGTGCTCGCCAGGGCAGCTGCTTCAGGCGGGCGCGACGCAATGCTTCACGCTGTCGGATATGAGCCACGTCTGGGTGCTCGTCAACATCTACCAGAACGACATCGGGTCCGTGCACGTTGGCGACGAGGTGACGATCAGCAACGAGAGCTATCCCGATCTCGTGCGCGGCAAAGTCGAGTACATCGCCCCCTCGCTCGATCCGATGACGCGGACGCTGCAGGCGCGGATCGCGACCGCGAATCCGGGCGGGCGGCTGAAGAAGGACATGTACGTGACCGCAGAGGTCCAGGCCGGCGTAATTCAGAACGCGGTGCAGGTGCCTGACGGCGCAATCCTGCGCGACACGAACAACATGCCGTACGTGTACCTCCAAACGGCCGATCGCCAGTTCGCGCGGCGGATGGTCACCATCGGCGACAGCAACAACGGCCGCACGCACGTGCTGACTGGACTCCAATCGGGCGACGTCATCGTCGGCGACGGCAGCCTGTTCGTGCAGTTCCAGAACTCACTCCAACGGTAGCAGGATCATGATTCATCACGTCGTCCAGTTCGCGCTGCGCCAGCGGTTCCTCGTGCTGATAATGACGATCCTGATCGTCATCGGCGGCGTCCTCGCGATTCAGCGCATGCCCGTCGATGCCTACCCCGATCTGTCGCCGCCGATGGTCGAGGTCATCTCGCAGTGGGCCGGCCACGCCGCCGAGGAAGTCGAGCGTCTGGTCACGCTGCCGATCGAGATCGAGATGAACGGCGTGCCGCACATGGAAGTGATGCGGTCGATCTCGCTCTACGGCCTGTCCGACGTGATCATGACTTTCAAGGAGGGGACGGACGATTATTTCGCCCGTCAGGTGGTCTTCGAGCGGCTGCCAGACGCGCAGCTGCCCTCGGGTGTGACGCCGGGCCTCTCGCCGCTCTTCAGCCCGTCCGGACTGGTGTATCGCTACGTGATCGAGAGCCCGGATCGCAGTCCGCAGGAGCTGAAGACGTTCGAGGACTGGATAATCCAGCGCGCGTACAAGGCCGTGCCCGGCGTCGCCGACGACTCCGGCTTCGGCGGTACCGTCATGCAGTACCAGGTGCTGCTCGATCCGATCAAGATTTACAGCTATCACGTCCCGATGCCGCAGGTGCTGTCCGCGCTCTCGGCCAACAACGCCAACGCCGGGGGCGGGTTCTACTCGCAGGGCTCCCAGTTCTTCTACGTGCGCGGCCTCGGGCTCGTGAGTCGCACCGAGGACATCGGCAATATCGTCGTCGGCAACAACAACGGCGTGCCGATCCGCATCCGCGACATCGGCGAGGTGACCATCGGCAGCGCGCCGCGCCTTGGCCAATTCGGCTTTCAGAAGAATGACGATGCGGTCGAGGGCGTGATCCTGATGCGCCGCGGCGAGCAGACGCAGACCGTGCTGGCCGGCGTCCAGAAGAAGACGGAAGAGCTCAACCACGGCATCCTGCCTCCCGACGTGAAGGTCCGGCCGTACTACGACCGCAGCGACCTGGTTCAGCTGACGATCGACACGGTCACGCACAACATGCTCGTCGGCATGACGCTCGTCCTGATTGTGCTGATCTTCTTTCTCGTCAGTTTCCGGGCCGCGATCATCGTCGCGCTGACGATTCCGCTCAGCCTGCTGTTTGCGTTCATCCTCCTGCACGGACGCGGCGTGCCGGCAAACCTGCTGTCAATCGGCGCGATCGACTTCGGCATCATCATCGACGGGACGGTCGTGATGATGGAGAACATCTACCGCGAGCTGGCGGAACGCCAGGGGCACGACTACAGCCTGCGCGACGTCATCATCGGTGCCGCGCGCGATGTCGACCGGCCGATCTTCTACTCCGTGGCGGTGATTCTGGCCGGCTACCTGCCGATCTACGCTTTGACCGGGCCGTCGGGGAAGCTGTTCACGCCGATGGCCGAGACCATGTCGTACGCGCTGCTCGGCTCGCTCATCTTCACGCTGACGCTTGTTCCGGTGCTCGCCTCGTATTGGTTCACCAAGGGCGTCAAGGAGGTGGTGAATCGGCCATATGAATGGATCAAGCGGGTGTACGCCGGCGAGCTCGATTGGTGCCTCGACCATCCGAAGCTGACGATGCTGGCGGCGTCGGTGATTTTCGGCGCCTCCCTGCTGCTGATCCCGTACATCGGCGGTGAGTTCATGCCGCACCTCGACGAGGGCGCGCTGTGGGTGCGCGCGACGATGCCGTACACCATCTCGTTCGAAGAGGCGGCGAAGTTCGCGCCGCAGGTTCGTAACATCCTGAGCGGCTATCCGCAGGTGACCGAGGTCGGCTCGGAGTTGGGGCGGCCCGACGACGGCACCGACCCTACCGGTTTCTTCAATTGCGAGTTCTACGTCGGCCTCCGGCCGTACAAAGACAAGACGTGGAGTCAGGGACCGTTCCACACCAAGGCCGAGCTGACGGCGGATATCCAGAAAAAGCTGGTGGCGTACCCGGGGGTGATTTTCAACTACACGCAGCCAGCCGAAGACGCCGTTGACGAAGCGCTCACTGGGCTGAAGAGCGCGCTCGCCGTGAAGATCTACGGCGAGGATCTGCAGGTGCTCGAGGACAAGGCTGTGCAGGTCAAACGCATTCTGTCGCAGGTGCCGGGCTTCGCCGAACTGACGGTAGTGCGCGAGCTGGGTCAGCCGAGCGTGCAGATCGACGTGGACCGGGAAAAAATCGCGCGCTACGGCATCAACGTCTCGGACGTCGAGGGCGTCATCCAGGCGGGCGTGGGCGGACAGGCAGCGACGCAGGTCATCCAGGGCGAGCGGCTGTTCGATCTCGTCGTGCGCATGAGGCCCGAGTACCGATCGAGCACGCCGGCGATTGGCAACCTGCTGGTGCCGACGCCGTCAGGCCAGCAGGTCCCGATTTCCGAGCTCGCGTCGATCAAGCAGGGGAACGGCGCGTCGTTCATCTATCGCGAGAACAACTCGCGCTACATCGGCGTGCAGTTCAGCATCGAGGGACGCGACCTCGCCCGCGCGGTCGACGAGGCCCAGCAGGCGGTGCGAAAGAACGTCGCGCTGCCCCAAGGCTACACGTTGTCGTGGGGCGGCGAGTACAGCGAGTACGTGGCCGCGCGCGAGCAATTCGCGATCATCGGACCGCTGGCGCTGCTGCTGATCTTCATGATCCTGTTCGCGCTGTACGGCAACTTCAAGTTTCCGGTGACGGTGATGATCGGCGTCGTCATGACCGAGCCGGTCGGTGCGCTCATTGCCCTGAAACTGACGCACACCGCCTTCAGCGTCAGCTCCGTGCTCGGTCTACTGGCGCTGATGGGTGTATCGGTGGAGACGGCCGTGATTCTGGTGTCGTACATCAACAAACTGCGGCTGGAGCATCACGACATCCGCACCGCGACACGCGAGGCTGCGTTGCTGCGGCTTCGTCCGATCATGATGACGGCGCTGGTCGCCTGCTTGGGCCTGCTGCCGGCGGCGCTCTCGACGGGCATCGGTTCGGACACGCAGAAGCCATTCGCGATCGTCGTGGTCGCGGGGCTGATTTCCAGGCTGCTTCTCGGGTTTTTCGTCAATCCCGTTCTGTACGAGATGGTCGCGAAGGACGGCGACGTGCTGCAGGTGTAGCGACGGAATGGCCGGCAAGACCGCGTCGGGCTCATCGACCGATGATGACTTTGACGCGCCCGGCAACACCGCCGAGATCCGACTCACCCGCCTGCTGAGAGATGCCGCCCTGTCCCAGAATCCCTGGGACGTGGCTGTACTCGGCATCGACCGCCAGACCGACCCACTTGTGCAGCCGGAATTCGGCGCCGCCGTTCACAACCCATCCGGCGTGGCGGGTATCGACGTTGTCATCCGGATCCGCAAACGAAGAGGTTTCCTTGTACGACCACGTCCCCACGCCCGCCGCGACGTAGGGCCGGACTCGGGAGCTGAGCCGGAACCGATACCCGCCCGTGACCTCGATCGGCGTAATCGTCGCCGTCAACGGGATGCCGAGCGGATAACTGACACCATTGCTCAGGAAGGCGCGCTGGCCATCTTTCTGGAACCGCGACGCGCTGACCTCGACAACGAATCGATCGTGAATGACGACCTGCCCCCCGCCGCCGAAAAACGGGCCGTAGCTGTGACCGAACGTCGCGTCGAACGTGTCAACGGCCGCGAACGACTGCTCGGCGAAAAGAAAGAAGGGACGTATCGCGAACGTCGGCGGTCGATCGTCGGCCGAGGCGGTCGCGGCGAACAGTGATCCGAGCAGGAACAGCGCGCCGAGCCTCACCGCGCGAGACCCAGTCCCCGCAGCGCCGCACGCGCGTCGATGAGCCCGAACCCGAACAGGTCGTCACGGCCGGGTGTGCCGAGATCGATCGCGCCCTTCTCGAGCGCGTCCTCAATCGCCGCCGGATTGGTGATGCCTTGCTGCATCAGCATCGCGGCCACACCCGACACGTGCGGTGTGGCCATCGACGTGCCGATGTAGCCGACATACGCCAGTACGTCGAAGCGTGGCGCCGTGTACGAGTCCGGTGGATTCAGGTAGGTTTCGGTGAACCGGTAGTCGAATGTCTGTTGCCAGACAAACCCGTAGCGGTCGAAGCCGCGCTCGGAACCGCCCGGCGCCGACAACTCAACATAGCTTCCTGACGTCGAGTAGTAGGCGTGGGCTTTGGCCGGATCCACCGCCGCCACCGACACTGCGCCCGGCAGCCGCGACGCGATCTCGGCGATCACCTCGACGGGATTGCCGTCTTCATAGCCATTGCCGGCCGCGACCGCGATGAAGACGCCTTTGCCGACGGCATAGCGCATCGCGGATTCGACGACGGGCGCGCTCCCGGCCGCGCCGGTGCGGCCGATGCTCATGTTGATGATCTTGGCGCCGTTGTCAGCGGCATACCGGATGCCCAGCGCGAGATCCGAATCGTCACCTTCGTGCGGCGCGCCGAACAGGTAGTCCCACGTGCTCTCGATCACCTTCACCGGCATCAGCTTGACGTTGAACGCCACGCCGGCGGTGCCGATGCCGTCGTTGGTCAGCTGGCCGACGGTGCCGCTGACGTGGGTGCCGTGACCATCGAAGTCAAGCGGCGTGGTCGAGTCCCAGATGAAGTCGTGGGGAGCGACGATCCGGCCGGCATTCCCGGCGCCGACCAGCTGCGGCGCAGCGGCGTAGGGAATCGTGACGTTCCCCAGGGCCGGATACAGCGTCCCTTCGTCGTCGCGGAATGCCGGAATGTTCGCCGTAATCGTGGCGTTCTGATAGGCGAGCCCGGTGTCGACCACCGCGACGGTAATGGACGACCCGGCCAGCGGCTGGATGTCCCACGCGCGCTCCATGTTGATGAGCGGCAGGTTCCACTGATACTCGGCGTACATCGGATCGTTCGGCTTGAACAGCGAGTGGATACGGTAGGCAGCCTGCGCGTAGAGCACCTCAGGGCGCTGACCCAATGCCAGCGCCGCCGCCTCCGGATCCTCAGCAGGATCGATGCGAACGATGTCGAAGTCGGCGTAGTTCGGTCTGGCGCCCATCACCGCGGTGCGCGACACCGACGACATGGCCGATGCGCGGGCGCCTTCGGATGCCGTATCCTTGAATTTCACGATGACACGGCCCGGAACATAGCGCGACCCGCCGCCGTTCCCCGCCGACCGCGCGACGGAAGCGCGAATCGCGGCGCGGCGCAGCTCCACTTCCGCTCCAGGCCTGTGGGTCGAGTCCACAACCACGCCCTCGTCAATCGCCGGCAGGCCCAGGTTCTGGACGATCGCGAAGCGGGATTCGTCGGCCGTCTGCCCGCGAAGGCCGATCGCGAGAGCGCCGGCCAGCACCACAACGGTGCCTACGCGCAGACGAATGCCGTTCATGCGTGTATTCTATCGGGAGCAGAGCCATGCTTCTGCATCACAAAGTTGCAATATGGCTGACACACTTTTTCAAAAGGTCTGGGACGCGCACACCGTGCGCACGCTCCCGAGCGGACAGACGCAATTGTTCGTCGGCCTCCACCTCGTTCACGAAGTAACGACGCCGCAGGCGTTCGACATGATGCGTCAGCACGGATGGAGGGTCGCGTTCCCCGAACGCACCTTCGCCACTGTCGATCACATCGTGCCGACGAGCTCGCAGAAGCGCCCGTTCCTCGACGTGATGGCCGAAGAGATGATGGGCGCGCTCGAACGCAACTGCCGTGACGCCGGCATCAGTCTGTGGGCTCCGGACAGCGAAAACCAGGGCATCGTCCACGTCATCGGGCCCGAACTGGGACTCACGCAGCCGGGCATGACCATCGCGTGCGGCGACAGCCACACTTCGACCCATGGCGCCCTCGGCGCCATCGCCTTCGGCATCGGAACATCGCAGGTCCGCGACGTGCTGACGTCGCAGTGCCTGGCGCTCGATCCGTTGAAGGTGCGGCGGGTGGACGTCAACGGCCGGCTGAATCGCGGCGTCTACGCCAAGGACGTCATTCTGACGATTATCCGGCGCCTCGGCGTCCACGGCGGCGTCGGCTTCGCCTACGAATACGGCGGATCCACGCTCGAGGCCATGACCATCGACGAGCGCATGACGATCTGCAACATGTCGATCGAGGGAGGCGCGCGCGTCGGCTACGTCAACCCGGACGACGCGACGTTTGCCTACCTCAAGGGCCGGCGATTCGCCCCGGCCGGTGACGCATTCGATCGCGCCGTCGCCTGGTGGCGATCGATGGCGTCCACACCCGGCGCACGCTACGACGATCATGTGGTGTTCGACGCCGGCTCGATCGAGCCAACGGTCACCTGGGGGATCAACCCCGGCCAGTCGGTCGCCATCACCGAACCGATCGATGCGAGTCCCGAGGACGAAGCGTTCGCGTTCATGGGCTTCAAGCCGGGCGAGCGCGTGCAGGGCACCCGGATCGACGTCGCGTTCATCGGCTCCTGCACCAACGGCCGGCTGTCCGACCTCGAGGAAGCGGCCCGGGTGGTGCGCGGTCACCACGTCGCCAGGCACGTGAAGGCGCTGGTCGTGCCGGGATCGCAGTCGGTGAGCCGGGCGGCCGAAGCGCTGGGACTCGACGAGGTGTTCAGGCAAGCCGGCTTCGAATGGCGCGGCGCGGGCTGCTCGATGTGCCTGGGGATGAACCCGGACAAGCTTGAGGGCTCGCAGATCTCGGCGTCCTCGTCGAACCGCAATTTCAAGGGACGACAAGGCAGTCCGACAGGACGCACGCTCTTGATGAGTCCGGCGATGGTCGCGGCGGCGGCGGTCGCCGGCGAGGTCGTCGACGTGCGAGAAATGCTCGACGGAGTCCCGGCATGATCGAACGGCCGTCGTCCATGAGCCATCGTCCATGAGCCATCAGCCATGAGCCATCAGCCATCCGCAGCCATCAGCCATCTCGAAGGCCATGGCCTTCCACTAAGAGGCGACGACATCGACACCGACCGCATCATGCCGGCGCGCTTCCTGAAAGCAGTGTCGTTCGCGGGGCTCGAACGCCATGTGTTCGAGGACGACCGGCTCGCCGATCCGTCGCATCCGTTCAACAACAAGGCGTTCACCGGCGCATCGATGCTGGTCGTCAACGCGAACTTCGGCTGCGGCTCCTCGCGCGAGCATGCTCCACAGGGTCTGCTCCGCGCCGGCATCCGTGCCATCGTCGGCGAGTCGTTCTCCGAAATCTTTCTCGGCAATTCGGCCATGATCGGGCTGCCCTGCCTGGTCGCCCGGCGCGACGGCGTCGAGCGGCTTCAGACGCTGATCGAGCAGACGCCAGGGACGGACATTGAGCTCGACGTGGCGTCGGGTGTTGTCACAGCGGGCGCGTTGCGTGTCGAGGGCTCGATCGCGCCGGCACTGCGTGAGGGGTTCCTGTCCGGCCAGTGGAATCCGACCGTGATGTTGCTGAATCATTTCGAGGACGTCCGGGCCGTCGCCGCCCGACTGCCATACATCAAGGGGTTCTAGCGCTCGAGGTTACCGGGGACCAGCCGG
>DASXGC010000259.1:0-2732 GCA_036489235.1 Vicinamibacterales bacterium
CCAGCTCCGCGCGATGCGCGACGCTGACGATGGTCGCATTCGGCAGTTCGCGCGTGACCATCTCCATCATCTTGTCCTGGCTCTTGTCATCGAGCGCCGATGTGGCTTCATCGAGCACGACGATGTCGGGGTTGTGCAAAAGCAGCCGCGCGAAGGCCAGACGCTGCTTTTCGCCGCCGGAGAGTGTCTGGTCCCACGGGCCTTCCTCCTCGATCTTTTCCTTCAGATGATTAAGGCCGACCTTTTCCAGGGCTCCACCGATCTCTTCGACCGTCCAGCTGTCGGCCGAACCGGGGTAGGCGACGGCGCGGCGCAAGCTGCCCGACGGCAGGTAAGGACTTTGCGGCAACATGAAGAGACGTCGATCCGCATGCAATGTCACGCTGCCGCCTCCCCATGGCCAAAGGCCAGCGATGGCGCGCACCAGCGTGCTCTTGCCGGTGCCGGATTCGCCCGCGACCAGAACCCGCTCTCCCGGCTCGATCACGACGTCGGTTTCTGACAGCACCGCCGTTCCGTCGTCGAGCGTGACCGATAGATCGTGCAGCTCGAGCATGGCATCGCCGCTGCTTTCGTCTCGCTTGATCCGACCGACGCCATCGCCCTGCTCGGCGCGCTCCAGGCTGTCCAGCGACATCATGAGCGAAGCGACGCGCCGCGCGCAGGCGTTCCAATCCGCCAGACTCGGATAATGGTCGACCAGCCAGCCGAAGGCGCCTTGCACGATCGTAAACGCCGAGGCGGCCTGCATCACTTCGCCGAGCGTCATGCCGCCGGCGAGGAATTTTGGCGCGCAGAGCAGGAGAGGTACGACAGGGGCGACCAGGTTTGAACCCTGCGACACCAGCGTCGTGCGCATATGTTGCCCTGCGAGGCGTGCCCATTGCCGCAGCACCCCTCCAAGCGTCTTGTCGATGCCGTCGCGCTCCTCGTCTTCTCCGCCAAGCAGCGCAATGCTTTCACCGTTTTCGCGCACGCGGGTCAGTGTGTAGCGAAACTCGGCCTCGGCCTGGTTCTTGTCCTCGGATATCTGGACGAAGCGTCGCCCGATCGCCATGATCGAACCGGATGCGATCGCAGCGTAGAGCACGGCCGCGATCACGAGAAAACCCGGTATCGTGATCGAACTGCCGGCGAGGAAGACCGTGAGCGCGCCGCCGATGGTCCAGAGCACGACGATGAACGTCGCGGCCGACAGCAATGCAGAGGTCACGCCGGCGAGGAAGTCGACAGGCGAATCGGTCGCAATCCGCAGATCCTCCGCGATCCGGTATTCCGGGTTCTTGTGATCCCCGCCGACGAGGTTGAGCTGATAGTACCTGCCGTTGGCGAGCCAGCGCGTCAGCACCGCGTGGGTAAGCCAGGCGCGCCAGCGGCGCTGGATCGCCATCCGCACGAACACCTGCGCCACCCCAAGGGCAACGCTGCCGATCGCCAGCGGGAAAAAGATCCCGGAGAGATGGAAGACGGCTCTCGCATCGTGCTTCTCGATGGCATCGAAGATCGCGCGATTCCAGACATTGATCCCGTACTGGAAGCCGACGGTCGCGACGATCAGCACCATGAGGCCGACCGAGAGCGGCCATGCCAGCCGATAGCCGTTTTTGCCCCAAAATCCCCTCGCGCTGAGCCAGAAACGCGTCAGCAGATAATCCCTGCGTGCCGCCTCGGCTTCCTCCGGCGAAAGACCGGGCTCCGGCTCGAGCACCTCCGGCGGCGGCTCCGCCTCACTACCGGCCTCGGTTACGACTTTGACGATGGCAGGCGTGTCTCCGCGCGGTTTGCGCTTTGCGACCGGCTCATTCATCGGTCAGTAACGTAGCTGAGTTCCGTTTGGTTCCGCGGGCGGCCCGAGAATGGGCTCGCGGCCGGGCGTCTCATCGGGCGCTATCCCTGCATCCGCAGAATCTGATGCATCGGCGCCATGTTCTGGTTGAGGTGACCCATGATCCAGAGCGAACCGCCGATGATCAGGAACACGATCAATAGCCCGAAGGCGAGAGCCATCACGTTGTTGGTGTTGTCGGGTCCGGTGGTGATGTGGAGGAAGAACACCAGATGCACGCCCATTTGCGCGATCGCGAGCACGCAGAGCGCAACGGGAATGCTGGGCTGCCAGACCAGATCGGTGCCGGCGACGAAGAACGAGGTGGCCGTGAGCAGGATCGATAGCCCAAGACCCGTGACGTAGCCGAGCAGCCGCGGACCGACGTGGACTTCCTCCTCGTCGCCAGGTGCCAGATCGTGCTGGTCGCGGAAATTCTCAACCTGTTCGCTCATGTACCGCTTCCTATCAGGTAGACCACGGAAAAGATGGCGACCCAGATGATGTCGAGCGCGTGCCAGAACAGCGCAAAGCAGAGCAGGCGGCGCAGGATGTCGGCGCGAAATCCCTTGGCAAAGACCTGAGCCATCATGGTCAGAAGCCAGAGGATACCGGCTGAGACGTGCAGGCCATGACACCCAACCAAGGTGAAGAAAGCCGACAGAAAGGCGCTGCGTGTTGGTCCCGCGCCGCGCGCGACCAGATCGGAAAATTCCCTTGCCTCCAGCGCGAGAAAGCAAAGTCCGAGCAGGGCCGTCGCTGCCATTGCGGCCTGATACCACCTTCCATTGCGCGTGTCGGCCGCGATGCTGGCCAGCCCGCAGGTGAAGCTCGACAACAGAAGAAAGGCGGTCTCGGCCGCGACGTTCCCGAGATTGAAGAGTTGCGACCCGCTCGGCCCGCCCGC
>DASXGC010000287.1:0-11703 GCA_036489235.1 Vicinamibacterales bacterium
TGAACGTGCCGCCAACCTGTTTGGTGAGGTCGATGTACAACACGCCGCCGAAATTGCGCGTGGTGTTGGCTGCCGAATTGACACCGTGAAGGGTGTAGTCCACCGCGACGCGAACCGTGTCGCCGACGTTGACGTCCGCGAGGTCAGTGCCTGGCGTGAAGGTGAATCCGCCCGCAGCCGTCAGGGTGAACGTGCCGCCGAGACCCGTAATGGTGTTGCCATCCTGATCCACGCGATGGCCGGTCACCGCCTGTCCCAGCGTGCCCGCCGTCCCGTTCGCGTTGAACACCGCCGTCGTCGTAAACGAGAAAGGGGCCGCAGAAAAGTTCTTGATCGGGTCGAGCACGCTGGCGTCATAGCCGCCGGAGAGACTGCTCGCCGACAATGCCGGCTGCGTCAGACCGAACACGGTGATATCCACCGTGTTGCTGGTGACGACGGGCTGACCCGGCGCCGCGGCGCCGGTGGTCAGAATCGAGACGCCGAGGAATGGATCGACAGGCGGAGCCTGCGCCAGGGCGCGACCAGGCAGAATTGTAAGAGCGAACAGGACCAGAACCGGTCGTACAGGCAGGCACCGAGACATACCGCTCCTTGGAGACAATCCGGGTAACGGTAGGGATGTCGGGGCGGGCCGAAACGTTTCAGATCGCGGGCGATGCTACTTCCACTCTCCCTGCAGCCCGAACGCGGCCCAGTAGTGTGGATCGGCCCATCGTGACTGGTGCAGCAGCGAAAGTTGCGCATCACGCAGTGCGCTGGCAGGTGGAAGCCGCTTGACGAACATCGCTTCGTAGAAACGCGCCATCAGCTGTGCGCTGGCCCGGTCGTCTACGTTCCAGACGCTCGAGACGACGCGTGGAGCGCCGGCGTACATGAACCCGCGGGTCAGCCCGATCAGGCCCTCGCCGTAGACCTCGCGTCCGAGGGCGGTGCGGCAGGCGCTGAGCACCACCAACTGGGCGTCCAAATCGAGGTTGTAGATCTCGTGCAGCCGAAGGAAGCCATCGGTCGGCTTGCCGTTCGCGTCGTAGAGGGACAGCACCAATCCGGATAATTCTGGGCGCTCGGCGTTCAGCGAACCGTGCGTCGCGAAGTGGAGGATCTGGTACTTGCGCAGATCGCGGGTCATCAGGGTCTGTTTGGCGGCCGCGAAGTCGAGCGCCGCGAATGCGTGCGGCGCTACGGCATCGATCGCCTGCGCTTCCTCGCGCGAAAACCGCAGCCGCCCATAGAGCTGTCCGTCGGAAGCTCGCGTCTGCGCCGGCGCCGACGCTTCCCGTTGGGCGGTCAGCCGCGGGTCGTTTTTGGAAAACACCGGATCTGCGAACACCGCGACGGTCGGATTGGCCTCGATCGGGCGGCTGTGCTGACGGATCGACTCCAGCACCGACGCCGACGGCAGATACACCACTTCGTTGTGAACGATCAGCGGTTCGCCGGTCGAGCGCGGGAGTGCGGCGAACGGAACGTATTGCAGCACACCGTCGCCGACGATCAGCACGCGGCGGACCGCGACGCGCGACTCGATCGGTTTCCAGACCAGCATGGCCAGCCTCCGGCCCAGCGCATCGACGCGTGCGGTCCGCCTGGCTCGTTCAGCCGCGGAAAGCGGCGCGAGATCCGCGCTCAACTGGGTGTGATACGCGCGCGCCAGGTCGTCGATCTTCTCGCCGCTCGGAAGTTGGTGGACGGTAATCGAGCTTCGATCGACCACCCATGCGTAGCTGCGCGGCGTTCCCAGGTGGTATTCGACCAGCACGCTGCCGGCGTCGAGCAGCGTGCTCTGAACCCGCTCCAGGCTGGTCGGTTCGGGTGTCTGCAGCTGGGCGTAGGCCGGACTGCTGCTGCGGATCCTGGCGCGGATTCCGCTGAACTCGTCCAGCAACCGCGCGACGTCGTGGCCGACCGCGATGGCGCGGGGACTCGAGTCGCCGTCACGCTGCGCGACCTGGACACGGTAGTTCTCCTTCGCGTTCAGCTGTGCCTGAACGGTCCGCTGCTCGGCCAGCAGTTCGGGATCGACGCCTTTCCGGATCTTCGCCGCCGACTCCGCGAGGCCGTCGAGCAGGGTCCGTGCACGGGCGCGCTCGCTGGTCTCGAACGCCGCGGCCGATTCGCCTCGCTGCTGCAGCAAATCAATCTGGAGGTCGAAATACGCGCGCACCGTGGCCACGTACGAGGTCCGGAGTTCGCTGCGTTGAATCGCGTTGCGCGCCGTCTCCACGCTGGTCGTCACCGCCGCAATCGACGCGAGCGCCTCGTCCAGGCGGTTCTGTTTCTGCAGGGCCCGCGCCCGGACGTAGAGCGCCTGTTGCTCCGCCGCCGGACTGCCGATTTGCCGGCTCAGTCGCACCGCTTCGTCAGCCTTGAGCAGTGCGGCATCGGCGCGATCGCGCTCGACTTCGACCGCGGCCCACTCGGTGAGGACTCCGGCCTCGGCGAGCCGGTTGCGCACCTCGTGCAGAACCGGCAGCGCCCGGGCGAACAATTCGATCGCGCGATCGGTCTCGCCGCTGGCGTAGAGCAGCCGCCCGTGCAGCGCCTGCGCCTCGGCCATGCCTGCGCGATCGCCGGACTTCTCGTAGAGAGCGAGCGCGCGGCCGATCGCCTGATCGGCGGCGGCGCGGTTGCCGTTCACGAAGTACGCCTCCGCCAGAGCCGCCTGGGGCCTGGCGCTGCGCCTCGGTAAATCCATGCGGCTGACGATCTCGAACGAATGCTGATACGCCTCGATCGCCTGATCGTTCATGCCGAGCTGAAAATAGGCGTCGCCGATATTCAGCGTCAGCGCACCTTCGACATTGGCCGAGTCCACCTCGCGGGCCAGCGGAATCGCCGCCTGCATCTGCTGAATCGCCTCCTCGAGGCGGCCGACACTCGACAGCAGCAGACCGGAATTGTTCAGGATGTCGGCGGAGGTGACCGGGTCGTTGACCTCTCGCGCCAGCGGCAGCGCCTCGGCGAAAAACCGCTCGGCGTCGCCGACCTCGCCCATCTTCCGCGACAGATTGCCGAGGCGATCGAGAACCCGGGCTTCGCGCTCGCGGTCACCGACCGCGCGGAACATGACCAGCGCGCGATGCTGCGATTCGATCGCGCTCGGCACATCACCGAGGTTGTCCTGCACGCGGCCGCGCTGAAAGATGGCTTCGGCGGCCAGCCCCGGTTCGCCGGCGGCAGTCGCCTCGTCTCCGGCAGCCGCGTAGTCGGCCTGGGCGCGGGCAAACGCGTCCGCGTTCCCGATCCAGGCCTCGTCGGATGCGAGTTGAAACCGGCTGTACGCCGCGGCCCTTGCGCGCGCGTCCTCGTCGGCCGGCGCGAGGTCGAGAACGATTTCGAAAGTTCCGCTCGAGGGGTGCGGCAGCGAGGCAGAGACCTTCACGTTCCACCGTGCCGGCGTCGGCGAGACGTCGGCGAAGGCACGCTCCTCGCCAGCCACGCCTGCGTGCAGGTCGAACCCGTGGATCAGTTCAGCGCCGCCAGGACGCAGCGTCAGCGTGATGTCGAGGCCGTGCTGGCGGACGATGACTCGCGCGGCGGTGTCGGCAGGGACGTCAACGAAGAAGAACGCGGCTTCGTGATCAACCAGCGTGCCGCTGATCGGTACATTCGGGACCAGCGCGCGCGGTGTCGGCGCCGCGGCCAGCGCGAGCGCGAGCAGCGCGCCGATCACCGGATGCTCATAGCGGCAAAGCCGAGCACCTCGGGTCGATTCGCCGCCGACGATCCAGTCACGCTGAGTTCGTACGACGTGGCGGCCAGGGTTTTGGCGGGGATATCGCCGATCACCAGTCGATCGCCGCCTTGTACAGTCGCCTTCAACGCATCAGCACGCCAGACCAGTTCGCCCTGGGCAGAGCGAAGTTCCATGGCATAGCTGTCGAACGTGTCGGCGGGGTCGAGGCGGACGCGAAGCCGCAACGAAGATGAAGACGAAGGCAGCCGGACTTCGGGAACCGCCGCGGCGGATCGGGATGTTCCCAGGGTCAGCAGCAATGCCACCGGAGCTGGCACCGGAGGCGTCGCAGGTGCGGACGCCGCGACGGTGGCGGCAGGGGTTGGCGATGCCGATTTCGTTCGAATCGCCAGGGTTGCGCCGACGGCGGTCAGCACGACCGCGGCGGCGGCAAGCAGCCAGTACTTCGATGTGCCCGATGGCGATTCGACCCGCGCCGACAGCGCGCGGGCCACGACAAGGCGGTGTCGCTCGCCGCTGTACCGCGTGCGGAAAGGTTTCCGGTCGACCTCAGGCATGGTGCCGCGGGCGTACTCGTCAAAGAGGTCGTCTTCAAAGCTCTGCAGCGTGACGTAGAAGTCCTCGTCGTCGAGGGCCCGGACTTCGACGCGTTCGGCCTGCGCCTCCGTCGACTGCCCTAACAGGTATGTCCGTAGATCGGCCGCGTTCAAGCCTTGACCCTCCGGAGAGGGATGTTTCGGCCGCCCGGAACGTTTCAGAATTGTCATTCCAAGCATCCGGCGACGCAGCTCTCGACTCGGACGCGCAGCCGGTGCGTGCGGATGCGGAGGGCCGTCATCGAAATGCCGAGTTGGTTCGCCATCTGCTTACGGACATCCGCGGCCTTTCCCGCGCCGTAGTAGCGAAGGAGCAGATCGCGATCACCGGGATCCCAGGTCGCGAGGCACCGATCGAGGCACTCTCCAGCGCGATCGCTGTCCCCCGCAGCGACTGGAGCAGCCTCCTGGCCTGTCAGTGGGGACAGACGCTCGCGGCTCGACTCGTAGAACACAAGCCGCGCGACGCCGCGCACATACGCGCCAAGCGATCCGGCCGGGATCCGCGTGCCGTCGTTCAGTTTTCGGGCGACCCGATCGAGCGTGGCGTCGGCCAACTGTTCAGCCGCCGATGCACCCCACCAGCGCAACAGCCCGATGATGCGATGGCGCAACTGTTCGTAAGCGACAGCCGCATGCTCGCGATTCGGATCCAGCGCGTTCAGTAGTTGATCGAAGGCGTCGGCGGTGAGGTTCCACCGCTCGTTCCGCGCGGCGCGCATGCCGCTGTCGATGCCCATCTGTTCCCTAAAGTCTACCCGTATCGAGACATCGTGAACCGTATCGTCTGTTGAAAATTACAGCGTCGATCGGACGGCTTAAATGGACGGTGGGCCGCCGCGCCGTCGAGCGTCGAAAGCATTCCGCCAGTCGCGCCTATGGTGATGTGGACCGCGCTGCCGGCTGCGGCTTGCCACCAACCGAGGGCGTCGATGTATCAGACACCGGCACTCTTCCACCATTTCAATGTGTTTCCGTTTGTGGAGGTTCCTACGATGAAAGTCGCACGATTCGCAAGACAGTTTCGCTACTCGGTCGGCGTGCTGGTGCTGATGGGCGCGCTGCCGTCAGCGGCGCTGGCGCAGGACGATCACATGCACGGAGCCGCGCCGGCGCAACCGATGACCTCGGCTCAGAAGAGCCAAGTGAGCGCGCTCGTGACCGCAGTGCGGCAGGCCACCGCGCGCTTTCAGGACGTCAGGGCCGCTGAGGCTGAAGGCTACGCGCTGGCATTCGGCTGCGTCAGCGGATCCGATCTTGGTGCGATGGGCATGCACTTTGTGAACGGGCCGCTGGTCGGGGACGGCGAGATCGACGTCAACCATCCCGAGATCATTCTTTACGAGCCGCAGCCGAACGGCCGTCTGCGCCTGACCGGCGCCGACTACCTCGTGGACGCGGCCACCTGGAACCTGACCCACTCGAATGCGCCCGAACTCATGGGTCAGCTGTTTCATCTTTTCGACGCCCCGAATCGCTTCGGACTCGCCGCGTTCTACACGCTGCACGTCTGGGCGTGGAAGGACAACCCCAACGGCACCTTCACCAACTGGAATCCGGCCGTGTCGTGTGACGCGTTTGCCGGCGAGTCAATGAAATAGGCACGCACCACCCCACCCGCGCAACGAACGACGTTGCCGGGTGGGATCTTCACGGCCGCTCGAGCCGGGTCGACTCGCCGAAATCGAGCGTCCGGAAACTCGACGGCAGAACCTGCCTTGCGCGACACGCGTCATCGAGCGCCATCAGCGGCTCGTCGATTCCCTCACTCGTCAACCGGAACGTCCCGAAGTGCATCCCGATGCTCGCTGACGCCGCGACATCCAGATGCACCTGCACCGCCTCGGCGGGGTTCATGTGGACGGACTGCATGAACCAGCGGGGCTCGTAGGCGCCGATTGGCAGCAGCGCGAGATCGATCGCACCAAGCCGCTGGGGAATCTCAGAAAAGAATGGCGCGTAGGCGCTGTCACCGGCGAAGTAGAGGCGGCGGCCTCCAACTTCGAAGACGAACCCTCCCCACAACGCGCGGTTTCGATCGAACGGCGTGCGCGCCGAAAAATGGTGCGCCGGCGTCAACGCGATCGGGAACGCCGCCGCCCTGCTCGCCTGCCACCAATCAAGCTCTTCGACCTTGCGGACACCGAACGACCGCAGCAGCGGTCCGTTCTTCAGCGGCGTCACCACCAGCGGATCGAATCGCCTGGCGAGCTGCGACAGCGTCCAGCGATCGCAGTGATCGTAGTGGTTGTGGCTGAGCAGCACCGTCGAAATGCGAGGCAGATCGTCGAACGGTACTGCCGCTGGTCGGACGCGCTTCGGTCCGACAAAACTCAGGGGACTGGCACGCTCCGAGTACATCGGATCGGTCAGGATGTTTCCTTCGGCGGTCTGGATCAGGAAGCTCGAGTGACCGATGAACGTCACCACCGCCGCCGCTCCATTCAGCGGCGCCGGCTGCCGCAGCGGCGTGTCGATATGGGCCGGCCACGGGCGGCGCGGTTCGACGAGCATTTGCGGCACTGCCGACAGCGGCTGCGCGCCGGCGCCGGACGGGTTGAAGAAGCGTTCCCCGTCAAAGTGATCATCAGGCGTCTCCATCGTGATCACTAATGTACAACTGCTTTATCGCGACGCCCTTCTTGCCAGAACCGCGTGTCGCGGCAGGCGAGCGGAAATCAGCGAATTCGCGCCCGGGATCCGGTAGCATGCGGCAACCATCCACGCATACCTGTTGACATCTGCCGCTTGAGGCAATCGGCACGCCCGGCATCTGGCGGCACTTGGCGAAGGAGAAGGCATGCATTCGCAACTGACGCTGGCTTCACTGCTCGAACGCGCCGGCAAACTGTTTCCGCGCACCGAGGTCGTCTCACATCGGCCGGACAACTCGGCGCATCGTTACACCTACGGCGACCTCTACCAGCGCGCGCGTGCGCTCGCGGCGGCGCTTCAGAAAGCGGGTATGCAGCCGGGCGATCGCGTGGCCACGCTGATGTGGAATCACTACGTGCACCTCGAGGCCTATCTCGCAATCCCGGCCATCGGCGGTGTGCTGCACACCCTGAATCTCCGTCTCCACCCCGACGAACTGACCTACATCGTCAATCACGCCGAGGATCGGTTTCTGATCGTGGACGATGTGCTGCTGCCACTGTTCGATAAGATTCGGGATCGGGTGAAGGTCGAGCGGATCATCGTGAACCGGTTTGGCGGCACGGCGGCGCCAGTCCTCGACGATTACGAGCAATTCCTGGAAAGCTGCGGCGATCCGCCTTCGTATGCGGACGTCGACGAAACCGACGCGGCAGCGATGTGCTACACGTCAGGAACCACCGGAAAGCCGAAAGGGGTTGTTTACAGTCACCGCACCATCGCTCTGCACTCGCTGGCCATATCGCTCCCCGACAACTTCTCGATTGGACGCCACGACACGGTGCTCCCGGCGATGTCGATGTTCCACGCCAACGCGTGGGGCATCCCGTTCGCGGCGGTGATGAACGGCAGCCGCCTGATCCTTCCTGGACCCAACCTGCAGCCCGAGTGCCTGCTCGACTTGCTGTCCACCTATCGCGTCACCTTGACCGGCGGGGTTCCGACGATTTGGCTCGGCGTCCTCGACGAGCTCGAGAAAAATCCGGGGCGGTGGCGTCTCGAACCCGGCCTGCGCATCATCGTGGCGGGCTCGGCGGCGCCAGAAATGCTGTTTCGCCGTTTCGACAAGTTCGGCGCGCGCGTGATTCAACCGTGGGGCATGACGGAAACCGCCCCGATCGCGACGATCTGCACGTTGAAACCGCACATGGCGTCATGGTCCGATGAAGAGAAATACGGCCATCGCGCGAAGCAGGGTTCGCCGGCGCCGTTCATGGAGATCCGCGCCGTGGGCGATGACGGCGAAGTGCCGTGGGACGGTGTGACGCAGGGCGAGTTGGAGGTGCGCGGACCGTGGGTTGCGACCAGTTTCTACAAACAGCCCGAGGAAGCCGCCCGGTGGTCAGCCGATGGCTGGTACCGCACCGGTGACGTGGCGACGATCGATGCCGAAGGCTGCCTGAAGATTACTGATCGCATCAAGGACCTGATTAAGTCCGGCGGTGAATGGATCAGTTCGGTAGACGTGGAAAACGCACTCGTCGCGCATCAGGCGATCGCAGAGGCAGCGGTGATCGCGGTCCCGGATCCCAAATGGCAGGAACGGCCGCTGGCGATCGTGGTGCTGCGTGACGGCGCTTCGGTGTCGGTCGACGAATTGCGCACGTTCCTGTCGTTGACATTTGCCAAATGGCAACTGCCTGACGATTTCGTGTTTGTCGCCGAATTGCCGCATACCTCGACCGGGAAGCTGTTGAAGTCAGAGCTCCGGCAACAGTACAAGAACCGCTTTCTAACCGCGTCATGAGCTGGGCCGCGACCCTTTCAGGGTCGCGTGAGACGAGGGCGTGAAAGGCCTGCGCTCCCGAGCGTTCAGGGACTGAACTCGGCAACCGGCTGCACATCGATGTCATCGGCGACCGCGAACAGCCGCCACGGGTCGCCGCCGTTGGCCAGCGGATGGGGACCGCGATCCACGAACATCAACCCCGAGCCGGCCACGAGATCCGTGACGGTGCGCGACACCAGCACTTCGCCCTCGGCGGCGTGGCTGCTGACGCCTTGCGCACGCTCGACCGCGGCGCCCGTCACCGCCCCCTGCGGGGTCACGTCGCACTCACCGGTGTGAAGGCCGAACGATCCCGTGCAACCGAGCCGCGTGCACGCGCCCGCCAGCGCGCGAGCGCAGGCGATGGCTCGCGCGGGGCCGTCGAATGCGGCAACAAATCCGCCCGGGGTGAAGGCCAGGCCCCGGCCGCGAAACCAGCCTACCTCCTGTCCGACCTGCGTCTCGAAAGCGGTGCGGTCGGGTTCGTCGGGACAGGCGCCCTTGATATTTGCCCACAACACGGTGGCCAGTACCCGATCAGGCTGGGGCTCCTGGCCTGCCGACGTGAGAAATGCGCCGATGCGATCGAGTATCGCATCCTGATCGCCGACGAACGGCAGATGGTCGTCGCCCGGCAGCTCGACGAACTCGGCGCCTGGAATCAGGCTGGCCACATAGCGGCCTTCCTCGACCAGCAGACAGCGATCCGCGGTCCGGTGAAGCACGAGCGTCGGCACGCGCACGAGCGGCAGGACGTGCCGGACGTCGATCTGTGCGTTCATCTGCGTCAGCGCCAACGCGGCCCCCGGGCTCGCGCCCTGGCGCAGGTAGTTGCTCCACCACTCCCGGAATACCGGGTCGGCGGCGCGGCTTGGCGCACGCGTCTCGATGCCGACCGGACCACCCCAGTTGTTCCGGATTTCTTCGAAGAAGTGTTCCCGCTCCTCCGTGGTTGGCGCCCACGGGTAATCAACCTCCCACAGCCGCTTCGCGTAGGTACCGATCATGATCAACGCGCGAGTCTTCTCCGGATACGTGGTCGCGAAGAGGCTGCACATCGGTCCGCCTTCGGAGACGCCGAGCAGCACGGCTTCTCGTGAACCCGCCGCCGCCATGACGGCACGAACGTCGTCCATCCGCTGCTCGAGCGTCGGCAGCGCGCTCACCCGATCGGACAGGCCGGTGCCGCGCTTGTCGAACAGAATGAGGCGCGCGAATTGCGAGAGCCTGCGCAGGAACCTTGCAAAAGACGGCTCGGTCCAGAAACATTCCAGGTGCGATACCCATCCCATCACGAAGACGAGATCGATAGGTCCGTCGCCGAGAACCTGATACGCGATGTTCACGTCGCCGCGCCGCGCGTATTGGGTCTTCGGCGTCTCGAACGGGGCTGCCTCGGCGATCGGCGCTCCGGCTGCTGGCGCAGCCGCAGCTGTCGGAGACGACGCGGTTTCGACGACGGTGGCGATGAAGCGGTAGCCGCGACGATGCGCGGTTTCGATGTATTGCGGCTTGTGCGCCTCATCGTCGAGCGCTTTGCGAATCTCGCGGATGCACACTTTCAGTGCGGCGTCACCCACGAACACGTCCGCCCAGGCGATGTCGAGCAGCTCCTGCTTGGTGACCAGTCGGCCGGCGTGATCGGCGAGATAGCGCAGGACGTCGTAGGCTTTTGGCGTCAGCGGCACGACACGGCCGTCGCGAGTCAGCTGAGCACTGGCCCGATTCAGAGCGCAGGCTCCGAACGTCAGGATGCCATCGGTCGGCGGCAACGACGGCTGAGCGGCACTCATGAACTCCTTACGATACGTCAATCCTTGACCGGCGATCAGCCACGACCGAGCGCGACGTTGTCGCAGCGGCGTTTCGTTCGTCAGTCCATCTCGGGGAGCGCCGCAGCCTGCGAATCGCGCTGCGCAATCGCCTGCGGGTCGCCGAAGATGAAATCGTCAACGTCGCCGGCCCTGATGCGGACAAGAGAGATCCGCGCCTTGTTGAGCACGCCGTCAAGCGACCGGCTGCCGTCTCCCTTCGATGCCGGCACGTCAGCGCGAAAGAGCAGGTTGTGATACACGCCGTAGAACAGCACCGAGGTGGTCGCGTCCGAGTCCCACCGGTCACCAGATTGATCGACATCAGAAAATACCGCGCCGATGGTCGAGTGCAAACCGTCGCTCCGGTCAGCGGCATGAACGGGATGTTGGCCGCTCAGCGCCAGCAGGCCTGAGAGAATGACAATGCCGGATCCGATATGTGACGCCTGGTTCTTCATCTGCCTGCCCTTTTCCGTGAGAACAAACGAACGGCGCCCGCGGCAATTTTCTGAACGACCCGAGTCTAGCCACGTAGCCGAGTCGGGTCATTCCGAAGGGGTAAGGAGATGGTGAGGATGCGGTAACGGCAGCTCTTACAGCTGAGGTGATCGGACCTGGTCAAATCGACAGGAAGCGCATCAGCGCCTTCATGGTTTCGGTCGGCCGTTCTTCCATGACCCAATGGCCGGTATTCGGCAGGACGACGGCCGAAGCATTGGTCGCCACTAGCGTCACCTGCTTGCCGAGGACCGCACCGTTCGCCTTTCCGCCACCAATCGCGAGCACCGGCATCGTCAGCCTGGTTCGAGCGAATTTGGAAAAGTCCTTCGCCGCCTGGGGAAACGAGACGAAGTACTGCCACGCCGCTCGCATGCGGCGTGGCCGCGCGTAGGCGATGGTGTAGGCCCGGCGAGCAGCTTCGGGAATCGATTTCGTTTTGTCGGCCGCAAAATCGTTCCAGAAATGCTCGAAGTAGACGCGTTCGCGTCCCTTGACCAGCGCCTCAGGCGTCGGCCCGTTGAACCGGAAATGCCAGATCGCCGGGTTGTTGTAGATGTCTTCCCATCCGGCGACGCCCGGCAGGAATGCGTCCATCAGCACGAGTTTCTCGGTCTCCGCCGGGAACTGCGCAGCATACGCGTACGCGACCATCAAGCCGATGTCGTGGCC
>DASXGC010000318.1:0-29515 GCA_036489235.1 Vicinamibacterales bacterium
GGCTGGTCCGCTGGTCGCGCCCGCCACTTCGAAGTTGATCGGGTCGAAATTCAGGCGCACGTTCGAACGATCGACCGCCTCGAGGATGGCGCGGCAGACGCCCGGATGCGACGAGGCGCCGTCGTGGTTTTCGAACACGAAAAGCAGATCCGCGTGTTCGGCCGCAAGTCGTGTGATGTTGGCCGCAATCGTTGCCAGCGCCGCGGGCGTGAACGACTCGAACGGCAGACGTCCGAAGAACAGTCGCATTCGATCGACGCCGAACCGGCGGGCGAGCGCCACCTGTCCCGCGACCGAGGCGTCCGTCTCGCGGCTCTTCCGACCGGTATCGAAGAAGTCGCACCATCCGCCCGAAACCATCCAGACGCGCTGCCCGTTTGCGGCGATCGCATCGGCGACGCTCTCGGGGTCAACGCCGCGCTCGACCATGTGATTCAGGTTCAGATCGAGATCCCGCATCCCCAGCCGCGCAAACACCTCCAGCGTCGTCAGCAGCGGTTCGTGCTTGTGCGATGTGGTTGACGGGATGACCCGGTTGGGCGTCATCAAACCGGCTCGAACTCGAGGCTTTTCGTATAAGCCGAGTTCACCGTTTCGGCCATGCCCCAGTACTTGAACTCCGCGTGCCGCCCGACGTAGCGGAGGTTTGGAATCTTCCGCCCCCGATCGACATAGGCGTGATACGCGGCGAAGGCCTGGGCTGACTGCTGCGGGTAGGCCTTTTCGGCGAACAGATTGTGCTCCAGCGCGTAGTCGATCGCGTTGCGGGGGAAAGACTGCGCCGCGCCCGGCAGGACCGGCACCTCGATGAGGATCAATGTGTCCGGGCTCGCATGCCGGGTGATGACCTTCATCTCCGTGACGCGGGTCTGGAACTCGCACGACGAGTAGTGCAGCGATTCGGCGCCTTCGGGAAACGCCCGTTCGAGCCCGGGAATCAGCAGCGGAATCATCATCCGGCCGGTGTAGGGCAGCGTGTGTTCGCTCCATAGCTGATCGATGTCGATCGAGCAGAACACGGTGTGATAGTCGGCGAAGTAATACTTCTCGCCGCCGGCGGTGCGCACGAACGGTTTCCGATGCTCGTCCTCGATGCCGAGAATCGCGTCCCGCACGACCGTCGATCGCGCGACCATCGCATCCCAGACCGCGTTCCAGCCATGTTTGGGGTAGATCTGGAAGCGCACTCCCTGGCCGAGCGTGAAGTCGTCGCGTTTCAGCGGATCGTAGCCGGTGACCTTGTGCGTGGTCGGCGCGCCCTTCTCTCCCTGAAACCGATCGGCCCAGACCATTGACGTTTCGAGCTCGTCGCCCGGGATGTTCCACATCTTCCAGGTGTAGTCGGCCATGAACTTGCTGTACAGCGTCGGTCCCAGCGCGGCGGTGAAGTAGTCCGCGAACTTGCAGTTGCCGATTTCCGGTAGCTGCGGCTCGATCAGCTTCAGGTCGGCGTCGCGGTTCACCCGCAACTCGCGTTCGATCTGCTCGTGTTCGGGCATCGACGCGACGTCCTGATAGTGAACCGGATAGCGGTACTTGCGATTGTCCGATTCGACATAGGTGAAGAGCCGGCGATCGATGTAGTACAGCTCGTCGTTCGTGAGCCGGACGATTGAGGCGTTGATCGGGTTTTCCTTGCCGCCGGGCCAGAACCAGATGTGCGGACCGAACTCGTAGGGATGACCGCCGTAGTAACACGTTCGAGCCAGCCCTCCCACCCGCGCGTTCTTCTCGATCACCGTGACCTCGTATCCCCGTTCGGTCAGGTAGTACGCGATCGACGATCCTGCAACGCCGCCGCCGAGTACCAGTATCTTCTTCCCGCTCACGTTCGACTATCCAAGGTTGTGCTCCTTCATCCAGTTGACGGTGTACCAATTCGGTCGATCGACGAGCTGGCCATCGCGATAGGCGGCCGCGAGTTCGTCGATCGCCACCGCGACGCTCTTGTTCGGCCGGAATCCCGTGCCCAGGAGTCGCTCGGAGCACAGGCGGTACGAGCGCGGGTCGTTCGACGGTGTGGTGACGATGTCAGCGGCGACGCGATCGCGGATCAACTCGGCGATCTCGCCGACCGTGAGGTTTTCGAAGGCGGCGTTGTAGACACCCGACAACCGTCGTTCGAATGCGAATAGATAGAGGTCGATGAGATCGTCGATGTGGATGTTGGGCCGCACCTGAGTGCCGCCGAACACCGTCATCCGTCCACGCGTGAGCGCCTGCATGGTCAGGCCGTTGACGGTGAGGTCCAGCCGCATGCGCGGCGACAAACCACACACGGTCGCCGGGCGGAGAATGGTGGCGACCAGGGCGCCCGCGTAGCTCAGGATCACGCGTTCGGCGACCATTTTCGTTTTGTTGTAGTCGGAAATCGGCATCAGGTCGAGATCTTCGGTGATGCGCGGCTCCGACCGGACGCCGTACACGGCCCCGGAGGAGGGGAAGATGAACTGTTTCACGCCCTGGCGTGCGGCGCGATCGACCAGCCGCATGGTCGCCAGCACGTTGACATCCCACGATCGATACGGGTCGAGGTCGGCGGCGGGATCGTTGGCGATGCCGGCAAGATGGAACACCGTGTCGATTCCGGACAGATCGAGAGTCTCGATGGCGCGCACATCGGCCACGAGCACGTGCAGACGCCGATCGGTGGGCAAGTAGTTGCCGAACCAGGTGGTATCGACCACCGTGATCTCGTGGCTGGTCTGTGCCAGCAGCGCCTCGACGAGGCGGCTGCCGACGTACCCGCACCCTCCGGTGACGAGGAGCGCCATCAGATGACGATCTTCCCGATCGTCAGGAATTCTTCTTCGGTGACCGGGCTCTCGTTGCAGCGTCGCTGCGTCATGGCCGCTGCGCCGATGCTGCCTGCGAGCGCGATCACCGGCGCGGGAACGCCGGTCGCGACGCCGACGCTGCTCAGTGCAAAAAAGGCATCGCCGCAGCCGATGGTGTCCACGGCGCTCACGCTCAGTGAGGGCAACCCGAACAGCTCGTCGCCGACCTTCAGCGTCACGCCATGTTCGCCGTCGGTGACCGCGAGCGCTTCAGCGTTGAGCAGCGCCGCGGCGCGGCGGACCAGCGCTTCGAGCGGCAGGTCGCGCTCGTGCAGACAAAGTTCGGCCTCGGTGCGGTTCAAGCTGTAGTAGTCGGCGCCGGCGTGCTTGATCGGCAGGTTGTAGCCGTAGTTGCTCGAGTTCACCTGCGCCATGACCGAAACGACCGCACGCTGGCGCGCGGCGATGCGCCGGCCCACCGCGGCGGCGTCCAGCAGACCGTGACCGAAGTCGGCCACCAGCACGAGATCGTAGGCGTCGAAATCCGGCAGGTTATCGTGCGCCACGTCGCCGATTGTCATTCGTTTGGTCTTGAATACCGGCCGTCCGGTGTCGCGGTCGACGAATCGCGTCTCGACCAGCTCGCCGTTGGAAAGGTGATTGACGCGGATTCTGGCGGGCCAATCCGTCTGCAGCCCGTTGGTAAAGCAGTCCACCTGCTGGACGAAGTTGGCCAGGTGGAGTGCGATGATGCCGGCGCCGCCGACCTGCCGAACCCGCCCAGTTTCCAGGCCGGCGACGCACCGTGACTGTGTCGAGAGGTTGGTCAGCGTGACGTCGACCCATTCGTCCACGATCGCTTCGCCGATGACGCAGACGCGTAACGTGCTCGCCTTGGCAAGGAAGGCCTTCAGCTGTTCGAGTTTGAACCCGCTTGACGCGATGTCCCTGAACAGCACGCGTTCGTTGCGCAGCAGCGGATTGGCCTGCGACGCTTCCGGCGAGTTCAGCAGGAAGTGCGACAGCTTCGTAGACGAGAACGTCTCGCCGGACGTGAAGTGGATCCGCCCGCCATAGCTCTCGAGCACGCGGGTCTCGTAAAAGATGCTGCGACTCTTGTCCAGCATCAGGTCGGCATACTCGGGCCCTTTGACGTAGACGTCGGGATGCAGCGCCTCGATGGCCGAGAGAGCGGTCGGCTCCCGCACGATTGCCACGAAGTCCACGATATCGAGCGCCGCCAGCTGGCGGGCGCGGTCATCCTCCTTGAACGTGACCGAGCGCTTCTTGGTGATGAACTGGTCGCCGGTGATGGTGACGACCAGAAGATCGCCGAGCGACCGCGCCTCGTCGAAGTGAATGAGGTGGCCGAGATGCACCAGGTCGAACGCCCCGTGGCAGTGAACGATCGTCCGGCCCTGGAACTCGCGCCGGATCCGCGGCAGATCATCGAGGGCGACGATCTTGTCGCGGCGGCCGACCCGAAGAAGCGTTTCGATCATGCGCGCCTGGCCTCCACGTCGAGCGTGAAGCCGGCGCGACCCGCGTCGGTGTGGAACATCTTCACGGTGTCGAGCGAGATCTCATCGAGATCGCATCCCAGCCAGTCCAGCTTGCGAAGAATGTCCGTGGTCGCCGTGGTGATGTGGCAGCCGGCAGCGTCCGCCTGCACCACGTTGTGCATCAGCGTCGGGTTGGCGGTGAAGCCACGGAAGTACGGACGGCGCGCCAGCGCAGTCATCTCGCCGAGGTCGGCGCCGTCGGCAAAAATCTTCACGCGGAAGTCAGCGATTCGCGTCATAAGCGAGCCCCTTCATCAAGCGCCAGAATCCAGTCCACTGCTTCGGTCAGCGATCGCACGCGCGCATCCGGTTCCACGCTGCAGCCCTCCGCGTATCCGCGATCGATGAGCACCGTCGCGCGCACGCCGGCGCGCCGTCCAGCCTCGATGTCTCGCCACCGATCGCCGACCATCACGCTCCGGAGCACCTCGCGCAACGGCGACTGCTGCAGCAGCCCCGGCATCGGCTTCCGACAATTGCAGGCATCCGCATCGTCGTGATAGCAGACCCGGATCTCGTCGAGCGGTAGCACGGAGGACAACGCGTCGTGAATCGCCTCGACCACGTCCCGGCGCTGTCGTCCGGCGGCCACGTCAGGCTGATTGGTGACGACGACCAGTCGATAGCCGGCGGCGCGCAATCTCGCCAACGCCGGCGCCACCTCGTCGGGCACCACCGTGTCGGCGACGCCGTCCGGCGGGTACGGCTTGCCGGCGCGGACCACGGCGCGATTGATGACCCCGTCGCGATCGAGGAACGCGCTCCGCGTGCTCATCGACTCGACTCCCACTTGCGTGCCGTGAGCTCGGAGACGTTGTCGGTCGGCGCGTACGCCTCGAAGCCGGCGAGTGTGCGGAAGTCGTTCAGCGCGTGCGACGCGTGACCGGCCCCGCCGTCGACGCCGAGAAAAAACAGTCGGCCGCCGCGTGCCCGAATGTCAGCGAGCGTCGTCGCCAGTCGCTCGATGACGGCCGGATCGAGCTGCCCGGCGAGACGCGCCGTCTCTTCGAGATACCGCTGCGCGAATGTCGTCGTGGCGTTGGTCATGATGGGGCGGCGTTCTATTCGAGCGTGCGCAGCAGCTTGAGCGTCCGCATGACGTCGATCGCGTTCCTGACGCGAAACGCCTTGCTTTCGCCCTGTTGCCGCTCGGTGAGGTCCATCGGAACCTCGACGAACGTCCTGGTCAGCTTGAGGCTCTTGGCGAGCACTTCGGCCTGGAAGCCGTAGCCACTCGACTGAATCTGCATGCCTTTGAGGATCGCGGCTGGGTGGATCTGCAGGCCGTTGTAGTACTGGATGCGCCGGCCGGTAATCAGGTTGACGAAGAAGGTGAACGTCTTCGAGATCGCGGCCCGTGTCAGCGAACGGGTACGCCACATCCTGCGGGTGTAGCCGATCACGACGTCCGCCTCGCCGACGTGACTGAAGAGTTCGCGCAGCGTCTCGGCGCCCCAGGCGTTGTCGCCATGGACCATGACGATGTGATCGAGTGCCGCGTGCTCGACGCCGCGGCGATAGGTCGCGCCGAAGCCAAGGTTCCGGGGATTGGTAATAAGCCGCACGTTCGAGAAGCGGCCCGCCTGTGCGGCGACCAGCGCCCCGGTGCCGTCGCTACTGCCATCGTCCACGACGAGGACCTCGTGCTCGAGCGGCGACGCTGACAGCGCCGCTTCGATGTTCTCGAGCGTACCGATGATGTTGCCGGCCTCGTTATAGGCCGGGACGACGATTGAGAGCGATTGGCCGCCGCTCATGCGCCGCCCCCGGGCACGCGGTCGATACCGTAGACGCGCACGTTTGAGTTGCCGTAGAGCAGATGAAACATCCGCGGATCTCCGTCAGCCCACGTTTGCTCGATCGGGAAGCCGCGGTCGTCGTGCCAGACGTAGTTGATTTCGTACGGGGAGAGCACGGCGACGAACAGGCAATCGACGTTCTGGCGGCGCAGGTTGTCGATCCACGCTTCGCGAATGCCCTGCATCCGTTCGAAGCGTGGACGCAGCGCATTGCTTGGTCCGTCTCGCTTCGCGACCGGCAGCAGCTCGCCAGAGCTCGTGGCCAGGAGCGGGGGCTCCGGACTGAAGCGGCCGCTGCGAAACGCCCGGGCGTAGTCGTGAAATTTCCAGCGCGGTCGGCCGTCGATGTTGACGTACACGACGCGGTTGGTCAGGCGGTCGCCGGTCAGCGGGTACGGCAGGTTGTTGCCGGTGTAAGCGACGATCGATCCGCTCACGTGATTCGTCAGCCACTGCCAGCCATTGATCGAATCCTCGCGGATGTAAGGCGACGAAGTGGAAAGGTACTCGCATTGGGCACCCGGACACGAGCGAGCGGCGTGGACGATCAGTAGCGTGACCGGTACGGCCACGAAGCACGCTGCAAAAGGCGCGAGCCATCGTGAATCACGCGGCCGCCAGTACCACGCCGCGGCCAGGCCCGCCGTCAGGGCTCCGAACGAGAGGAGATATGGCGGCGGGACGAGACCGATCAGCGACAGCCAATCCTTCATGAACCATGGCAAGGCTGCGGGGATCTCGGTCGGACGGCCGATGACGATCCAGGCGGCGCTGCCGAGCAGGAAGGCGTGGGCGGCGACGTTCCAGCCGCGCACCCTGGAATCGACGACGAACGCCAACGGCAGTAGCGCCGGCGCGACCGCCGGCATGAGGAAGCGCGAGTCCACATTCACCGGCACGCCGAACCAGCAGAGAGCCACGACCGCGACCGGCACAGCGCAGACGAAGCCCGCCGGCCACCAGCCGCGGCGCAGCATCATGACGGCGCCAAGCAGCGCCATTGGCACCCAAACGAGGAATAGTGTCGGACCAAGTCCGTGCGCCAGAATCGCCGGCAGGAATCCAACGTCGCTGGTATGGAACACCGTGTTGAGCATGGCGCTGCGGTCGAACGCGCCACGGGCGAGCGTCAACCCGCCCAGCGTGAGGCTAGCCGGATAGAGCGGACTGCCGGCGACGATCCAGTTCCGCGCGTACCACGGCGCTCCGAAGACCAACAATCCGGGCAGCGTCCAGAGCACATTCCAGCGCGGACCGCGTACCATCGCCAGCAAGACGAAGATCGGCGCATACACCAGCGCCAGATATTTCGTGCCGGCGTACAGTCCCAGCGCCACGCCCCACAGCGCCCAGTCGCGGCGATGGTTCTGGTCAATGGCAGCGATGCCGAGATGGAGCGACAGCAGAAACAGCGCCGCGCAAATCAGGTCGACGTCCGCGCCAACCGTCTGTTCCAGCACCGGCCGCGCCAGCAGGAGGAACGCCGCCGGATAGATGGCGCCCTGCCGCGAAGCACCGAGACGCCTCGCCATCAGATAGAGGGTCGCCGCCGCCAGCAGCACGAACGGCATCTGGCCGAAGCGTGCGAGCAGATCCCCATGAAACGGCAGCATCAGCCAGAGAAAGAACAGCTCGCCGTTGGCTGGCGCGTACGCCTGGGCCTCGTCGCTGAACGGCGTCGGTACGATCGATAGCGCGTGCTCCTGCAGCCACCGCGCCGGGAAAAAAAGGTGGTAGCTGAGGCTGTCGTAGAGCGTCAGCGGTGCATGCGAGATGGCAAAGGCAATCGCGAACGCGAGCATCGCGCCGGCCACACCCACGAGAAGCGAGCCCGGCAGCGACCGCTCGCCGGACGCTTGCGGTTGATCGCGCGCCGGCGCGGGTCCAGCGGTAGCGACGTAGGCAATCCCCAGCAGAGCCGCTTCAGCGCAGAGATACGCCCACAGGGTGAGGATCCGCAGCGCGCCGAGGACCAGGCCGCAGCCGACAATGATGGCGAGGACCACCAGGGCCTGACGCACTGCCTGGTCGGTTCGGTCGAGTGACGGCCAGATTCGAGCGACCAGCCGATACGCTGCAAGAAGGGGAAGAGCAGCGAGGATCCAGAACGCCAGGTAGGGTACGGCGGAGTCGTAGCCACTCGACCATCCGAGTACAAGATTCAAGCCACAGATGGCCGCGATCGACAAACCTGCCGAGGAGCGGACCCGCATTCTCTCTCTCAAAACAGGCCCGTATCATAGAGTACCAGGTCTAAATTAATTGTAAGTAAAGGCGCCCGGTTCTATTTCACATAAACAAATTGCGAAGCCCACCTCGTTTCAATACACCTGACTGAGCTTCAGCCAGTGGCCGCGCCGCGCTGACAGAATTTGTACGAACTAAAGACCCGCGCCGGCTCAGCTGTAGAAAGGTCGGACGACGATGCCTGGTGAGGCTCCCGCCGGCGGCCGCGACGAAGCTGGCATCGCCCATTCGTAGATGCCTTCGCGGACGATGGTCGGGACCGGTGGAACCGGACGGGCGCCTGCTCGAGAGGTCCCAGGCCAAGACAGTAGACAGTGAAGCCGATCACAATCAGCGTGGCGCTGATCACAATCAACGCGGCGCCGAGGTAACGCAGCGGCTCCAGCCCGAAGAATGCGGGCTGCAACGTCCAGTGCGTGATGAACCACGAGACACCGATGACCGGAACGGGAACCAGGAGCGTGAAGATCGCGCCGATTGTCGTGAGTCTCAGGCTGATTCGTTCGCCGGCTTGTCCCATCGCACCAACTTCAGATCGACCGCAGTCGCGTACAACACCGGCACCAGCCATAGCGTGCCGACAGTGGCGAACGTTAGCCCTCCGATTTGGGCGTAACAGAGCGGTTCCCAGAATGGTCCGCCGTGCACCGCCAGCGGGAACAACGCGAATACGGTGGCACCGACCGTGACGAGCACCGGACGCAGACGATGAATGCCCGCGTCCACCAGCGCTTCCTCGAGCGGCGCGCCCTCCGCATGCTTCTCCTCGATGAAATCGAACAGCACGATCACGTGGCTGACGATGACGCCGATGAGACTGGCGACGCCCAGGAACGCGACGAAACCGAACGGCTTGCCCATCACCGCGAGAGCCACCAGTGCGCCGACCACACCGAGCGGAATCGTCATGAAGACGATGAGCGGCTTGAACGCATGGTTGAACTGGATGACCAGCGCCAGGAAGATCATGAAGACCGAGCTGGCCATGATGATCGACATCTCGCCGAAGCCCTTGTTCTGTTCCTCTTCCGCACCGCCGATCACCATCGAGTAGCCAGGTGGCAGCGACGCCGCCAGGTTGTTCAGTCCCGGCCGCGCCGCGTTCATCACCTCCGACGGCAGCACGCCGGGGACCGGGAAGGTCGCCACGGTGATGGTCCGGAACTGATCGCGGCGCCGGAGCTTTTCAGTCTCGGTGCCGTAGGAGAGGTCAGACACCTGCCGCAGCATCGCCTTGCCGCCGCCGCTCACCGATGTCACGTTGAGGCTCTGGACGTCGCTGATCAAGGCGCGGTCTTCGAGGCGCAACCGCAATACCACCGGAATCTCCTGATCGCCTTCGCGCAGGCTGGTCAGCGGCACGCCGTTCATCGCCGAAGCCGAGGCGATGGCCACGTCGAGATTCGAGACGCCGGCGTCGTTGGCGCGCTCCTGATCGACTTTCAGCTTCACCGTGAAGCTTTCTTCGCCCCAGTCGTCGCGCACCCCTCTTGCCGTCGGCACCGCCTCGAATACCCGCTTGGCGTCCTCGGCCAGCTTGTGCAGTTCGGCGATGCTGCTCCCCGAGATGCGGACCGATACCGGAATACCCACCGGCTTGCCCATTTCCAGTTCGCGCACGTCCACGCGCGCGCCGGCAATCTCCGCCGACGCCGCATGCTGGATCAGCGGCAGCAAAGAATTGGTGTCGTGCTTGTCGTTCACTTGCAGCAGTACCTGCGCGTAGTTCAGCTGCTGCACCTCCGGTGCCACCGAGAACCAGAAGCGCGGCGCGCCGCCGCCGACGAAGCTGGTGACAGACTTCAGGATGTCGTGGGGCTTGCCGTCCTCGCCCGCATGCGTCTTGCCGTACTCGGCAGCCACACGCTGGACGATGGCTTCGGCTTGTGCCGCCACCGCGTTGGTCGCCGAGAGCGGCGCATCAGTCGGCAGCCACACGTCGAGGTAGGAGAGATACGACAGGTCGCGCGGGAAGAAATCGCTCTTGATCTTCGAGGTCGATGCGAACCCCACGCCGATTACGATCCCGGTTGCCGCCAGCGACAGCCACCGGTGTCGCAACGCGAAGCGCACCACAGCCGCGTACTTCGCGGCGAAGCCGGTGTGACCTTCTGCGGTCGGCAGCGGCGTCTTGTCGGGCCGCAACAGGTAGTAGCCAAGCATCGGCACGAAGGTCATCGAGACGATGCGCGAGGCCACCAGCGACGAGGCGAGGACGACGGGAATGGCGTAAATGAAACGTCCGAGGTCGCCGCTCAACAGCAACAGCGGTACGTAAGCGGCGATGTTGGTGATGGTCGCGAACAGAATCGCGCGTCCGATTCTGGTCGGCCCGAGCCACGCCGCTATGATGCGCGGCTCGCCGCTGGCCATCTCGCGCTTGATGGCGTCGTTGGCCACCACTGGGTCGTCCACCAGCAACCCGAGCGCGATGATCAGCGATCCGATCGAAATCTGCTGCAAATCGAGCCCCAGCACCGACATGAACCCGAAGGTCATCGCCAGCGTCAATGGAATCGACAGCGCCATCAGCAGCGCGGATCGCCACTCCCAGAAGCCGATCAGCGCGACGATCACGACCAGCACCACCGCCTCGTAGAGGCTGGTCATGAAGATGTCGATGATCTCCGACACCTGCTTGGGCTGGTCGGAGGTGCGCGCGATGATCAGGTCCGGCGGCAGCTGCGTCTTCAGCGTCTCCAGTTGCTGGTCGATGGCCTGGCCGAAGTCACGGATCTGCTCGCCGGCCCGCATCTGAATCGCCACGGTGATGGCGCGTGACCGGCGCCACTGACCATCAGGCGCCTTGTAGGCGTAGTAGTTCTTGAACTGCGCCGGGCTCTCGTAGTCGCGGCTGATGTCCACGACGTCGCGCAGGTGCGTGGGCAGCACGCCCGGCACCCGCGGCGCCATCATCTCGCCGATGTCATGTTCGTTGGCGAGTTCGCCCGAGGGATCGATGGTGATGTTTTTCGATCCGACCTCGAGAATACCGCCGGGAAAATCAGTGTTGCGCGTCGCGAACAACTGCGGCAGCACCGACGTGTGCAGCCCGTAGGCCGCCAGTCGCTGCTGTGAGTAGTCGAGGTAAATCCGCTGCTTCAGGACGCCCGACCGCTGCACCTTTGACGCCGCCGGCAGCGTCTGCATCGTCTTCTGCATCAGGTCGGTGAATTCGTCGAGCTGACGATACGAGTATTTGTCGCCGGCTACCGCGGTGAGCCGGGCGCGCGTGTCTGTGGGATTGCGGACGATCGCCGGCTGCCACACGTCGGGATGAAATTCAGAAACGTGGAGGCGCTGCTCGATGAAGCGCTGCGTTTCCTGCAGAATCGATCGATCGTCTGACGGCAGCTGGCCGTCGATGACGATGAAGCCCGGCCCGAGGCGGACGCGGACCTCCTTGCCAAAGCCGGAATCCTCGAAGTACGACGCCATCAACCGTCCCGGCCGTTCGACGACGTTGGCGGAGAGCGTCTGCGGGAACGATACGACCAGGGCGGCGCGGCCGTCGGCTTGAGGAAGTCCCGCACGCAGATCGACGATCGCCTGTTGCACGGCCGCCGCCTTCAAGTCGAGCTCGGGTCCGGACACCGGCGGACTGGCGACCGTCAACATCAGCGCCGCCGTATCGGCGAAATCCTTGAGGAAGATGATTGGCTGCGTCCCGGACGGTAAATCCGTGATGCTGTCCAGCCTCAGCTTCACATCGTCGAATTGCGCGGACGTGTCCGCGATTCGCTCGTCGATGTTGAAGTAGACGATCGTGACACTGGTGCGCACGATCGACTCGAGTTTGGTGATGGTCGGGTTCTCGGCGATCTTCGATTCAATTTTCCTGGTGACCAGCGCCTCGATTTTCTCGGCGCTGACGCCCGGCCAGATGCAGACCGCGACCGCGGTCCGGGACGGAAAGATCGGGTCTTTCCGTTTCGGCATCTTGTAGTACGCGAACAGACCCCACAGCATGGTGGCGACGAGGAGGACCCAGCTGACCTGGCGGTGTTCGACGAAGAAACGGGAGACGTTGCGGGTGTGAGCGGCCGATGGTCCGTCCGGTGTCGCGTGACTCATGGCGTCAGCTATGGCAGCGCACGCACGCGCTGACCGTCAGTCACCACTGTGGCGCCGCGCAGGATCACGCGCTGACCGACCGCAAGGCCGGACGTCACCGTGATGGCGTTGCCGACCACCGCGCCGAGCTGCACCGGACGGAACTTCGCAACCTGTGCATCCGCCGGGCCGTCGAGCACGAAGACCCCGTACTCGGCATTGCCGCTGGCGGGTTTGACGATGGCCTCGAGCGGCAGCGTCACCACCGACGCGCCCGGCTGGTCGCCGAGCTGCAGCGAGGCGATGAATCCGACTTCGAGCTGGTGCTGTGTGTTGGGGACGGTGATTTCGATTTGGTAGACGCGGCTGACCGGGTCGGGCGCTGGCGCGATTGAGGTGATGCGGCCTTCGAATGGCTCGTCCTTGAGCGCCTCGAAGGTGAGGCGTTGCGTGCGTCCGATCTTGAGCTGCTTGACGACGACGTCCGGGACGCCGAAGACGACCTTGACTGCGGAGGTGTCGGCCAGGACGAACGCCGGAACGCCGGGACTGACCAGCGAGCCGCGTTCGATCGAGCGCTTCAACACCACGCCGGAAATCGGCGCCCGCAACACTGCGTCGCCGAGCACCAGCTGCGCCTCACCGAGGCCGGCCTTCGCGCCTTCGACCTTCGCCGCCATCGCGTCCATTCGCGCCTTGGCGCCGTCGAGCTCCGGCTTGGTCAGGCTCTGCTTCGCGTAAAGCCGGCTCGCGCGCTCGTAATCAATCCGGGCGTTGTCGTACGCCGCGGTGGCTTCGGCAACTCCGGCCCGGATCTGATCGACGCTTTGCTGGTAGTCGGACTGGCGTACCCGCGCCAGCGCGGCGCCCTTCTCGACGTGGTCGCCTTCCTGCACGTCGCGGATTCGTCCCTGATCGCCGGGCCTGGTCAGGATGTCGTCGACGTAGCCCGCAACCTTGAACGCCAGCGTTACCTCGAGGCTGGGCCTGACCGTGGCGGAGTAGCGGACGGTAGTGCCAGTCGCCGACGACTCGACTTTCCCAACCGTGACTGGCGTCAACGGTTGCTGGTACGGCGGCGGTTCCTTGCAGCCGGCGGCGGCGAGTGCGACGGCGAGCGCCGGCGTCAGATAGAGCAGACCTCTTTTCATGGCTCGACCGCCATCGCCTTCTCGAAATCAGCGCGCGCTTCCCAGTAAGCGAGCAGCGCGGCCTGGTAGTTGTGATCGGCTTCGGCAACCGCGACCTGAGCCTGCAGCAGGTCCTTCGCGAGCAGCGCGTCCTCGTTGCGGCGATCCAGCATCACGCGTAAGCGCTCCTGCGCGGCCTGGGCGCTCAGTTCGGTGACGGCGATGAGCGAGCGTCCTTCGCGCAACGCGCGCTGACGGGCGTTCAGGTCGACCGCCACCGTCGCTTCGAGCTGGCGCGCCATGGTCTCGGCCTGCTGCACCGCGACCTGCTTGCTGGCGCGCTCGTAGCCCTTGCGTCCCCAGTCGAATGGTTCCCAGCTGGCGGTCACGAGCGCGGCGGCGATATTGCCGGGGAGCAGCGGCATGTTGATGTTGCCGACGTAGGAGAACAGCGCCGCGACGTGCGGCAGCTGCTCGGCCTTTTTCAACTGCCAGTCGGTTTTTGCCAGATCGATTGTGATGCGTGTCTCGCGGACGTCGGGACGTCGATCGAGAATCGCCTCGCGCGTCATCGTCAGTTCGGCTTCGGCCGGCAGCGCCAGCGCCAGTTTTTCGACAGCGAATGGTGTCGCGGGGTCCCTTCCGAGGGCGACGTTGAGGCGCTCGCGTCCCGTGGCCATCAAATCCTCGAGGACGAGGATGTCGTGCTCCTGCCTGGCGCGCCGCGCCTGCACATCGAGCAGGTCCGCTTTCAACGCCGCGCGTTCGGTGACGAGCGCGTCGACCAGACGCTCGGCCTCCTTGAGCAGTTCGACCGCTTCGCGCGAGGCCTTCAGGCCGCTCTCGGCGCGCAGGATGCCGTAGTAGCCGCGCTTGATTTCGTCCACCACCGTCTGCCGGGCCGCTCGCAATCGTTCCGACGCGAGGTTCTTCGACAACTCGGACGCCTTGATGCCGAGGCCGATGTCGTAGAGCTGAGAAATCGGCTGCGCGGCGCTGCCAACGAAGAAAGCGAAGTTGTGCGGCAGATCGAGCGACCCGAGCGGGCCGAGCCGCAGGTCAAGGTCCGTGAAGATTACGGGCTCGACGAAATTCAGGTTGAAGCGCGGCTTCTTTGCTGACTTCGCGACGTCGACAGCTTGTCCGGCTTTTTCGACTTCCTGGGAGGCGAGCGAGAGGTCGCGGTTACCGGCAAGCGCCAGCTGGACCGCCTCGTCCAAGGTCAGGGTCGGAGCCTGAGCGCCGGCTGATACGACTCCGCCCACGCTGAGCAGTACCGCCAATCCGAAACGACACGCGGTCCGGGAAATTGAAGTGCGAAGAGGCCTCGAGTCGACCACGGATGCCGGCCATTATCACTCCAGTCCGGCTTCGACACGAAGCGACTTTCGGTGGAGACCGCCGTTCGCTGAACGTTTTGATGGGTTTAGAAGGCCGGCATAATTAGCTCATCATTCGTTTAGTACTTAGTGTATGGTTATGGTTATCCATAAGTCATCACGGTCGGCGGACGACCCGATATCGTCCAGCTGCTCGCGATTCATATTAAGTCGGCGGTTCATGAGAGCCGGAGTCCATGGTCGATCGGGCTGTCCCTATTCGTGTCGTCATCGTCGTTCACCTGTTAATTGTCCTAGGCGCGATGTTCGTCGCGGTCGTCGGCGGAGCAACCATTCGTGCTCAGCTTCCGCCACCGCCGCCGGATGTACCCGGCCCGCTCGCTGACGGCTCCACGCTTCTGCCCACCGGATGGCGTTTGTCCCCGGTCGGCCGGCACCTCGCGCTCGGCGATCTGCCGCTCAACCTCTCGCAGTCTCCCGACTCTCGCTACATCGTCGTCACCAACCAGGGTCTGAGCACGCCGTCGTTCAGCGTCGTGGATGTGCCGAGCTGGACCGTCAAGAACACGACGACGCTGCAGGCGACCTGGTACGGATTGGTCTGGTCGCCGGACGGCGCCTCCGTGTACGCCTCTGGCGCGGCTCAGAACTCCGTCCAGGAATTCGGCTTCGCGGACGGCGTCCTGACGCGCAAACGGACGTTCGCGCTGCCGGTGGTCGAGGACGAGAGTTTTACCGGCGGCCTGGCGATATCCCCAAACGGCAAGAGTCTGTTCGCGACGCGTGTTTTTGCGCGGACGCTTTCGTCGATCGATGTCGGCTCCGGTCAGGTCGTGAAGACCGTGACACTGCCGGCAGAGCCCTATACATGTGTCGTGTCGGCCGACGGCCAGACGGTGTACGTCTCGCTGTGGGGCGGTTCGCGCGTGCAGGTCTATCGCGCGGCTTCGTTGACGCTGGTTGACGAACTGGTCACTGACGAACATCCGAACGCGCTGCTGCTCTCGAAGGATGGCAATCGTCTGTTTGTGGCGTGCGGCAACGGCGCGTCGGTCTGGACCTACGACACCAGGACCGATCTGCCGATCGAACAGATTTCGATGAGCCTGTTTCCCGAGGCACCACTGACGTCGACGCCGAATTCGCTCGCGCTCTCGCCTGACGGGAGGACGCTGCTCGTCGCCAATGCCGACACCAATGCCGTCGCAGTCGTCGATGTCAGCAACAGCGGGCTGAGTTTCGTCAACGGCTTCATTCCGACCGGCTGGTATCCGACCAATGCCGTGTTCAGCCGCGACGGTCAGCAGATCTTCATCCTGAGTGGAAAAGGCCTGACGCCGTCAACGAACATGAACAACGCCGGGATGGAGCAGCGCCTCACCGGCACCATCTCGACGGTGCCGACGCCCGATCGTACGACGCTCGCGGCGTACACCCGCAAGGTCTACGCGCTTACGCCCTATACCGACGATGCGCGTCTGCATCCGGCTGGTGCGCCAATCGGCTCGCCGATTCCCGCCATGGTTGGCGGCGTCTCTCCCATCAAGCACGTCTTCTACGTCATCAGGGAGAACCGGACCTACGACTCGGTGTTCGGCGATCTGTCACAAGGCAACGGCCGTCCGTCGTTCACGCTGTTTGGCCGCGACGTGACGCCGAACGCGCACGCCATCGCCGAGAACTTCGTGCTGATGGACAACTTCTACGTCGACGCCGACGTCAGCTACGACGGTCACGATTTTTCGATGGCCGGCTACGCCACTGACTTCGTGCAGAAGATCTGGCAGACCTACTACGGCCATCGCGGCGCTCTCTACATCGGCGAGGGCGGCTGGTTCATGCGCAACGCGTTCGGCAATATATCCGCGCCGGCGCAAGGTTACCTCTGGGACTACGCACAGCGAGCACAGCTCGCTGTGCGCAGCTACGGCGAATTTGCGGTGAACGTGCCCAAGACGACGTTGGCGCCGGCCACCGTCGCCGCCAACGTCCCCGGTCTGGTCGGGAACATCTCGCCGACCTTTGCTGCCTTCGACCTGTCGATCACCGATCAGTCGCGCATGGATGCGTGGGAGGCCGAATTCGCGGGCTACGTGAAGAGCGGCAAGCTGCCGCGGCTGTCGATCATCCGTCTCGGCAACGATCACACCAATGGCACGGTCCCCGGCACACCGACGCCGCGGGCGATGGTCGCCGACAACGACATCGCGCTCGGCCGGCTGGTCGAGGACATCTCGAACAGCGTCTACTGGAAGGACTCGGCGATCTTCGTGCTCGAGGACGATGCCCAGAGCGGCGCGGATCACGTGGATTCACACCGGTCGATCGCGCTGGTCGCGAGTCCGTTCGCCAGGCGCGGTGTCGTCGATCACACGTTCTACACGACCACCGGCATGTTGCGCACGATTGAACTGGTGCTCGGCCTGCCGCCGATGTCCATGTACGACGGCGCCGCCGCGCCGATGTATCCGGCGTTCCAGGCCACCCCGAACCTGGCCGGCTTCCAGCGCCGGATTCCCTCGGTCGACACCAACGAAAAGAATCTGCCCTCGGCGTTCGGCGCACAAGCTTCCCTGAAAATGAATTTCTCCGAGGCCGACCTGACGCCGGAAGTCGAGTTGAACGACATCATCTGGCGCTCGGTCAACGGCGCCCGATCGCCAATGCCTCCGCCGAGGCGTAGTGCCTTTGCACCGCGCCGGGAGTCGAGCAGCCCGGCCGCCGGCGATGGCGCCGGTGACAGCGATCACGACCGCGATCTGCTTCGTGATCGGGACCATGACCGCGACCACGACCACGATCGCCGTCACTAAGCGAGCCCGGCCGGTCGACGAATTTACTGGGTCTTAACGGCGTCCACCCATCTGCAGGCTGTACGCTAGCCCGCGTGACGAAATCGGTCGCGATTGGGCTCGCGCTGGTGACGATGGTTCTGGTCGTCAGCGACCGCCCCTTCGCCCAGCCGGCGCAGCGGCACACACAGCTGGTGATCGTGGTCGACGGTCTTCGGCCCGACTACGTCACGCGCGAGGTGATGCCCCGTCTGTTCCGCCTCGGACAGCGCGGCGTGGTGTTCCGCGCACATCATTCGGTCTTTCCGACGGTCACCCGCGTCAACGCCTCGTCGCTCGTCACCGGCGTCTACCCCGAGTCGCACGGACTGCTCGGCAACACCATCTACATTCCGGCGGTCGACGCCTCGAAAGGTCTGGACACCGGCGAGAAGGCGAACCTCGAAGCCGTGGCGCGCGCGGAACGGACGTTGCTGACCGCGCCGACCCTGAGCGAATTGCTCAAGCCGGTGGGGAAGACGCTGCTTGCGGTGAGCAGCGGATCAACCGGATCGGTCTTCCTGCTCAATCACACGGTCGCGACCGGTGGAATCATCCACTACGATTTTTCGGCGCCGCCGTCATTGAGCGCCCGCGTCAAGGCGCTGCTCGGGCCGCCGCCTGGAAAAGCGACACCGAACGACCCGCTGAACAACTTTGCTATCGATGCCTATCTGAAGGTCGGCCTGACCGAAGTGCATCCGGACGTCACCTTCATGTGGCTCAACGATCCTGACGGTACCGCTCACAGCAACGGGATCGGCGCTGAACTGACGCTCAAATCGCTGGCGCTGGTTGACGCCGGCATCGGCCGCATCGAAGACACGCTGCGCGCGCAGGGCATCCTGGATCGCACCAACATCATGGTCACCTCCGATCACGGGTTCTCGACACACACCGGCGAGTTCCGCCTCCGGGCGCTGGTCGAACCCTTCGCCCGACACCTGCCCGACGGCTCCAGCGATATCGTCGTCGTCGAGGGCGCCATCTATCTGCGTTCGGGAAAGGATCCGGCGCGGGTGGCGGCGATGGTTGCGGCGCTCCAGAAACGGCCGGAAGTCGGCGCCATCTTCACACCGCCGGACTCCGGCAGTCAGGGCGGCTCGAACCCAGAGGGCATCGTTCCCGGCACGTTGTCGTACGACGTGATCCGGTGGAACCATCCGCGTGCAGGCGACCTTTTGGTGTCGGCCAACTGGAACGACGGCCGGAACGATCGCGGCTGGCCTGGAAAGACGACCGACAGCGGCGTTGCCGGACACGGAACGTCGAGTCCGTTCGACATTCACAACACCTTGATTGCCGCCGGTCCGGATTTTCGCGAGCACGCGGTCAGCGACGTGCCGACCGCGAACGTGGACATCACGCCGACACTCTTGCACCTGCTCGGCATGCGCCCGGCCGCCGGCATGACCGGACGGGTCGTCGAGGAAGCGCTGCGCGGCGGCCCCGCGATCGGATCGGTCGGCGTCGAGCACGCTCTCGAGACCGTGCAGACCGCTGACGGAAGCTATAAGCTGACCGCCCACATTTCACGGGCGGCGGGTCACACTTACCTGGACTACACCGAAGTCAGACGCGCCGCGCCTGCCCGCTGACGGCAATCCGCCCTGCGGCCGATGCTTCAACTCGAAGCGACGGGCGTTTACATCCACGTTACTGTGCAGCCTTACCATTTCAGGTCCGTGGACACTCCGCATTTCTTCGACGAACTCCGCGAACTCAAAGTCCGCTTGCAGCTGATGGGTACGCTGGCAGAGGAGCGGCTCCGTCAGGCAATGACCGCCCTCCTGAATCGCGACGCCGAGGCGATCGCGACCGTCATCCGCGGCGACGCTGCCGTCAACCGGCTGCATCTCGAAATCGACGATCGCTGCTTCAAGCTGCTCGCGCTGTATCAGCCGATGGCGGTCGACCTGAGGGTGATCGTCGCGGCGGTCAAGATCAACAGCGATCTCGAGCGCGTGGGCGATCTGGCGGTCAACGTCGCCGAGGCGTCCGAACGGTACATCCGCCACGAGCCGGTCAAGCCGCTGATCGACATTCCGCGCATGGGGACGATTGCCCAGCGGATGCTGAGCGATGCGCTCAGCGCGTTCGTCTCATCAGATGTGGTTGCCGCGCGTGGGGTCCTCGAGCAGGACGATCAGCTGGACGGACTGAAGAATCAGATCTTCCGCGAGCTCTTGACCTACATGCTGGGTCACACCAGGACCATCGAGCCGGGCATCGACCTGATCCTGATTTCGCGTCACCTCGAGCGGGTCGGCGACCACGCCACCAATATCGCCGAGGACGTCATCTTCATCGTCGAAGCCCGCGACGTCCGGCACCACACCGCCGATCACGTCGCCTGAGCGTTCGCGTCGGCCCGTTGGAATAGCGCGCCTTGTAGTGTCCGGCTTCAGCCGGACGTCTCTGTAGTGTCCGGCTTCAGCCGGACCTCTCTGTAGTGTCCGGCTTTAGCCGGACTTCTCCCACCAGGCTCCCGCCGGTTAATGGGTCGTCTTCTGCCCCGGCGCGGCCTTGGCGACGATGCCCTTGCCTTCTTCGATGGTGATGAACTGGTTGGCGGGCACGTTGGTCAGGTGATCTTTGGCGCCGCTCGGCCACTCGACGTCGATCACGTTGATCGTGGTGTCCTTGCCGAGGCCGAAGGTCAGCGCGAGATCGCTCTGCGAGCAGTAGCTCGAGCCGGTGCGGACAGAATTCCACTGCTTGCCGGATGCGCTTTCGATCCGCACCACGGCGCCGATGCCGTCACGGTTCGATTTCACACCCCTGGTTCGGATGTTGATGAAGTGGTTCTTGTTGCCGCCGTCGTTCCGGAACAGGTAGGCCGGTCCATGGTTGGTCGTCACCAGAACGTCGAGGTCACCGTCGCGATCGAAGTCGGAGTAGATCGCGCCGCGTGCGACCATGGCGCGCTGGAACGCTTCACCGACCGACGCGCTCGCATTCTCGAACGTTTTCTGCCCCGTGTTGTGGAACAGGAGCGGCGGTTCCTTGAACTGTACCTTCGGCTGGACGCGGTTGATCTCTTCTTCGATGTGCCCGTTCGCTGCGAGGATGTCCGGCCAGCCGTCGAGGTCGTAGTCGAAGAAGAACGCGCCAAAGGTCAGTGACAGCAGGCTGGCGCGGCCGACCGTCGATCTGGGTGCCTCGTCCACGAACAGGCCGGTGCCCTCGTTGTGATAGAGGCCGAGCATCTGGTTCGAGAAGTTGCCGACCAGGAGATGTGGCCGGCCGGAGCGGTCGTAGTCGGAGGTGTCGGTGCCCATTGCGCCCTTGGCGACGCCGTCTTCGCTGTAGGCAACGCCCGCCGACATTCCGGTCTCGGTGAATGTGCCGTTCTTGTTGTTGCGATACAGCTTGTTCGGCTGCGTGTCGTTGGCCACGAAGATGTCCGGCCAGCCGTCGCCGTTGAAGTCGAAGATCGAGATGCCGAGCGACTTGCTGGTCGGATCGTCGACGCCGGCCTTCTTGCCGACTTCCTCGAACTTGCCGCCGCCGAGGTTGTGATAGAGCTTCGCGGCGTTGCCCTTGTACGATTCCGGTGTGCAGTAGGACTTACTGACGCCGTCGAGCGAGCACCAGATGTCGCCCTTCTGCGTCCACTGCACGTAGTTGCCGACGAAGAGATCGAGCAGGCCGTCCTTGTCGTAGTCGAACCAGGCAGCGCTGGTACCGAACGCGGCGTTGTTGATGCCGGCCGCCTTCGTCACGTCGAGGAACCGGCCCTTGCCTTCGTTATGGAACAGATGGTCGCCGTCGAGGGCGGTGATGTAAACGTCCTCGCGGCCGTCATTGTCGTAGTCCGCCACGGTGACACCGAGACCATAGATGTCGATGTCGAGGCCGCTGCCGACGGTAATGTTCGTGAAGGTTCCGTTGCCGTTGTTCTTGTACAGGGCGCTCGGCGTTTTCTTGCCGCCGGCCTGCCAGTTCTTGCCGTTGATCAGCAGGACGTCCGGAAGGCCATCGCCGTCAGCGTCGAAGAATGCGGCGCCGGCACCGAGGGTTTCCGGCAGGTACTTGTGACCCGAGCGTCCGCTGTTGTGCGTGAACTTGATCCCCGACGCGGTTGTGACGTCGGTGAAGGTGATGCCGGTCGGCACGGCCGTCGAAGCCGCGGCGCCGAACAGCAGTGCAGCGGCGGCCGTGGCCGATAGTGTCGAGAGACTCGAGCGAAAAGCCGGCATCTTCACTGATTCATCCCGCCAGTGTTGGCGGCTCCCTTGGTCTTCGCCGATTTGGCGCTGGCCACGACGGTCTTCGACTTGAGCGCGACCGGCTGGTCGAGCGGTACGCTCTCGTGCTCGTGGATCTGCTGGCGCTCGTTGTTTTCGGCCGGCTTCAGCAGACGGCGATTGCCCGTGATCGACTGGGCCGATTCTTCCGCCTTGAAGCGCTGGAACAGTTTCTCCTCGCGCTCGGCTTCCTCGACCTTGCCCAGGCCGCGGTAGCACAGCATCGCGGTGTAGTGCATCTGCAGATCTTCCGGATCCACCAGCGACACCTGCTTGAGCGCTTCGATTCCTTCCGCGTATTTGCGCTGCAGGAACAGAATGCGGCCGATCTGATTCAGCACGACCCGGTCGCGCGGATACTTGCCAGCGGTGCGCCGCAGCGAGGCGAGCGCGCCATCGTAATCGCCGTCAGTCTTTTGAATCTGCGACTTGAAGTAGTACACCCGATCGAGCTTCGGGTCGATCTTGATCGCCTGTTCGATGTACGGTTTGGCCGCGTCGTTCTCGCCTTCCTGAATCAACGCACGCGCGACGTTGATCCAGCCATCGACGTAGCCAGGCTCGGCTTCGGTGACCTTCTTGAAGGCGTACTCCGCGCCCTTGAGATCGCCCTGCAGCAGCAGGCCGATGCCCCAGTCGTTCCAACGTTCGCGATCCGCCTTGGCCGGCGCGTTGCTCCACACCGTCGGCGTCTTGCCGTCGCCAATCGGAATCGTGGCGGTGGCCTGCGCCAGCACGGTGATCGGCAGCTTCGGCACTTCGTTCTTGATCTCACCCGAGACGTTCTTCGGGATGTTCGCGGCGTCGTAGGAGTACTCGGCGCTGTTGAACTCCTTGTTGATCAACGTCTTGTTGTTCTGGCCTGGCTTCGGTTGGCCCGCGTACGCGAACTTTGCGTAGTCGCCAAACTTGCGGTAGTTCAGCTTCGCCGTGAACGTGATCTTGCCCTTGGCGTCGTTCGGCACTTTGACGCGGAAGTGCACGGTGTCAGCGGCGCCAGGAGGAATGAGTCGCGCATAGAGGACGCTGCGCGCCTGCCAGGCGTTGCGCTTGTTGATCGGGTTGCCCTCGCCATCGAGCTGGAACGCACGATAGAAATGCGAGCCCTCTTCCGTCCCCTCAGGTGTGTCCTGGCCGCTCCAGAACACCAGCTTGCCGTTGTCGTCGCGTCCCTGCAGCTCGAGCCAGATGTCGAGCGCGTCAACCGTGCCGCCCGGGAAGAAGTGACCGATCTTGCGCGTGCGAACGACGACGTCAACACGTGCGGTCGAGCCGGGTGCGAGCAGCGGCTGCGCCTTGTCGATCGGCGCAGCCACCTGACCGACGTCGCGAATGACAACCGGACCGGTCTGATCGCTTTCTTCACCGATCGCCATGCCGGTGGACAGCTTTGGTCCGTTGTCGCCGGCGGCCGCCCGGCGAATCATCGGCGTGCGCTCGCTCTTCGGATCCTCGGGCGACACCGCGAAAATATCCACCGAGATGAAGCCCGACTTGAGGAATTCCTCGGTGGTCTTGATCTGTTCCGTGTCGTGGTTGGCGAACGGCACCGCCGTGTTCGCCGTCGCGAACCGGTGCGAGTGCACGGTGCCGTCGGCGTGGTGACCCGGATCGTCCGACTTGACCGGCGTCATGTGGCAATCGACGCAGGTGGACGTCTTGGGCGGGTAGTAGAACGAACGCGCGCCCTGGCCCGACACGCCGCTGGCCTGCCAGTTGTCGTAGTCGTTGAAGCCGCGGAACCACCGATAGCTGTTGACCGGCACGTCGAGGTGCACTTTGTGGCACGCCGAGCAGAACTCCGCAGCGTCCTCGCGCATGAACGGCTTCATGAACGAACGGCGGTGCGGCTCGGGGTTCAGATAGGTGACGAACCGATCGAACGCCCGAATGTACGGATTCTTGCTGTTCGCCAGCTCGTGAAGCGGCGGATACTCGATCGTGAAGCCGCCGTTGCCCATCGAGCTGTCGACGTGCGTGATCGAGTGGCACGACGTGCACGCAAGACCGGCGCGCGCTTCCGGCGTGTCGATTTGTTCCTTGATCGGTCGGTCGAACCGGCCGTTGAAGAACACCGCGTGGTCGTGGCAGCCGGCGCACCACTTGCTCGGCTGCGTGCCGACGGTGTCCTGCATGTACTCGATCGACTTTCGGTAGAACTGGTTGTTGAACGACGCGAAGTGGTGCACCGAGCTGTCCCACTGCTTGTAGATTTCCTTGTGGCACTCGCCGCAGGTCTTCGAGTCCATGAAGAAGTTCGACGGGATGATCCCGCCGACATTCGTCTTGGACGAGGACGGGAAGAACGGTGACTTCGGTCCCTCTCCCTCGCCAGCCATCGTCAGCGGCGCGGTGAGCGGGTTGACGATGCGGTTCTGCGGCGGCGGGTATTTCTTGTAGTAGGCGCCGACGATCAGCGGAAACGCCAGCGCAAATACCGCCGCGACCTCCATCGTCCGGCCAAACAGCCGGGAGCCGCCGAGACCGCGCGCCGCCCGCACCGCATACGGCATGAGCGCCGCGACACCGAGCGCCGCCACCCAGATGTGCGCCTTCAGCACCGACGCGTGATCGTGGATGTTGCCGTAGATCGTCAGCCACAGCCCGGTGCCGAGCGCTACCGCGAAGAAGAGCGCCGAGCCGGCGGTCCAACGCCTGATGTCGGCGTCCTGCGCCAGCAGCGCCGCGAACATGAACGCCAGCACGACGCCGATCACGAGGTGCGCCACCACGTTGCCGACATAAAAGATGGTCGGGCTCGCAAACGCTGCGATGTAGCCGGTATTGACGAGCAGCAGCACGAATCCCAAGCCGACGAGTGTTTTCAGTGCGGGGCGCATAGCAGTGTGTCCTCGTCGAGCGGATGCCGCTCGGTGATGGAGCCTGGAATCTGACAGTCTGGTTCGTGGATTCTAAGTGGCGGAACGGTCCAGCCGCAATGATAGGAATCAACTAGGCCGGCGTCGTGGCACCCTGATTGCTGTCGTTTATGACGGAGGAATGCGTCATGACGTCAGAAACAGCCTACAGCGGCCCGCCGGTCAATGAGCCCGCCAGCCTTACCGACGCGGTGGTCGAGACCTTCGTGCGCTGGCCAATACGTATGACCGGGGCGACGATGGAGTTCGTGTTCGACGGCGTACAACGGATCGCCGGCTCCGGATCGCGCCGAGACACCAGCGAGGTTGCGGAGTCGCGGCGCACCTACTTCTCGCCGCGGGGCACAACCACTTACGCGTCCACCTCGTCTACAGCCTCGCAAGCGTCGGCCGGACGTGCTTCGCCCGGATGGACCTCGCTCTTTTCGGAAGGCCAGAGCATCACACGCGATCGGGACCTTGGCGGAAACGATTTGAAATACGTCACCTGGTCGCTGTTGTTCACAAAGCCCGGCTACGAGTGCGTCCTGCAAACCAGGCAGGAAGACCTGGTCAATTACGCGGCAGACCCGAACACCTACGCCGCGCTGAAGATCGCCAGGTTCCTCGACGGCGCGCGTCACGGTCACAACCAGAAGCCCGAGACCTGGTCCGACCGCGGCTATCCCGCCGATGCTTCAGTCACCACGATGACGCACGAGGGTCAGGCATCTGGAGCACGCCCGTCGCATCGCGACGGCTGGCGCGTTCCCTCCGAAGATCAGAAGTACATCGTGTTCCTCTATAACGTGGAACGGAGACTCCCACGTCAGGAAGAGGTCGTGCGCACCGAACGCGTGGTGGTGGAACGCGACACCCGAATCGCCTGATGCTTTTTATTCCTTGCCCTCGTCGCGTTTGATCACGCCGGGATCGGGAACGGCGTGGTCACCGGGCATCGCGAGGTGCTTCACCTCGCCGAATCGCCACGAGTACGACGCGGTTGCGACAACGCCGGGAAAGGTCGCGTCGCCGGCGGCGCCTGTGTACGGATCCGGCGCGCGATAAAACGCGTAGCCGAGCGGAATGTTTACCTGCAGGACCGAACGGCCGAACGCGTACGAGATGCCTGGCTCGATGTACTGTTCGTTGCCGGGACGCCGGAAGCCGTCGCTGCGTCCGATCAAGTCGTAGCGCGGGACGCCCTCCATTCGCCACGCCACCGAAGCGCCCAGGCCTTTGTAGACAGGAACGCCGACTCCGACCCGGAGCACGTATTGATCGGGCACTGAGTTGACGTTCCGGATCGGCAGGACCAGGCTTGGCACTCCGAGGCCGACCAGCACCGACGCCGTGTCATTCGTGTCGCGCGGGTTGATCAGGTAATTCGCCGATCCGAAAATGAACGTCGGACCGAGCCGGCTGAAGCCCTGCACCTCGACCTGCGTGCCCCAGCCGCCGTCACCCGGCTGAACCGATTGATCGACGGCTTTCTCCGAAGGATTGTTGCCGGTGATATTGACGAACGTGTCCTGATCGTCGGCGTTGCCGGTTGGCACCTTCAGGCCAAGACCGAGCGAAAAGTTGCCGCTGCGATGAGTCAGCGGATCGAGCACCCAGAGACGGGCGATCCCGGAAATGTCGCCGATACCGGCGCCATTCTGAACGGCACGCGGTCCCGGCGTCGGTGCGATCGGACTCGGCACCGACCACGAGGCCTTGATGAACGGCACCAGCACCGCGAAGCCGAACCGCGGCGTCACCTGGTGGTTGATGTCGAACAGCAGCTGGTTCTGGTTGTTGATGACGTTGGTGCCGAGCTCAGTCCGCTGCGCTTGATAAACGTCGCCGGAATAGTGCTTGTCGGCGGTCGAGTTCCGGAAACCGATGTCGAACTGCCATTCGCCCGGCCGGAGATATGTGCTCGAGGCCGCACCGATGATCGGCGCCGACTCACGAATCAGGATGCAACCCTGGGCCCGGGCCTGCCGGGCCGGGAGACAGAGCAACAGCGCCCCGGCGATCACGAACGTTTTTTTCATTTGAGATCAAAGTAACGGGACCGAAGCGTTCGCGCAATAACTCAAACGCGTTACCGCCTAGAATCCGTTGCGCGCCACGATACCCGCGCCTTCGGTGCAGTCGTGAGCCCGGCCGGTTGCGACGTTCTTGTATTCCTCGGTTCGTCCGTTCGGCCACAGGATCGTGACGCGGTCGATCCGATCCCGCGTCCCGACGCCAAACGTCAGCGTCAGCTCGGATTGCGACAGGTAGCTCGAGCCGCTTCTCACCATCCGTGACTGCGAGGTACCGCCATGAAACAGTCGGACGATGGCGCCGATGGCATCGCGGTTGGATTCGGTGCCGCGGAGGTGAAACCGGATCGAGTTGTTGCCGGCGGGCCGATCGTTTCGGTAGAGGCGCGCCAGCCCGTTGTTGGTGGTCAGGAGCAGGTCGATGTCGCCGTCACGATCGAAGTCGCCGCACGCCAGGCCGCGCCCGACTTTCGGCTGCGCGAAGTCGTCGCCGACCGCCGAGGCCTGATCGACGAATTGACCGCCGCCCTGGTTCATGAACAAGTGCGGAGCCTGAGCGTAGCCGACGTTCCCCTGAATATCGCGCACGGTCTCGTCGATGTGGCCGTTGGCGATGACCAGATCGAGCTGGCCGTCGAGATCGAGATCCGCGAACAGGCAGCCGAATCCGAGCGTCCTGCGCGATGGTTGACCGACGCCGGATTTGAGCGCCACATCCTCGAATACGCCGGGCCTCATTTGACGATAGAGGCCGACCATCTCGTTCTCGAAGTTCGTGAACGCGAGGCTGTCACGCCCGGAGTTGTCGATATCGCCGGCGTCCACGCCCATTCCCGCGCGCGCCTTGCCGTCGCTGTTGAACGCGACGCCGGTATCGAGGGCCACGTCCTTGAAGGTGCCGTTGCGCAGATTGCGATACAGCTTGTTGGGCTGGGTATCGTTGGCGACCACCAGATCGGGCCAGCCGTCCTGATCAACGTCCAGCATCGCCACCCCGAGCGACTTCGAGCTGGTGTCGAACACGCCGCTGGTCGCCGTGACGTCTTCGAAGGTGCCGTTGCCTCGATTGCGAAACAGCCAGCAGGTATCGCCGCGGTACGCCTCGGGAGTGCAGTACGACTTCTGCTTGCCGTCGAGACTGCAGAAGACATCGTGCTCGCGTGACCACTTCACGTAGTTGCAGACGAAGAGATCGAGCAGGCCGTCACGGTTGTAGTCGAACCACAGCGCCGAGGTGCTGAATCCGGTGCGCTCGCCGAGGCCGCTCGCCCGGGTCACGTCAACGAAGGTGCCCTTGCCGGTGTTGCGGAACAGCCGGCTCTGGCCGACGCAGGTAATGAAGACGTCGGGGAAGCCGTCGTTGTTGAAATCGCCGACCGCGACGCCCATACCGTACAACTCGATGTCGAGCCCCGCCGCCTGAGTCACGTCGGTGAAGGTGCCGTTACGGTTGTTGCGATACAAACGAAGGCTCGATTTTCGCCGGCGGCGCGCCGCCGGCCAGTCGCAGCCGTCAACGAACAGGATGTCCTGCCAGCCGTCGGCGTCGTAATCGAGAAAGGCGCAACCCGAGCCGAGCGTTTCCGGCAGCAGTTTGTCGCCGGCCGATCCGTTGTTGTGTCGAAACGCGATACCGGCCTGGTTGGTCACGTCAGTGAGGCGGAAGCCGGGCGTCCGCGTTCGCTGACCGGCCGCCGCCGGCCACGCCAGCAGCGAGGCGGCGCCGGCCAGGAACAACCGCCGGTTCACTGGATATGGACCAGGCCGTGACGGATCGCGTACACGACGAGCTCGGCGGTCTTGTGGATGCCGAGCGTGTTCATGATGTTGGCGCGGTGCACCGCCACGGTGTTGGCGCTGAGTTTCAGCTTCGCCGCGATTTCGCGGTTCGATTCGCCGTCGCAGATCATCTTGAGCACTTCGAGTTCGCGGGGTGACAGCGCCTGCGTGCGCTCGCCCTTGAGTGCGGCCGTTCCTGACACGTTCGGATCGAGCACGCGCTCGCCGTCCGCGACTCGCCGGATCGCCGCCGCCAGGTCGAGGTCCAGCGCGCTCTTCAGGATGTAGCCGCGCGCTCCCGCTTCGAGCGCCTGCCGCACCAGGGTCTCTTCAGAGTGCATGCTGAGGATCAGCACGGCGACGTTGGGATCGGCTTGCAGGATCGCGCGCGTCGCCACCAGGCCGCTGGCGACGGGCATCGCGCAGTCCATGACCACGACCTGCGGATGCAGCGTCGCGGCGAGGCGGATCGCTTCCTCGCCATCGCCGGCTTCGCCGACCACCTGAATTTCGGCATCGTCCTCGAGCATGCGCCGAAAGCCGCGCCGCACGAGCGTGTGATCGTCTGCGAGTAGAACGGTAATCATGCGTGTGTCGGTACCTGAAGCCGCACCAGGGTGCCGCCTTCCGCCGGTTTCAGGAATTCAATCGTACCGCCAACGAGTTCCGCGCGTTCGCGCATGGTCACGATACCAAGGCCTTGACGTTCGGTTGCGGCGTCGATCCCGACGCCGCGGTCGTGCACTTCGAGCACGAGCACGCCGTCCACGGTGCGAAAGCGGACCGACACCTCGTCCGCTCCCGAATGCCGCGCGACATTGTTCAGGGCTTCCTGCAGCACCCGGTAGACGTG
>DASXGC010000379.1:0-8788 GCA_036489235.1 Vicinamibacterales bacterium
CGCGCTGATGACTGCGGCCGCGAGCGCAACCACGGCGGCCTGGACGTCCCGACGATCGCGCCCACGCCGCCACAGCGCGACTCCGATGACCGCGGCAATGCCACCTGTCACCACGAACAGGACGCCGTAGTCAGTAACCCACAGCAACTCGCTTGCGAACGTCAGCCACGAGCGCGCCCACTCTCGCATTGGAAGAATGCCTAAATCGGTTCTGCCGGTGGCCGCGGCCTCGCGCAGGACAAACCCTCCGGCCGCGCCGGCGGCGGTTATCCACACCTTTCGCATCTGCGGCCGCCACGCGAGACACGGCGCGACACTCACGAACACCGCGAGGTTCGACCAGCAAGCGAGCAGCATGAGCAGGGTCGCAGCGATCGCCGGTGCGATGCCGGGACGTTCCGCCGCGAGCAGCGCCGCAAACGCGAGAGCCAGGGACAACGCGTACGGCTGCGTCGCGAGCCAGTCGAAGACAAACGGGGCCGCCAGCAGCAGCATCGTCGTGCTGGCGAGCGCGCCAACCGCAATCCACCTGCGATCGGCGACGAAATATCGCGCGATCACGAATGGTGCGATCAAGCCGGAGAGAATTGTCAGTGCGTTCTGCACCAGGAGATTTGCAAAGGGCGAACGGATCGGAAAAGACAGCAGCGGCACCAGCATGCCGAAGCGATCCTGGCCCCAGTAGAATGGCGTCCAATGCTGCAGGCTGACCAGGATCGGGACCAGCGAGTCGGCGTTGTGGAACGCGTGAAAGCGGCTCGAATCGATCCAAAGCGCCTGTGCACCAACGAGCGCAATCAGCCAGGTCCATGCGACACCGGTCGACGTCCCGGTATCGATGGACGGCGTGTTGATTGTCTGGCCTGCTCTCGCCGTCTCGCGCATGACGCGATAGTCTAGCTGCGACGCGGGCCCTCGGCGCGGAGACGCGCGTCAGCTGATCTGTTCTTCAGAGGATGAACCAATGAGAGACAATGTACGCGGGCGAGGACTTGGACTGCGCGGGGTTGCAGCGGTCGCTACGGCGGTCGGCGCGGTCGCAGTCGGCGCGGTCGCAATTGGCGCCGTCGCAGTTGGCGCATTCGCGATCGGCGCGCTGAGCGTCCGGCGGCTGGCCGTCCACCGCCTCGCGGTCGATGGCGCCGACATCAAATCCCTCACTATCGACAATCTGACGGTGACGCGCTTGCGCGTGGCTCAACTCTCTGTCAGCGACGCCATCGAGCTGCCGCCGGAATCAGGCCGCGGCAGAATCGGCTCGTAGACGCCAACGGCCCGAGCCCGCGCGCACTGCCACCTTTCGGACGGCGGCCCACAATCGATACGTCCACAGTGAGCGCTTCAGACTTCGTTCGCGGCGCGTAGACAACGCGCCGCGAACAGCGTATATTCAATGTAGATACATGGCAACCACCACGCAATTATCCAAGTGGGGCAACAGTCTCGGTCTGCGCCTTCCCAAATCGGTTGCACGCGAAGTGCAACTCGGTGAAGGCGACACGGTCCAAGTGTCGGTGGACAACGGCACCATCGTGATCCGGCCGAGCCGCCCGCGCTATTCGCTAGACGAGCTCGTCCGTCGCATCAGTCCGAAGAACCGCCACGACGAGAGCGACTGGGGTGGTCCACTCGGGGATGAGGCGTGGTAGTCCGCAGCTACGTCCCCGATGCGGGGGATCTCGTCTGGCTGACGTTCGACCCGCAGGCCGGCCACGAGCAGCGCGGGCGCCGACCCGCGCTCATCCTGTCGCCTCGAACGTACAACGCGAGGGCCCGTCTCGCGATCGCATGCCCGATCACGAGTCACGCGAAGGGTTACCCGTTCGAGGTTGCTCTACCGGTCGGTGGCAAAGTGGCAGGCGTCGTCTTAGCCGATCACGTCAAGAATCTGGACTGGAACGCTCGGCGCATTGAGTTCGCCGCAACCGCTCCCGTCGAAATCCTGACCGACGTGAGGGAACGTCTCCGAGTGCTTCTCGGGCTGTGACGACTGAACATGGCCAGCGATCGAAAAAGCTTCTACCCGGGAGAATATGACCAGGCATTTCGCGGCATCGTGGACGACGGATCGACGTTGGTGTCCAGTTCGCCGACGATCAGGAGGAGGTCGCCCTGCAGGCGGTATGCGTTGTCGACATTCGATGACGCTGAGTACTGCGGCCCAATCGGCCACCCCATCCACTGCTCGTTCCACCAGATCTTGTCCATACGGTTGTCGTGGCAACCGGCGTAGGCGATGCCGGACTTGTAGAACTCCGGATGAAACAGCAGACCGCCGAGCGCGTTCTGTCCGCCGGCTGATCCACCGTAGATCCCGACGCGGGTAATGTCGTAAGACCGGTACTTCGCGGCCACTGCCTTGTGCCAGGCGATTCTATCGGGAAATCCCGCATCGCCGAGGTTCTTCCACGCCACATCGTGGAACGCCTTCGAACGGTTCGACGTGCCCGTGCCGTCGATCTGCACCACGATGAAGCCGAGTTCGGCCTGTGCCTGCATCTGGTTGTAGGCAAAAAACGACTTCGGGACGAACGAACCGTGCGGCCCGGTTCCAGCCGGACTCGACGAGATGGCTGATGTCGCCGCGCTCGACCGTGCTCAGCAGTGCGTTGTCGGATGCGCGACGGAGTTCGACGACCGGCGGCGTATCGACCCGCGAGTAGGTGTCCACGTAGAACTGCATGTCGCTGGAGAAGGCGGCGGCGTGATTGGAGCCGGCGGCCGTCAACCGGGTCAGGCCTGAGCCGTCGAAGTTGATGCCGTTGTAGCTCGTGAAGTAGGGATCGGCGGCCGCGTCCATGCCGCCGGCGCTGAACCAGATCTGCCCGGACCGCGGGTCCACGTGCCGACGCCGCGCACCACCCAGGGCCCTTTGGTGATCTGGTTCTTCACGGCGCCGGTCACGCCGTCCACGAGATACAAATGACACCAGCCGTCGCGCTCGGACATCCAGACGACTTCGCGGCCGTCATCGACGTCGTAGCGGTACTTCTTGCCGGAGTCGGTAAGCGTTCCGTTCGCAGTGCGGTAATCGAAGAAGGTCTTCGGTTCCTCCGAGGAACAAACGAATGGAATCGCGCATCACAGCCTCCGCCGCTGCCGGCCGCAGCGCGTCCGCATTCTACGGTCCGCCTCGACAAAAGGACAATTGTCTCCGGGCGTAATGTTGCCAATCGACGAGCGTCGGTCGCATACTTGGCCGGAGTTTTAATCCGATTGTTTCATTCTGAAGGAGCGTTCGATGAGCGGTGATCCAACGACGCTGTTTGCTGATTTCGATCGTGGAAGACTGTCGCGGCGGCAACTGCTTCAGGCACTCGGCCTCGCGGTTGCGGTACGTCCTGCAGCGGCACTCGCGCAAGGCCAGTGCGGCGGCGCGCGCGCTGGGACGCCGGACTGTAACACCACGCCCGCCAAACTGCCGTTCGAATCGACCGGCTGGAAAACGGTGCTGCTCGATCATCTCTCCTGCCAGGTGGTGGACTACCCGAAAGAGGCCGCGTACTACCAGGCGCTGATGAACTGGAAGATCCGCAGCGACGATGGCAAAGAGGCGATGCTCGATATCGGCGACTGGGGCGGTCTCTCGATCCGCGGCGGATATGTGGCTCCGCCCGCTCCGCCGGCACCCCCTGCACCGCCGGCCGCCGATCCGGCGGCAGCCGCGCGCGGCGGCGGCCGAGGCGGTGCTCCTCGTGCGCCTCGTAACGCCGTGTTCGACAGCTTCTGCTGGGGCATCGATCCGTGGGACGCGAAGAAAGTGGAGGCCGAGCTCAAGAAGCGTGGGCTCTCGCCTGTCGCCGATAACCATGGCAAGGACTTCGAGAGTTTCCACGTGAAGGATCCGGACGGGTTCGATCTGCAGATCAGCAACGGCAGCCGGAAGAACCGGCGGCAGGGTCCCGCGAGCGGAAAGACGTCCGCACCGGCGCCCTTCGAATCGACCGCATGGAAAACGATCTGGCTCGATCACCTGTCGTTCGAGGTCTCGAACTACAAGGAGACGGTCGCCTTTTACTCCGCGCTCCTCGGCTGGAAGCCGGGAATCGACGAGGGCAGCCAGAGCCAGTGCGAGATCGGCAGCATCGGCGACGTCATCATCCGTCGCGGTGGTGGTGGCGGCCGCGGCGCGGCACCGGCGGCACCGACGGCGCGGCATGCCACCATCGGCCATATCGCCTTCGGCATCACGCCATTCGATCCCGACAAGGTGAAGGCTGAACTGGACAAGCGCGGGCTGAGCGCCCGTGAAGACACCGGCGCGCGTGGCGACATCCACACCGCGGCTTACAAGAGCTACCACACCACGACGCCGAACGGTTACGACCTGCAAATCAGTTCAACGACGATGGCGACGCGAAATCCGGGCTAGACAGGTTCGATATCCCGCCGGTGCGCCCGATCGATTTCGACGCGCGCATCGGTGGGAATGCGATCTCTTCACGCCCCCTGCCGCAAACGCAGCCTCGGCAGCCGTCGAGCGCACAACTGCCTTCCAACGCGCCTGGATCTGCAGAAATAGTCGGGTCCCGCCGATAACCCGAGTGAGCTCTGAATCGCGGAACGCGGAAGTACGCTTTGATTCGATCGGCTGAAAGGCGCACAATCGGGTCACGGACTTTTTAATGAGAATCTCAGCTGCTATTGTCGCCGCCGCCATTGCGACCGCGAGCTCGTCGCTCGTGGCGCAGGAAAAAAAGCCGGTGCCGAACGATTCGGTGCGCGTGTTCATTCCTGGTTGCACCAAGGGCTACGTCTTCACCGCCGGCCCCAAGAGCATCGAGGAACCGGGCACCGCCGAGATCACCGAGGGCATGCACCTGCGCATGAACGGGCCGAAGAAGATGCTGACCGAGATCAAGGCGCACGAAGGCTCGATGATCGAGCTGACCGGCATCATGAAAAAAGGTCAGTACAACGACGGAATCAACCTCGGTGGCGGCATCCGGATGTCGCCGGGCGCGATGCCGTCCGCCGGCGGCATGCCCGCAAACGGCGCCGGCAGCCAGATCCAAATCGACGTCGAAGGCTGGAGACCGATTGCCGGGGCCTGCAAAACCTAGGAGGCCTCGCGCATGAAGGTTATCGCTTTCGTCACCGCGCTCTGCCTCGGACTCGTGATTGCCGGGCGGCCGTTGGAATCGGCCGGCGGCACCAATGTCCTCACGTATCACAACGACAACGCGCGCACCGGACAGAACCTGACGGAAACGGTCCTCGCTCCGTCCATGATGTCGTATTTGTTGTTCGGCAAGATCGGGCTCCTCGTCACCGACGGTAAAGTTGACGCGCAACCGCTGCTGCTGTCGGGGGTCGCGATTCCCGGCGTGGGCACGCGCAACGTGCTGTACGTCGCGACCGAACACGACAGCGTCTACGCCTTCGACTCGGACTCCGGTGCGTTGCTGTGGCAGATCTCAGCACTCGGCTCAGGTGAAGTCCCGAGTGACGGCCGCAACTGTTCGCAGGTCATACCGGAGATCGGCATCACGTCGACTCCGGTGATCGACCCGACCCGCGGCGCGCATGGCGTGATTTATGTGGTCGCCATGTCCAAGAACGGATCGGGCACCTACGTCCACCGCCTGCACGCGCTGGACGTCGCCTCGGGGGCCGAGATGTTCGGCGGCCCGAAACTCATTCAAGCCTCGGTCGCGGGCAGCGGTGCCGGCAGCACTGGCGGAACGCTGCCCTTTGATTCCAAGCAGTACGAGGAACGGGCGGCGCTCACACTGGTGAACGGCACCCTCATTACCGCGTGGAGTTCGCATTGCGACATCGATCCGTACACCGGCTGGATCATGTCGTACAACCCGAACACGTTGAGCCAGACCGCGGTGCTGAATGTCACCCCCAACGGATCGCGCGGTGCGTTATGGATGGCCGGCGCCGGCCCTGCGGCGGACTCCGCCGGCAACATTTACGTGCTCGACGGTAACGGAACCTTCGACACCACCCTCAACGCCGGCGGATTTCCGAGCCAGGGCAACTTCGGCAATGCGTTCCTGAAGATCGCGACCAGCGGCCTCGCCGTGACGGACTACTTCGCGACCTTTGACACCGTGGCGAAGTCCAACGCCGACAGCGACCTCGGCTCCGGGGGGGCGCTGGTCCTGCCCGATTTGCTCGACGCCAGCGCCCAGGCGCATCACCTCGCGGTCGGCGCTGGAAAAGACGCACACATGTACATCGTGAACCGCGACTCGATGGGCCGGTTCAACTCCGCATCCAACGCCATCTACCAGGACGTCGCCGGCGGATTGAGTGGCGGGGTCTGGTCGATGCCGGCGTACTTCAACGGCACCCTCTACTACGGCGCGTCCGGCGATAACCTGAAAGCGTTCAAGTTCACCAACGCGAGACTCTCCTCCACCGCGGCGTCGAAGAGCCCACGCACGTTCAGTTATCCCGGCTCGACCCCTGGCATCTCCGCCTCCGGAACCGCGAACGGCATCGTCTGGGCGGTGGAAAACTCAAGCCCCGCGATCCTCCACGCCTACGACGCCGCGGATCTGTCGCACGAGTTGTACAACTCGAGCCAGGCGCCGGGTGGACGTGATGCGTTTGGCGCTGGGAACAAGTTCATCACGCCGACAATCGTCAACGGGCGAGTATTCGTCGGCACGGCCACCGGAGTCGCGGTCTTCGGCGGCGGCCCGGACGCGCCGACTGGACTGCGCAAGACACCCCCACAGTAGCTGCCGTTCCCGCAGTTCGTGTCTTTCCGGTTTCGTTTGGGTAAGATGTCGCGCATGAGAGCCACTTTCATGCGTACCGCTGCGGCGCTGCTGGCGCTGCCCGCCATTGTCCTTACGCAGTCCGCACCCGCCGACGGTGTGTCAGCCCGCGCGAAGGAATTGCAGAACCGGGCGATCGTCATCGATTCGCACGACGACACCACTCAGCGCCTGTTGTCGGACAAGACCTTCGACATCAGCAAGCGCAACGCGAACGGCAACATCGACGTGCCGCGGATGCGCGAGGGCGGGCTCAATGCGCTGTTCTTCTCGATCTGGGTGCCGAGCGAGTTGACCGGCCCTCCGGCGGTGAAGAAGGCGATGGATCTCATCGACTCGGTGCGAGAGGCAGTGCGGCTGCACCCGAACGACCTGATGCTGGCCACCACGGCGGCCGACATCCGCCGCGCCAAGACCGAGCACAAGGTCGCCGCGCTGATGGGCATGGAAGGCGGCCACATGATCGACGACGATCTGCGGCTGCTGCGGCTGTACGCGGCGCTCGGCGTGCGCTATCTCACGCTCACCCATTTCAAGAACAACAACTGGGCCGACTCGTCCACGGACAAGCCGGCACACAACGGTCTGACGCCGTTTGGCAAGGATGTGGTCCGCGAACTGAACCGCCTCGGCGTCATGGTGGATATCTCGCATGTCGCCGACAAGACGTTTTACGATGCGGTTGAAATCAGCCGTGCGCCGGTGATCGCATCGCACTCGTCGTGCCGCGCGATCGACAAGCACCCCCGCAACATGACCGACGACATGCTGCGCGCGCTCGCCAAGAACGGCGGCGTCGTGATGATCAACTACGAAGTCAGTTTCCTGAGCGAGGAATACCGCGTTGCCAGCGACAAGACGACCGGTGGGGTCGTGGAACAGCTGGCGGCTCTCTCGAAGAAATGCGGCGGCGACGAAGCCTGCTCGACGCTCGAATCGGCCCGCGTCAACACCGCGGCGATGATGAACGGACAGCTGCCCAAGGTCAGCTGGGAGAAAATCGTCGAGCACATCGATCACGCCGTGAAGGTCGCGGGCGTCGATCACGTCGGTCTCGGCTCGGACTTCGATGGCGCGACCATGCCGATCGGGATGGAAGACGCGTCCAAGCTGCCGAAGCTCACCGAGGCGCTGCTCCAGAAGGGTTATTCGGAACAGGACATCCTGAAGATCCTCGGCGGGAACATGCTTCGGGTCATGGAAGCGGTCGAAAAGGCCAGCGGCGCCGCCAAGTAACCCGTCGTCACACGGTCTTTTCACGTTCTGTGGCGCACGTTCGCTTAGACTGTTGAAGGATCGAGGAACCATCAGCATGCAACTGGGAATGATCGGCCTCGGACGGATGGGCGGCAGCATGGTGCGCCGGCTCATGCGGGACGGCCACACCTGTGTCGTGTTCGACTCGCAGCCCGCCAGTGTGGCAGCGCTGGCCAAAGAAGGCGCCGCGGCCTCGAGTTCGCTCGCGGACTTCGTCAAGAAGCTCGAGCGTCCGCGCGTCGTCTGGATGATGGTCCCCGCTGCGGTTGTGGACTCGACCCTGGACAACCTGTCGCCGCTGCTCGAATCCGGCGACATCGTGGTCGATGGCGGGAACTCGCACTACGTCGACGACATCCGGCGCTCCGAAGCACTCAGCGTACGCGGCATCCGCTACCTCGACGTTGGCGTGAGCGGCGGCGTCTGGGGCGACGACAGAGGCTACTGCCAGATGATCGGCGGCGACGCGGCGGCGGTCGTCCATATCGATCCGATCTTCAAGACGCTGGCGCCTGGCATGGGCACGGAAACGCGCACTCCCGGAAGCGAAGCCCGAAAAAGCACGGCTGAACAGGGGTACCTCCATTGCGGACCATCCGGCGCGGGCCATTTCGTCAAGATGGTGCACAACGGCATCGAATACGCGTTGATGGCCGCCTACGCCGAGGGTTTCAACATCCTGGCACACGCCAACGTCGGCTCGACGGCCAGGACTGCGGATGCCGAAACCGCGCCGCTTCGAAATCCGGAGCACTATCGATACGTACTGCCGCTGCCTGATGTCGCCGAAGTCT
>DASXGC010000406.1:0-4511 GCA_036489235.1 Vicinamibacterales bacterium
GCGCTCGAGATGGCTCGCGTCAGGCCGGCGGCGAGATCCTGAACCGCCGCGGCAGCTTGTTGAGCGGCCTCAGCCTCGATCCGCGTGGCCCGACCAGCGGCGACATCCGCCGTCGTCCTGACGGCCGCCGCTTCAGCCGCGGTCCGGAGGGCCGTCAGCTGCGCGATGACGCTATTGATCGCGGCCGCGGTATGCGCAGCGCCGGCGGCTCTGATCGCAGCCGCCAGCGCCGCAATCGCGTCGCTGGCGTTGGGGTTCACCACCGGTTTCAGCGCTGCGAGCACAGTTTGCGCTCGCAGGATCGGCTGCGCGAGATCCGGGAGCGTAGTGGCCGCAGCGCCACCACCGGCAACGGTCGCGCGAACCACGGCGTCATCGGAGCGGCGCGAGACAGGCGAATTCGTGCCGACGAGGCCGGTCATGCGCGACGACGTCTCCGGACGGGCAAAGACTTTGGTGTGATCGGCGCCGTTCTTAGCCGACGTGAACGTCAACGAGCTCGCGCGCGCTGCGTCGCCCGCCGTCTGCAATTGGACGAGGCCGTCGAACACCGCAAACACCGAGTTGTCGCCGTGATCGAATCCGTCGAACGCGTCGAGCGCCTTACCGAATGCGTTCAACCTGACCTCGAGGTCAGCGGTCTTGATGGGGGTGGGGGTCTGCAGCAACGCGCTCAACTGGCCGAACGCCTCGATGATCGCGTTCTCGATCCGAAGCAGGACGGCGACGTCCGCGCGCACCTGCCGGCTGTTGACGAAGGTCGTTGGCGGCTTGAGCCCGGGAACCGACGATGTCAGCCGCACCACCGCGCCGTCCAGCACCGACTGGGCCTCGACGAACGCGTTCGGGTTGTCGTCGAACAATGTGCGCACATCGTCGCTGCCGTAGAGCCAGCCGACGTCGTGGAGCTGGGGGTCGCTGAAATAGTTCGCGAGCACGATTCGACGCAGAATCTGACGGATGTCGCTGCTGAGTGGCCGCGCGGCCATCAGCATCGCGACGGCTCGATCGGTATAGCGTACGTCGTACGCGGAGCTCGTTTTGCCGAAGCCGCCATCCTTCAGTTCCAGAAAGGGCGCGAGGGCGGTGCGGTTGGCGCCAACCGCATCGAGCCCGAGGGTCTTCGCAAACAAGAGATAGTCGTCAAGTTCGTCGGACGAGGTGTCCTCGTCCGTGAAGGTGACGCTGTACCTTGCCGACATGCTGGTGACAACGTCGATGGCATACTGCGCCGTCTCGCTGTCGAAGGACGAATCGGACACCCTGGTCTCGCCCAGCACGCGCAGCAGGAAGCTGGTCAGCACCGCCTGCTCGCTTTTGGTTCCATTCCTGCGCCGCTCTGAATCGGCGGTCATGTCGGCGGTCGTGAAGACCGTCAGCAGCCCATTGCCGGTGTCGCGGATCTGCTGCTCCGCATCGACGATGACGCGGTGCATCGCCTGATAGTTGAACTGCTGATGCCAGCCGGCGACGTTGAAGCTGAGCGAGGTCTGCGAACTGACCCGATGCGACAGGATCCCTTCGCGAAGCCTGACGACATCGGGCTGGTAGCTGGCGAGCACTTCCTGGAAATCGCCGCGGCCCGCTGCCTCCATGTAACGAAGTCCGGTCGCGTTCGGCGAGCCGTCCGTCTGACGGAGACGAATCTCCATGTCGATGAGCGCATCACGCTCCGAGGACGAATTGTAGGCGCCGTGGAGCGCCTGCGTGAACTTCTGGGCGGCCGCCTCTTTGAGGATGGTGTCGAACGAGTCGAAAAACTGTCCGCGCGCGGCAACGACCGCTTTCACCGCGTCGAGCGCTTTCTTCAGTCCATTGCCGTTCAGCTGATCGATCGCGCTTCCCACCAGGCGCTCGACGAGGTGACCCAACTTGGCGTTGGCAACCGCTTTGAGATCCTCCGGCGTCTTCAAGGTCGCGAGCACATTGAAGAACGGGTCGAGGCCAAACTGCTCCTTGGCCAGCTGGATGAAATCGCGGATCGGCTGGTGCGCCGCGTCACGAATCAATGACAGCGTGCTGTTTACGCGCCGCTTCAACTCCGGAATGCTGGGAACATTGGTCCCGGGAATAAATCCGAGCGCCCATCCAAGCGGATCGCCGTCGGTCAGCTGACGGAGCACGTTCCACAGCGTCGGATCGACTTCGCCGCTCAGCGAGTCCCAGTTGTCCATCTGGTTGAGGATGTTCAGCCTGGCGGTCAGTTCATCTACACGGTTGAACACCGGATCGAAGTAGCGGTCGAACAGCGTGATGGCGCGTTCATCCAGGTCGCGATAACTGTCGACGACGGTGGCGAGCTTGGTTTGGAACGCCTGCAGGTCGGGCGGGGACGTCAACTGGTCGATCGCTTTTCCAGCCAGCGCACTGAGGAAGTCCCTTGCCAGACCATCCAGTTTCGTTTTCAGCGTGTCGACGGTATCGACATGGCCGGCTGGCGTGACCAGCGAATCGGCAAGGTTCAGCCAGTTCTTCGCCTGCAGACCGAGCAGCGCGCCGAGAAACTCCTTGCCGGACGCCGGCAGACCACTGGTGGTCAGGCTCGCAGTAGCGGTGACGTCAGCGGCAATCTGCAGTTCCTTGAGCCTTCGCCGCTTGACCACAACGCGCGCGAAACCGTCCTGCGAGCCGCGCGTGACATCCACGGAGAAGCGGCCGGCAACCTGTCCGGTGAGCGTGAGCTTGCCGATCACACTCAGCGCGTAGTGTTCGGACAGTGCGATCTCGCTGATCCTGATTGAGCTCGTGCCCTTGAGCTCGTAGCCCGCCGACGCGCCGACGCTGTACTTCAGCACACCGCCGTACTCGAACGAGACCAGATCGCCGGCCGCGGGCGGCACGGTAATGCCCCCCGGCAGCGCGAGACCGCGCGCGAGGCCGAGCAACATCTCACCAAGGGTGGTTGGCGTCCGTGCAAACGATCGGACGACAACGTAGGTGGCGTCGGTGCCGGCCTCGAGCGTCGCGTTGACCGCGAGCACGTTTTGATTGAAGGCACCCTGCGCTGAGATCTGACCGGTGCCGCCGACTTCGAGCGCGAGCAGCACGTTGCTCGTCTTCAGCGAGTCCGCCAGCGAGAAGCGGGTGACGAGATCTGCGCCCGCGCCCTGATTCTCCAGGAAGATCGGCACGATGCGAACGGTCGCACCGGCGTGGACGCCGATCCCGACCGTTCCCTGCGAAACCAGCGCGATGTCGTGGTTGCCATCGACCGTGAAACTGGCGTTCACGATCGGATTGGAGCCCGGCAACAGTCCCTTGGTCAGATCCCCGCTGACGTCGAGCACGAGCGCGCCATCGGAGCCGGACCAGAGCGGGATGTCAGACTTCGCGATCTTCACCGTGGACACGCAGCGCTCCCTCCGGCTGTGGCTTACTTGATCGGAACCGTGACCGTCAGCGGATTCTGCAGCAATACCGATATGGCGGTGCCGGCGGGAATTTCCACTTCCTCGCCTTTGGTCGCCATCACGGTCCCTGCGCCGCCCGCGACCGCTCCGATCGCGGCGCCTTTTCCGCCACCGATGACACCACCCACAATGGCGCCCAGGCCGGCACCGAGCCCGCCTTTCTTCACGTCGGACTTGGTATCAGCCGCGGCCTCACGATGGACCGGCGCGGTCTGGATGCGGACCGGCTCGTCGTCGATGACCATGTGGTCGAAACGAAATGCGATCTCTGCGCGTCCCTTGACCCGGCCCGATTCCTCGGCGGATGTGACCGAGCCGGTCAACTGCGTTCCCACGCGTAGCGCCGTCGCTCCACCGACGACGACCGATTTCGCAATCGAACCTTTGACCAGATCCTCGACGTGGCTGGTGTCTGAGGCGAGCGGGCTCAGCAGGGTGACGCGGAGGGTCGTACCGGCAGGAATCGTCACCTCACGAAACGTCGGCGCCGGCGGTGGCGGTGGTTCGGCCGGCGGCAGCGGTGCTTGGACGGGCACGGGGGCAGCTGTCACCGGAGCGGCCTGGGCTGGCGGCGTCGCCACTGCCTGTGGCGGAGGCGTCGTCGCGGCCGCGGCCGGTGGAGGCGCTTGAGCCTGCCCCGGCACCGCGGCGGTCTCCGGCGCGGCCTGGGCCGGCACCGCGCCGGTCGCGGCTGATTGAGGCGGAGCCGGCTGCGAACATGCAGCCACGCAAGTTGAAGCGAGCACGAAAGCGAGAGTGGTCCTGTTCACGTTGCCTCCTAGCTAGTGCAGCGAGCGTTCAAACGTTTCAGCCGACGACCGGGTGCGCGACCGACGGCTCGAGTGAGATGATCACCGATTTTGACGCCGGCTGGTTACTGCCATCTGCCACGCTGCCGATCGCCACCAGGACGTTCGTCTCAGGGTAGTAGGCGGCAGCCGAACCGACCGGAATATCGTAAGGCACTACCTTGAATCGCTCGGCGCGTCGCATTTCGCCTTCGAAATGGCTGACCAAATCCACCCATTGATCCTTTGCCAGGCCCCGCCCCGCGATGTCATCCGCATTCAGGAACACCACGCGCCGGCCATTCGAGATGCC
>DASXGC010000267.1:0-13390 GCA_036489235.1 Vicinamibacterales bacterium
GCGGCGTGGGCCGTCAGCTACGACGTCTATCTCGGTACGACCCAGTCCAATATGGCGAAGGTCGCGAATGTGCCGGCGCAAATGGTGGTGAACCCACCGACCACCTATTCGTGGACGCCGACTACGTCGCTGCAGGCCGGCGCGACCTATTTCTGGAAGGTGGTTTCGCGGACGAATGCGACCGCGCTGGCGCCAACCATGATCGCGACTTCGTCTGTCTGGTCGTTTTCGACCGTCGGCACGGCCGGACCGCCGGCGGCGCCAACGGTCCCCAGTCCGGCAGACGGTTCGACCAGCGTCAGCACCGCGCCGACGCTGGGCTGGTCGGCGGGCGCGGTCGGTACCACCTTCACGATCGCGATCGGCCAGAGCAATCCTCCGGCACAAGTGGCAACCGGCCTGACGACGCCCACCTACGCACCGGGCACGCTGACGCCGAACACGACCTACTACTGGCGCGTGACGAGCGTCAGCGGTGGCTTCAGCACGCCAGGCGCGATCTGGTCGTTTGTCACTGGAACCGGCGGTGGCAACGGCAACGCGCCCGAAGTCGTGATCTACGCATCCGACATTCCGCAGAGCAATCTGCACGGGGTCTGGGCAAAAGTATCCGACGCGTCGGCGGCCGGCGGCATCAAGCTGGCTGACCCTGATGCCGGCGCGCCGGTGGTCAACGCGCCGTTGTCGGCTCCTGTCGATTATGTCGACGCAACCTTCCAGGCCGTCGGTGGGACTCGCTACCGCGTCTGGCTGCGAATGCAGGCGGCTGCGAACTCGAAGCTGAACGACTCGCTCTACGTCCAGTTCTCGGACAGCAACGACAGCAATGGGAATCCGATCTATCGCCTGGCGACCACCGGCGGACTGCTGGTGAACCTGGCGACGGATGCGGGCGCCGCCAGCCTGCAAGGCTGGGGATGGCAGCGCAATGCCTACTGGCTGGCGGACACCGGCGACGTCTGGTTCCAGAACAGCGGACTGCACACGATACGGCTGCAGGTTCGCGAAGACGGCGTGCAGGTCGATCAGATCGTCATCAGCCCGCTGAAGTACGCGAACACGGCGCCGGGGCCGGTCAGCAACGACACGACGATTGTCCCCAAGCCGTCGCAGCCGCCATCCGCCCCGGGTTTGCCGCAGCCGTCGAACGGCGCGACCGGAGTGGCCACCAGCGCAACGCTGACATGGTCGGCGCCTGGCGCGACCAGCTACGACGTCAGCTTCGGAACCACCAATCCGCCACCACTCGTCGCACCGGGAACACCGGCGGCCTCGTACGCGCCTGACGCGATGGCTGCGGGCACGACTTACTTCTGGCAGGTCGTCGCGCTCAACGCAAACGGTTCAACGACCGGCAGCGTCTGGTCATTCACGACGGCGTCAACCGCGCCGCCGCCGCCGACGACGCCGGCGTCACCCAGTCCGGCGACGGGCACGACCGGCGTGTCGACTTCACCGCTCCTGACCTGGTCGTCGAGTGGGGCAACGACTTACGACGTGCGCTTCGGCACCGCCAACCCGCCGCCGCAGGTCTCGACCGGACAGTCAGCGGCATCATTCAGTCCGGCGTCGCTGACGTCAGGGGTCACCTACTTCTGGCAGATCGTGGCCCACAACACCGCCGGCGCCGCGACTGGACCGGTGTGGTCGTTCACGACCGGCAGCTTGGCACCGCCTGCCGCCGACGTCGTGATCTATGCGAACGACCCGGGGAATACGGCACACGGATTCTGGTCGATAGTCGCCGACGGATCGGCGGCGGGCGGTGCCAAGCTGTCGACGCCGGACAACGGCGCAGCCGCCACGAACAATCCGGCTGCGGCGCCGTCCGACTACGTGGACGTCACGTTCAACGCGCAGGCCAACACGCCGTACACGTTCTGGATCCGGCTCCAGGCGCTGGATAACTCGAAGTTCAACGACGCCGTCTGGGTGCAGTTTTCCGACGCGTCCGCCAAGGGTGCAGCCGTCTACCAGATCAACAGCACCAATGGCCTGCTGGTGAATCTGGCGACCGACTCGACCGGCTCGAGCAACGTCGGCTGGGGCTGGGTGAACGGCGCCTACTGGCTGACGCAGCCGGCGACGGTCACGTTTACCAGCGGCGGTTCCCATACGTTGAGAGTCCAGGCGCGTGAGGATGGCGTTCAGTTCGATCAGATTGTCCTCAGCCCGTCCACCTATCTGACTGCGGCTCCTGGAATCAGAACCAACGACTCCACGATTGTCGCCAAGCCTTCGCCGCCGGGACCACCGTCCACTCCGACGGCGCCGTCGCCTTCGAACCAGGCGACCGGTGTGGCGACATCACCGACGCTGACCTGGACCGCTAGCGGCGCCACCAGCTTCGACGTGCGCTTCGGGACCTCGAATCCACCCGCGTCGGTGTCCACCGGCCAGTCGAGCGCCGCCTATACGCCGGCGGCGTTGGCGAACAGCGCGACGTATTTCTGGCAGATCATCGCGCACAACTCAGCGGGCACGGCCACGGGACCCGTATGGTCGTTCACGACTGCGGCGGCGGGCCCTCCGCCGCCCAGCGGCGACGTCGTCATCTATGCGTCAGACATTCCGGCGGCCGGCCTCCACGGCAACTGGGCGGCCGCGACGGACCCGTCGTCGCCGAACACGACCAAGCTCGTGACGCCTGACAATGGTCTCGCCTTCACTGACGCGGCGCTCGCGGCGCCGACCCATTACGTTGACGTCACCTTCACCGCGGCTGCCGGAACTCCTTATCGCTTCTGGATGCGGATGCAGGCGCTGAACAACTCCAAGTTCAACGATTCGCTCTGGGTGCAGTTCTCTGACGCGCTCGCCAACGGCTCGCCGATTTATCCGATCAACAGCAGCTCGGGGCTCGATGTGAACCTCGCCGCCGACTCCACGGGCAACGGACTCAGTAAGTGGGGCTGGCAGAACGCCGCCTACTGGCTCTCGCAGCCGACCACGTTCACGTTCGCAACCAGCGGCACGCACACGCTACGCATTCAGGTGCGCGAGGATGGCGCCCAGTTCGATCAGATCGTCCTCAGCAGCGGGAAGTACCTGACGGCCGCGCCTGGGCCGGTCGCCAACGACACGACGATCGTCGCCAAACCCTGAGGAGGAGCGCGGATCGTGTTTGTTTCGATTGTGATCGCCACCCGGAATCGCAGCGTTCTGCTCGGGCAGACACTGCGTGCGCTGGCGCGCCAGACGTGGCCGGCGGCGGCTCTGGAGATCATCGTCTCCGACAATGGCTCCACCGACAATACGCGTGACGTCGTCACGTCGATTGAGGGGACCGGATGCGCCGTTCGCTACCTTTCGGTGCCAGAGCCCGGCAAGTCGCACGCCGTCAACGCCGCGCTTGGGATCGCGCGCGGCGACGTGATTGCGTTCACCGACGATGATGTCCAACCTGAACCCGGTTGGATCGCTAGTCTCGTCCGCGCATTCGACGAAACCGGCGCCGATTTCGTCGCCGGACGGATCCGACCGATGTGGGAAGTCGCGCCGCCGCAATGGATGTCGCCCGCTCTGCACGGAGTGTTGGCAATTCCGGACAATGGAGATGTCCGCCTGCCGATCGCGAAAGGCGACACGAATCAGGTGATGCCGATCGGGGCGAACACGGCGATTCGCGCCAGGGTACTGGCGCAGATTGGCGGGCTCCGAACCGATTTGGGTAAGTTGAACGGATCGCTTCGCACCGGCGAGGATCACGAGCTGTTCCTTCGTCTGATTCATCACGGGTATCGCGGTGTGTACGAGCCCGGCGCGCTTGTCGCCCATTTCGTGCCGGCGTCCCGGTTGTACCGCGGCTACTTTCGTCGATGGCTCTTCCAGAACGGTGGCGACGTTGCCCGCATCGAGCGGCGCTATCGGCCACCGGTCAGCTATTGGCTGGGTGTTCCCCGCTACCTGTGGCCGGAAGCCGTCACCGATCTGGTATCCGCCATTCGGGCGACATTCTCTGGCGACGCCCGGCGCCGTTTCGCGAAGTCCCTCCGACTGTTCTGGTTCGCAGGATATGTCGGCGAAACCTGGTTCGGTGCAGAACGAGCATCTGAACCGGCCACATTCGCTCCGGCGGCACCGCGATGAACAACGGCCCCGTTACCTCCCCGGCAATTCCGGCCGGCGCGGCGCGGAATGTCCTGCTCGGCACCGCCACGAAATACGTGCTGCTCGCGGTCAACATCGGCATCGGTGCGGTGCTGATGCCGTTCACAGTCGAACATCTCGGCGTGTCCGAGTACGGACTGTGGATGCTGATCGCGTCCCTGACCTACTACTTTCAACTGCTCGACCTTGGTTACGGCAACGGGCTGGTTCGCCACGTGGTGGACGCCGACGCGCGCGGGGACGTCGATGGCGTCAATCGTGTGTTGAGCACGTTTGTGGTCGTGTACGCGGTCCTCGGCCTGTGTGCGGCCATCAGCTCGCTCGGACTGATTTTCTGGGCGGTTCCGCGTTTTCCTCACCTCTCGGACGTGGACATCCGGCGAGGGCAGATCCTGCTGGCAATCATGGGCGCGCGGATCGCCATCGGCTTTCCGATGACTGTGTTCGGAGCCGTGACGAACGCGCGTCAGCGATTTGCGCTGAACAACGTCGTGGCAATCGCCGTTGCGATTACCAACGGGATCGTGACCTTTCTCGTTCTTGCTTCTGGCGGCGGCCTGGTCACCCTCGTGACGGCGACCACATGCGTGAGCCTCGCCAGCTATCTGGCGTATGCATGGACCGCACGCCGGGCGTTTCCCAGTCTGCGGCTGCGTCCCTCGTCATTCAGCCGCAACCTGGTACGAGACGTCACCACGTTCAGCGCGTACCTGTTCATCCTCGACGTGGCCGTCCAGATCGGGTTCAACCTCGACAACGTTGTGGTCGGCGCGGCGCTGGGCACGTCCTTCGTCGCCGTCTATGCGGTCACGCTCCGGCTGGCTGACTATCAACGTCAACTGTGCAATCAGATCAACGGGTTCCTGTTTCCAATTGCGGTCAGGTTTGGCGCGGACGGCGATGGCGAAGCGCTCCAGTCGATGCTCATCGAGACCAGCCGCGTCGCGTTATTGATGGTCATCGGTGTGACGGTGTGCGTGATCGGCTTCGCGCGTCCGCTCATCCTGCGGTGGATGGGTCCGGGCTTCGAGTCCGGCGTGGTGCCTCTGTATGTCCTGGCGATCACGGGAGTGGTCCTGGTCGGGCAGGGACCGCTCGGGAACATCCTGCTTGGTACGGGACGTCACCGGCTAGTGGCGTGCGTAGCGCTCGGCGAGGCCCTCGTCAACCTGGCGCTGAGCGTGGTGCTGGTCCGGCGGTTCGGCATGCTGGGAGTCGCCATCGGCACCGGAGCTCCGGTATTCGCCGCGAACCTCTTCATCCTGTTACCGGTCGCGTGTCGTCAGTTCAGGCTGTCGCTCTGGACGTTCCTGCGGTTGACGCTCGCCGCACCGCTTGCCGGAGCGATCCCGGCCATCGCCAGCTGCATCGCCTTTCGACAGTTCTATCCGCCGGTCACCCTGCCGATGATTGTGGCTGAAGGCGGCGTCGTATTGCTGATTTATGCCCTGTCGGCCTGCCTTCTGGGTTTCGACCGCGAGGCACGATCCACCTACTACGTGCTCGCGCGTCGCCTGGTGGCGCGGCCCAGCCCATTGATTCATGCCGCACCGGAGGCCGCGTCATGAGGAGCCGGTCGAACGTATCGGTGATCATTGCGACGTACAACCGCGCACCGCTGCTCGACGAGTGCCTGGAGCATCTTCTGGCACAGCCCTTCAACGACGGCGACGAAGTCATCGTCGTTGACAACGGCTCGACCGACGAGACGCCCGCAGTCGTCGCCCGCTATCGCGGACGATGCTGCGTGGCGCTGCGCCTGCTCTCGGAATCGACCCCTGGCAAGTCGTTCGCGATCGCAACCGGCGCAGCCCACGCATCGGGCGACATCCTCGCCTTGACCGATGATGACGTCAATGTCGATGCGGGGTGGCTGGATGGCATCCGAAGCTCGATGCGCGATCCCGGCATCGGGATGGTTGGTGGTCCCGTGACCCCACGATGGGAACCCAACATTCCCGCCTGGATTCGCCGGGCCCGGGATCGGTTCCCGCGACTGGGTGCGCCAATCGCGCTGCTCGACTACGGCGCGGAGACCACCGACATCGGACCGCGAACCTTGCTCGGGGCGAATCTAGCCGTCCGGCGTGAGCTGTTTCTTGAATTGGGCGGATACCCGACCCAGTTGGGCAAACTGCGAGGGACGTTGCTCTCCGGCGAGGATCACGAACTCTGCCGCCGCGTACTTGCAACCGGCCTGCGCGCGGTCTATGTTCCCACGGTCACGGTGGCGCACTGGGTGCCGGCGAACCGCGCGCGAATCGGCTATTTCCTCCGCTGGTTTTACTGGTCCGGCGTCACGCACGCAGTGATGGATTCGGAGCAGGCGTCCGGCGGAGCCACCGTCGCGGGTGTGCCACTTTACCTGCAGCGCCGTGCTGTGTGTGCTGCCGCCAGTGCCGCTGTATCCCTGCTCTCGTTGAGGAGGACCCGCGCACTTGATTCGGCGATCGACATCGCGTTTTGCGCGGGCTACGCCGCTCAGCGCTGGCGACTCGGGAGTTTCGCGAGCCGGGCCGGCACACCTGCAGCGAAGGAGGTCTCGTGAACGTGCGCTCGGCCTCTATTTTGATTTGCACGCACAACCGCGCCCGGTTGTTGCGCGAGACGCTGACCGCAATCCGCTCCCTGACCCTTCCCGACGATTGCGACGTTCAGCTGGTGATCGTCGCCAACAATTGCACCGACAACACGGCGGCGGTGATCGAGGAAGCGGTGCGTCTGTCGCCGATCCCAATCCTGGCGCTGACCGAATCACAATTGGGGAAGAGCTTTGCGCTCAACCGCGGCCTCGAGGCGTCGAGCGGCGACATCCTCGCACTCACCGACGATGACGTCTGGCCGGATCGGGAATGGCTGACGCACATCGTTCGCGATTTCCGCGACCACGAAGTGACGTTTGTCTTTGGGAAAGTACTGCCGCGCTGGGGCCAGCAGCCACCGCCTGGGTTATTGATCCCTCAGGCCCAGGACATCTGGGGTCCGCTGGCGATTCTCGACTATGGCGACGTGCCGGTCGATTACGTAGCGGAGAGTTCTGGCCAGCGTCTGCCCATCGGCGCGAACCTGGCAATCGCCAGAGAGCCCGTCGTCGCAATCGGCGGATGGCGTACCGACCTGGGCAAGGTCAACAACACGCTGATCTCAGGAGAAGACCACGAGATCTTCATGCGGCTGCGGCGGCATGGATTGTACGCGGGCTACTACGACCCGGCGATAGAGGTCCACCATTTCGTCCCGGTCGATCGCCTGACACGTGCGTATTTTCGCCGCTGGTTCTTCTGGCACGGCAAGACCCAGGCGCTGATGCTCGACGATCTCCACCCTGAGCTAGACATGGCACATGTGCCGCGGATCGTGGGGGTGCCGAGGTTTATCTACCGTCAGGCGTTGGCGCAGATTTGGCGTTGGATTCGGGCGTTGCCTGGAAAAGACTCACTGTCGGTCATGGTCGAGGAGCTGCGCACGCTGCAATACCTCGGTACGCTGATAGGGTGTTGGCGGCGGCGTCCTCAACACGCATGAAACGGCTTCACCTTTTAGTTCTCTGTGTTTTCGCGGCCACGTGGACACCTGCCGTGCCGGCAGCGGCTCCGCATGTCCAGTTGACGTTCAAGGATGGGCTCGTCTGGTTGTCGGCGTCGGCGGCGTCCGCACGCGACATCCTCACCGAATGGGGACGCGTCGGCGGAACGCGAGTCATCGCCGTCGATCGCCTCGACACCGCTCCGCTGTCGTTCGATCTTCGGGGCGTGCCGGAGATGGAGGCACTCAGTACGATTCTGCGAGCGAGCGGCGGATTCGTCACCAGCGCCTGGGCGCCAGAAAATGCCGCGCAGCATCCGTCCCGGTTTGCCGGCATCGCGGTGATCACGGCACGCGCGCCGCTGAATGCGGCTGCGCCAGCACCATCAGCGCCTGCTCCGCCCCCTCCTCAAGCAGTCGCCGATCCGTCCGGCGCGCAACGCATCATCGGTGCTGACGGTCAGTTCGTGCCTGACGATCAGGACGGAGCGCCGCCCCCGCCCCCAGCGCAAGTGCCCGCGACGCCTGCGTCGCCCGCGCCTGCTGGATCGGCGACGCCGGGCACCGTGCCACCGCCCTCGCCGCCTGCGTCAGGCGGCAGAGGGGGCGGATCCGGGTCGATCATCGAATCGTGAAGGCGGTCTGTACCGGGAAGTGGTCGGATACAGTGCCAGTGCCGGTGATCACCGAGGACCACGCCGGCTGCGCCCTGCCGCCGACATCGGCGAACCAGTAGTCCAGTTTGTAGACCGGTGATGGCGTCGGGTTGGTGAATCCACGGCCGGAGCCGACCAGCGTCCACGAATCGACGAAGTTCGGCGACATGCCGGCCGTCGTGTCGATCTGATTTTGGTCCGCGTTGAAGTCACCGGCGATGATCTGGGGCACGGAATAGTTGGCCGCCCAGCTCTTGAGATAGGTCATCGAGCTATACCGGGACGCGGCGTTGTTGACCTGCATGTGCACGCCGAACACCTGAACCGTCTCCCCGTTGACGCTGACCGCCAGCCGGACGGTTCCGCGGGCGGAATGGTAGGCGTCAGGATACGGCAGATACGACACGCTCGAACTCACGACCGGCAGCGATGAAAACACGCCGACGCCTTCGTCCTCGGACGAGGTGCATGAGCTACCGGTCCAGGCGCCTAGCGCACAATGCGTCTGGAACGCGCCGGTCCACGTGCGTCCGGTGCGACTGAGCAACTCGCTGATATAGGTGCTGTACTGGGATTTGTGCGCTTCCTCAATCACGATGACCTGCGGCTGCGGGCTGAGCGCGGCCAGATAGTCGATCACCGTTTTGGCGTGCGCGGCCGAGGAATCGTTGACCTGAATGTTCCAGTCGGCCACTGAGATCTCGGTACCGCCGGACGAAGGCGGCGGCGGTGGGGGTGGCGGCGGGGGTGGCGGGGGCGCGCTCGCCGCTGTTGTGACTGTAACGTCGTGCAGGTTGACGCCGCCGCTGTCGAACATCACCGTCATCTGCTGAACGCCGGCGCCGAGGGTCATCGGCACGTTGACAACCACCCACGTCTGGTATCCACCCGTGGCCGGCACAGCGACGTTGTCCCACACGTTGGGCGATCCATTGAAGCCGATGTGCAAGCTGCCGCCGGTGATCGACGCGACCTTGATGGCGGCCGTATAGCTGCCGGCGCTCGCGACCTTGACCGTATAGTTCAACCACTCGCCCGCTGCGGCCCAACCGACATCGTAACCGCCGGCGCCGCTCGCCTCGATATCCACGTCGGTGCTGCGAACCGCGCCGCCGCTGTTGCCCGGGGTCGTATCGTGATACGCGACGCCCTCGCCGCCGTTATCGAAGGTCTGAGCCGCGATCACGCCAGGCACCGGTGCGGGCGTCCCCGAGTAGGGGCTGAGCGTTCCTCCAATCGATGTGCTGACGGCCGAGATCTGTGCGTAGTGGAAATTCATCCCGCCGGTGTCGAACTTGACCGTCATCACCTGCGTCCCGGCCTTGAGTGCAGCCTGAACCGTGACGGTCGTCCAGGTCTGCCAAGCGCCGGTTGCTGGAATCGTCGCCGCGACGGAAATATTGCTCGACCCGCCGAACGCCACGTGCATCGTCGCACCGGACGGTGATGCGACGCGCAACGCCACCGAGTAGTTGCCGCTGCTCGGCACGCTGATGGTGTAGTTGACCCACTCGCCCGGCGCTATCCAGCCGATGTCGTCCCCGCCGTCCGACGATGATTCGATGTCGACGCCGGTGGAACGGGCGACGCCTCCGCTGTTGCCCGCGCTGGTGTCGTGATAGGCCACGCCTTCCCCGCCGTTGTCGAAGGTCTCGGCGTTAATCCTGCCTGGAATCGCAGCAGGTGTTCCCGAGAACGGGGTGGATGCGCTTGCCGCCGCCGTCGTCACCGCCGCCGCAGCCACGCTCGGCTTCGCCACGATCGTCGTATCGTCGGTCACCCCACCCGGAGCATGGGTGAAATAGGTCGCCGGGCTCAACACCACCTGGTCGATCTGGACGCCGTCCTCACGGGTTTGAATGCGGATTGTGTGCGTGCCGCTCGAGGCGAACTGAATACTGGTGGACTGCTGGAGCCAATAGGCCTTGTCCTGCCATCCCCAATTCGAGAGCACGCAGCCGGAACAGTTCTCGAGATTGACCAGCAAGCCGCTGGTCGACCCAATCGGATAGATCGCCCCCTGGCTCGAGTCCACCGCGTCGGAAAACTGCACCCATACCGAATCGTTGTACTTCGAATTGCCGGCGGCCTTGAGTCGAAGCCAGACGTGGTACGGCACAGAGGCCGGCGCCGAGAATGATGCTTCGACGAAGTCGTTCGGCGCCGCGAGCGCACTATCCGGGCTCGACCAGCCAAGGTCGTTGCTCGATAGCGTGACGCCACCGGCCGCGCCGCTCACCGCAACCTCGGCCCAGTTGCCTCGGAGGTTGGTGAAATCGGTCGCGTACAGGACAATGTCACTAGCCGCAATCATGTGTTTCGTCGTCACGATCATTAATGCGAATAGCATCAATAGAGAGATCGTCCGGCGAATTACGCGTCGATTGACAGCACTTCTCCCTGCGGCAGCATCACGTCCGTGCATCTGAACCTCAATTTTTGTAGAACTCGGCGTTGATAACAGCCAAGCTGCAAGAGTTGGGGCAAAGCAGGCGCCGACCGCTTAAGTTCTCAAAACGCCTTTAAAATCGCGCGCGCCAAATCTCTGCTGCTTCAGAGTGTTCAGGAACACAACTGATCAGTAACGGCAACAATTACACAATGGTCAAATCCAATTTCGGATTCGCGTGTGATTTTCTGATTCAGGCAGGCGTAACCGGAAGGACGTGAGTCTTGAAACGCGTCATCTTCGCATTTCCACAAGCATCAATGGAAGCGTTTGTGATCCCACGTGTAGCAAAAAACAACGTTATCGCTTCACTTCAGGGACGCGCTTCACTTCAGGAATGCGCGGAGGGCGCCCTCCTGGGCGCGACGGGTCGCGGGGCGCACCGATATCAGTGACGTCGGCGCCGAGATCGAGGCCGTCAGTGCCAGCATGACGCCAACTGCTCGCGGGGATCAGCCGATAGTCGGCGGAAGCGTACGAGACGAATTGTGCGCGGAACTGATCAGAGCTCGGAAACTGGTTGTGCGAGGGATAACGCGACGCGTCGCCGTCGGCAATGACGTTGCCGGCAAAGGTTGACGCGGGAAAAAACGCGCTGATGGTGTCGTTGCCGGGCGCATGGTCGCTGCCGATAATTCCGTAAGCATTGCGGCGGGCCAAATTATTCGTAAAGACCATCCCCAGCACCACACTGTCCACCATCATGATTCCCGACGCGTGATCCTGCACGACAGTGTTGTGGTCGATCACGAGGTCTCTCGGCGAGCCGGTAATCTGCAGGAAATAGCCGTTGCCTCCCCAATTCTGATTGTCGATGTCGTTGAAGATATTGTTCCTGACGACAATCGAGCGGGTCTGCAGGCTGGGATGGATATTGTCGGTGCCGAGTATCGAAATGCCGCCCGCGCTGTGACGGACGATGTTGTCCTGAAACAGGACCCCTTCGACCTGGCACCATGGGCAGTTGCCGTCCTGATTGCGGACGGTAAAGAGGATCGCGAAGCCGGTCTGCGCCGCCAGCCAGTTGTACTCGAAGGTGTTGCCGCGGACGGTGACATCGCGTGCGTTCTTCAACTCGAGAAGGTTCTTGACCTGCCACGACTGCCCGCGCCAGGTCGCCTGCTTGCTGACCTCGTTGTTGGTGATGGTGATGCCGGAAGGAACCAGATTCGGAATCGTGGGATCGGCACCGCCAAACAAAATATTTTCCCCGGCGGCCTCGAGATAGTTATTGGTGATGACGAACGGACCCGGGCCATTCCAACCCGCAATGGCCTGCGAGTCCTGGCCGACCGCCTTGACCTCGGCGATGTATGAGCCGCTGATTGTGGTCGTCGCGCTGTTGAGCGCGATGGCGCGCTTCTGACCATTGGTCGGATCACCGTGGATATAACAGCGATCGATGACCAGGTCGTGCGCCACGGCCGTGAGGCTCCGCTGCGCCGCTGACCCGTCGCCGAGCGTGATCATGTCGCCTGCGCCACCGGCGTTGGCCTGAAATTCCAGCAGTTGCACACGCCAGTGATGCGCTCCCGGAGCGGTCTGCAGCGCGGGTGCATTGTTTGGCGAGCGAAGCTTCGCAAGTTGCCCGGCCTGCGCCGGTCCGATGCGCGCGCCGGCTTCTGGCCAGCCGGTACCAGCCGTCTGCAGGGTGATGATCGCAGGACCCGACTTGTTCGGCAGGGTGAAGTTCCCGACAAACGTTGCGCCCGCGGCAAGCTGCACGACGTCGCCGGGCTGTGCATTGGTCAACGCGTCCTGAAGACTCCCGCCTGCGGCAACGTTGATGACGGCAGCTTCGCTCGCGCTGGAAGTTGCGACCACGACGCCTGCAACACATAACGCACGGAAACTGGCAATCTTTCCACTAGCAAATATAGAACTCGATCGCGTAAACAGTATTTGCGCGACATCGCGCACTCCCCACATCGATCGACTCGACTTACAGAGCTGCGATTGACCCGACGAGGGTGTAACTCGGTCGGCCCTTCGGCACCGCTCTCCCCTCACCTCAGCATTTTCAGTCCGATGAGTTTTGTTCGAAAACATTCGATCGCCGTTCTCCTTCCGAGGACCGTGATCCTCTGGCATTTTCGTTGCCACAACCAGTGCGGACGAGGTTCGCCGCCGCGAGCTTCTCTCCTCTTACAACGGAGCGAACTATGTTTCGAAAAGCCTTATGCGCTTTGTGGGCGACGTGTGTCTTCGCGCCAATTCCGGTCGGCGCCGCAACCAGCGACATCGTGTTGTACAGCGCCGACGCCGCCACGGTTCACGGTAGCTGGACCGCGAGCGCCGATCCCAGCGCAGCCAACGGCACGGCGTTGATCAGTCCCGACCAGGGATGGTCGAACACAACAGCCCCCCTGGCGGCGCCGGCAGACTACGTCGATTTCACGTTCAGCGCGCCATCGGCCACGGCGTATCACGTCTGGTTCCGTCTCCGTGCAGGCGGCAACTCGAAGTACAACGACTCACTCTACGCGCAGTTTTCCGACGCGGTCGACGGCTCCGGCCATGCCCTGTTTCCCGTCGGCACGACCAACGGCCTGGTCGTCAACCTGGCCCGTGACGCGACCGCCAACGGTCTCAGCGGCTGGGGATGGGTGGACGGCGCCTACTGGCTGACGCAGACGACGACGCTGGCATT
>DASXGC010000028.1:0-9029 GCA_036489235.1 Vicinamibacterales bacterium
CCGGGACGGCTGACCGAACCGCTTCAACCCGCGGGATTCGAAGCGCTGCTGGGCATCACGCCGGCGGCGTCACCAGTGCCAGGCGAACCGGTGGCGCGGCCACAGCTCGTCACCAGACCGGCCACCGCGCGCGGTCAAGGCGAGCCGCCCAAGCGCACTGCGGCCGAGGAGCGCAAGGCGCGACTCGAAGAAGAACGCGAGCGAGAACGCCAAGAGGCAGTCGCCGAGGAGGCGCGAAAACGCGCCGCCGAGATCAAGCTCGCGGAGGCCGCGCTCGCCAAAGCGGAAGACGTCGAACGCGACGCGCGCACGACGTGGGAAACGGCTCACGAATCACTGATCGACGCCAGGCGCGAACTCGCGCGATTGAAGTCGGAGTTGCGGAGTGTTAAGTGATGGTGCTGGGTGCGAGGTGCTAAGTGCGGGTGCTTGGTGCTTGGTGCTACACGAACTCGATTCCCGTCTTCTTGAAGTTCCCGCCGAGCACGCCCACTGAGTCGCCGCCCAGCCAGTTGTCGATCACCTTGGCATAGACCGAACGGAAATCGGTCTCATAGTGCACGTCGCCGGCGCTGTTTTCGAGCGTCGGGTTCTGTGGATCCAGATTCAGTGAAGCGGCCGTCCCATAGATGCCGCCGCGAACGCCGCCACCCATCGCAAACATGACGCTCGCCGCACCGTGGTCGGTGCCCTTGCTGCCGTTCTCGCTGATGCGCCTGCCGAATTCCGAAAACGACAGCAGGAGCGTGTCGCTCATCATCCCCAGATTCTGGACGTCGTTGTAGAAGGCGGTCAGGCCGGCGTTCAGCGTCACCATCAGCTTCACGTAGGCGCCGGCGTCGGCGGTCGTGTCCTGTCCCGAGTGGGTGTCGAAACCGCCTGTCTGCAGATAGAAGACCTTGGTGCCAATGCCCTTGGCCATGGCGCCCGCGATCGCCTGCAACGCCTGGCCGAATCCGTTGTTTGGATAGGTCACACTTGGCTTGTAGGTGCCGACCGATGCCACACGGCTGAGCGTGGCCATGGCGGCCTGTGCCGTCGTGCTCACGAACGCGACGTGCGGCTTATCCACCGGTACGTGCGACGCGATGCTCACCGCCGCGGCTTTTTCGTAGGTAGCCTCGGTGCCGCTGTTCGGACTGTTGAAGGCGTAGCCGTTGATGCTCGGAATGGACGCAACCGCGACGGTGGCCGACTGCAGCACGTGCGGCGTATCGCCGGTGGTGTTCCAGACGGCCAGCGGATCGAGCGGCGCCGGCAGCGTCGCCATGTAGCGCCCGACCCAGCCGCTGCCGGTGGTGTTCGACGGATTGGCGGTGGACCAGATGTCGGTTCCGGAGAAATGCGATCGGCTCGAGTTCGCGTATCCGGCGCGCTGAATCAGCGCCAGACGTCCCTGGTTGAAGATGTTCTTCAGGCCGGTCAGCTTCGGGTGCAAGCCGAGCGCCTTGCCGCTCGAGTCGCTGCCGATCTGCAGCACCGTCCCCGCCGGAACGCCCAGCGTCGGCCGCCGGCTGTAGTAGAACGAATCCGTATACGGAATCAGCATGCTCAGGCCGTCGTTGCCGCCGCTCAGATCGAGCACGATCAGGTTGCGGCGGGTCGCGCCCTGGGCTCGAGCCAGATCGGACAGAAATGCCGGCGCGGCAAAGCTGAGCGTGAATGCGGCGACACCGTTCTTGAGGAACGTCCTTCGTTTCATACGAATTGGTACTCCGCCGATCCGAGGATCAGGTGAACGATGCCGGCAGCCTTGGCCTGCAGCTGCGTATCCGAGCCGGTCCAGGCCCCGCCCGCGCTTGCGTAGCTGACGAGATCAGAATGAACCGCGCTGCTGAGATCGAGGGTCAGCCGATCGGCCAGGAAATCGACGAGCGCGGTCGGACTGGAGTTGGCGGCCGTCGCCGCGGTTGCGAGCCGGAATTTCTGATTCGCAGCCAGCGAGGACGCGAAATTCATGCGCGCGAGCATCGCGCCGGTCGAGAACCACGCCTGTCCGAGCGGCCAGCCGGCGACATTCGGCGGTTCGAACAGCTCCTGCCCCATGTTCACCAGCGGTGTCAGACAGGTGCCCGCCGAAAGCCCGGTCCAGCCGGTTTCCTTGATGGCGCGCACCAGGAATTCGGCCGGCCACGAGTAACGCGTAAAGTAGACCGACGAATCCCTGAACTGACCCGACGTCAGGATCTGCAGAATGACCGGCTTGAGGACAGTGTCGTTCTGCAGGTAGGTCGTCGCGAGGGACGAAATGAATCCCGGATCCGGCGGCACGGTCTCGCTGACGAAGAACCCATAGAGCTTGGTGACCAGACGGGTTGCCGTTTCAGGGTGCGACGCCAGGGCGGTAATCAGATCGACGCCGTCCTGCATGCCGTTCGACGCGGCGCGGGCCGGAATGGTCTTGCTGCCGTTCGAGTACACCGGAAAGCTGAAGGTCTTCGCGGTGGTTTCGTGCTGGTTTGCGTTGTAGGCGAAGCTGAACGCTCCGTTGGGGTCGGTCAGATCGGATGGCCGTTTCAGATTCCAGCCCGTGAACACGCGTGCCGCAGCGTAGACATCGTCTTCGGTGTAGAAGCCGACGCCGCGCGAGAACAGCTCCATCAACTCGCGGCCAAAGTTTTCCTGCGGCACGGCTTTGGTGTTGGTGTCGCCGTCCAGCCAGATCAGCATGGCCGGATCCTTGGCGACGGCAAGCAGGATTTCGCGGAAGTTTCCCGTCGCCAGCGTGCGGAACAGATCGATCTGCGTGTTCATCAACCGCGCACCGTCCAGCGCCTGCACTGAACCGGCGACTTTGGAATACGCGGTTGCGAAGTAGTTGTGCCAGAACAGCCCCATCTTTTCCTGGAGCGGACGGCCGCTGTGGACCATGCGGAACAACCAGCGCTGGCGCGCGTCGCTGATGAGGGTGTCGGGCGAAAACGGTCCCTGAGACGTGGTACCGAGAAAGCCGGGCTGGCCAAGATTGGAATCGACTGTGTCCGCCACCGACTCGAAGTACACGAGCCGGTTGACGGCCTGCGTATAGGACAGGGCCGAATAGGAGGCCAGTTCGTCGCTGCCGGCGCTGAAACCTGCCCGGCGGAGAAGATGCTCGATGAGCGCGTCGCCGCTTGCCATCCAGACCCCTTTCGTTCCGCTACCTTAGACCCGGGAGGTGGTGGAAGGTAAAAAACCTGTCACGCTCGTGTTAAGGTCAGCGTTATGTATACGTCGGTTCTGGCTCTGCACTCGTGGGTCCGCTGGCTTGCCCTGATCGCCGGAGTCGGCGCGACGCTCGCCGCGCTTCGGAGCGACTCCGGCCGCGACAATTCCGCCGCTGACCGCTGGGGCATGATCATGGTCACGGCGCTCGATCTGCAGATGCTGGTCGGCCTGATTCTGTATTTCGCGCTCAGCCCATTCACCGTGCAGGCGATGCAGGACTTCGGGGCGGCCATGCGAACGCCACAGCTTCGTTTCTGGGCGGTCGAGCACATCACGATGATGATTGCCGCGGTCATCCTGACCCACGTCGGACGAGTGCTCTCCCGCAAAGCGACGACGCCTTCGGCCAAGCGAATGCGGATGCTCATCTGTTACGGGTTGGCGACGCTGCTGATGTTCGCAGGCACGCCGTGGCCCGGCACGATGAACGGACGCCCGCTCTTCCGTCTATGAGCTGGTTGACGACCTTCTTGTCCATGTGGGCCACTGAAGTCGGCGTCGCCGTCTGGCTCGGCTTCGCGCTGGTGGCGGCGATCATCGAAGTCTCGGTCCCCCATTTCGGATCCGCGTTCGTCAGCCTCGGTGCCGTCGCCGCTGCAGCGGCGGCCTACTTCGGATTCGGCGTCACCGCGCAGGTGCTGGTGTTCGTGGTGGTGCTGACCGTATCGATCGTCACGCTGCGTTCGCGCCTGCTCCATCGCGTCGCCGGGCCCGGCGTACCGTCGCGCACGGAGCCGCTGGTCGGACGCCACGGCCAGGTGACGCACGACATCGATCCCACCCTCGGCACCGGCCGCATCAACGTCGGCGGCGAAGACTGGGCGGCCCGCAGCACGGCAACGATTCCCGCAGGCACGAGAGTTCGCGTCGTCGGCGCGGACGGCATCGTGCTGGAGGTGACACGCGCATGAGCAATATTGTTCTCGTCGGTCTCGCGGTGTTCCTGCTGGTGGTGCTGATGCGCACGATCAAAATCGTGCCGCAGAAGCAGGTCAAGATCATCGAGCGCCTCGGCAAGTATCATCGATCGGCCGAGGCCGGTCTCAACACCATCGTGCCGTTTCTCGATTCGGTCCGCGCCACGATCGACCTGCGCGAGCAGATCACCAAGATCGAGCCGCAGCCGGTGATCACTCGCGACAACGTGACGATGGAGGTGGATGCGGTCATCTACTATCTGGTCGCCGATCCGGTTCGCGCCACCTACGAGGTGCAGAACCTGGCATGGGGCCTCGAGCAGCTGACGCTGTCGGCGCTTCGCAACGTCATCGGCCAGCTCGATCTCGATCACACGCTGTCGTCGCGCGACACCACCAACACCCAGCTGCGCTCGGCGCTTGATTCCGCGACGCAGCAATGGGGCGTCAAGGTGATGCGCATCGAGCTCAAGAACATCACGCCGCCCGAAGAGATCCGGCTGACGATGGAAAAGCAGATGACCGCGGAGCGGACGCGCCGCGCGGTCGTCACTACGGCGGAGGGCGAGAAGTCGTCGGCGATCCTCCGCGCGGAGGGCCAGAAGCAGTCGCAGATCGTCAACGCGGAAGGCTCGAAGGAAGCCGCGATCCTCGCGGCGGAGGGTCAGGCGCAGGCGCGTCTGCGGGTCGCCCAGGCGGAGGCGCAGGCGATTCAGCTGGTGTCGCAAGCACTGGGCGGGGGCACGAGTCCCGCGCAATATCTCATCGCGCAGAAGTATCTCGAGGCTCTCGGACAGATCTCGACGAACGCGCAAAAGCTCGTGTTCATGCCCTACGAAGCGAGCGGCATCCTGGCGTCGCTCGGCGGAATCAAGGAGCTGCTGCAACCGAAATAAAATCGCCAGTTCATTCCTGCCGTTTCACGGCACGGCGACACTCGACCACACCGCCAACGCCCTGGACCTCATCGTCGGCCGAACCCCCTGCTACACGCTCGGGTTCGTGCCTGACCAGTCCGCGATCGACGCGCTGGCAACGCTGATTTTCGGCCGCTGACATTCGGCCGCCGACATTCGGTCGCCGACATCGGTCCGCCGATTAATCGCGATCGCGCAGTCGGGTGAGCACACGGCGCAGCGACTGATCGGTCTCACGCAGGTGGACGATCGCCTCCTCGGCGTACTTCACGACCTCGCGCGTGATCGAGGTATTGGCGTGAGCGAGGTCGGCGCGCGCCAGGTCGAGGGCCGACCGCACGCCGCGCAAATCGTCGGCCGACTTCCCTACCGCTTCGCTCAAGGCCGTCAACGAGTCCTCGACTGTGACCGTGGCTTTATTGTCGTTACCGCTCATGAATCACCTCATGAGAAGAACCATCAAGACGCGTACCGCTCAGCGCGACGCTTGTGCGTTGAGCTGGAGGGCGGTCGGATGGGTCGGTTGATAGAGGCCGAGCTCGCCGCCGCTCGGCAGGCGGACGGTGGTCTTCACGCCCCACGCCTCGGTGCTGACGTCGGTGCAGCCGACGCCTTTCGCTTTGAGCGCGGCCACCGTCGCGTTCAGGTCGTCGCACATCAGGTAGACGACGGCGCCGAGGTGATGGTGTCCGGCGTGAACGGGCTCGGGATTGCCGTTCGACGGATGGACGGCCGCCTCTGCTGCTGGCAGACCGAACAGCAGCCAGCCGCGGCCGATGTCCATCGAGGGGAACTGCAGCGCGTCGCGAAAGAATGCGCGATCCGCCTCGGGGTCCTGGCTGTAGAACAGAACGTGTACGCCATTGATCATGGCGCACAGTCTACTGCCGGATGGCTGTCAATGGCGGACGGCCGGTGGGCCGACCGAGGTCGGCCCCTACTGGCAAACCGAGGCTACTGATAGCCGCGAGTCAGCAACCGCTTCGCGCCAGCACGGTAGTCGGCCCTACGACTCCGTAGGGGCCGACCTCGGTCGGCCCTGCTCGGCCGGACGTCCGACCAAGCCAGCGAGGGTTACTGATAGCCGCGAGTCAGCAACCGCTTCGCGCCAGCGCGGTAGTAGCCGGTCGACACCTCAGGAACGTCCCATCCCATCGAGTCGGCCATCCGGTCGTAGATGTTGAACAGGAAGGCCACTTCCAGGGCCTCGCGGATCGCCCGCTTCGACACACCGGTTTGCATGACCGCGCGGATGTCATCAACGTCCAGATGCGCGTGATCGAGCGTCATTTTCTTGAGCAGGCCCAGGATCGCGCGAAGCGGTTCCCCGATCGGCGCGGTCGTGTAATCGTCGAGTACTTGCTGGACCAGGCTGTCGCTATCGAGAGCAGACGCCGCGACCGCGGCGTGAGCGTTGGTTCAAAAGTGACAGTGATTCATCCGCGACACGAACGCCGCGAACAACTCACGATCTCCCACCGACCACGCAGAGGGTCCGCGCATGACGGCGTGGGTATGGGCCGAATGGTGCCGGCCGAAGAGATGACGACGGTAGCGAAGGGTGCGAACGACGTCGGGCGCGCGAAATCCCGACACTGCGCGGACGAAGCGATAGAACAGGCGCGCGGAGAGACCGTCACCGCGTTCGACGTTCGAGAGTCTCACGCCTCCTCCAGTGCGCGGTGCGCCGCGGCGAGCCGTTGGCTCGCCGCGCCAAACGCCGCCGCCACCATGATCTCGAACAGCTGATCCTCGGTGTAGCGCGACCGGAGGGCTTCAACATCCTGATCGACGACCGTGTAGGCGCGCGTCTGGATCTTCTGCACCAGCGCCGCGAGTTCCGGCGGCGGCTGACCCGAGGCGATCGCCTTACGCAATTCCGCCGTTGTCGTTCCTGGGCTACCGAGCAATGCGGCCGCCGTCGCCGTTCTCAAAGCTTCGTATGGATCGTCCACGCGGGTATCTTACTTCGTGATCGTCCGCCCGGCTCCGATTGGAATGGCGTTCGATACACTGTCCTCATGCTGGTTGTGCTCAGCGGACTTCCCGGAGTTGGCAAGACCACAATCGCACGGGAGCTGGCCACCGCAATGCGCGCCGTTCACGTGCGGATCGACTCAATCGAGCAGACCCTGCGTAATGCTGGATGGAAGGTCTGGGGTGAAGGTTACGGCGTCGCCTACGCCGTCGCGGAGGACAACCTCAAGCTTGGGTGGAATGTCGTTGCCGATTGCGTGAACCCCTGGCCACTGACGAGGAGCGAGTGGCGCTCGGTGGCGACTCGCGCTGGCATTCGTGCCGTCAATGTTGAAGTCGCGTGCTCGGATGTCGACGAGCACAGACGACGCGTCGAATCACGCGTGCCGGACATCACCGGGCACCGCCTGCCAACATGGTCGGAGGTGATCGAGCACGACTATCGTCCGTGGGAAAGCGAGCGGCTCGTCATCGACACGGCGACACGTAGCGTGCAACAAAGCGTTCAGTCGATCCTGTCGGCCGTGGAGAATTGAGTGCCGATATTCATGGACGTTTTATGAACCTGAAGTAGACGACTGAGAATGCCAGCACGATTGCGATGTTCACCGTCAGCCGCTCCCAGAACTGATTCTTGAAGAATAGGAAATCCACAGAGACGATAGTGGCCACCAGCAGCACTATGTAACGTGTAGTCGTCCGACTTCCCATTTCGTCCCGTTTCGGATTTTGGAGTCTTCGTCGCTGACTTCAATTTCGAACGGCGGTAGCTTCAGAATCATTTCTCCTCAACATTCTAGACCGTCGTCTCGAGTTGCCAAGTTTTGCTCTTTTGCAACAGACTCGAACGGTGCATCTGCCTCGAAACCGCCGATGGGTTTCCAGCTTGAGTGGCCGCTGTTCAGGCCTGGCCGTCGGGGCCACCGCCTGGCTCTGCCTTTCTCTGCCGGTGTCGCCACAGGAACGCCCCTTGCCAGAGGCGAAACAGTTTATTGCCTCGGTGCGCGACCACCTGCAAACCGATCGGGCGCTACTCAGCCAGTACACTTTTCTCGAGCGCGACGCGAATCTTCACCTCAGCAAACTCGGAACAGTCACGACCGGGCCTGTCCAGGTCTTCGAAATCTACCCGGGACTGGAGCCGGGAGACACATATCGCCGATTGATTGAGGAGGACGGCAAGCCAAGAGACGCTCGAGACCTTGCTAAAGACGACACGCGCCGGCAGAAGCAGGTACTCGATGGTTTGGAGCAGCGCAAACGTGAAACGCCGGACCAGCGCGAGCAGCGCCTTCGACGGCAGGCGGAGGCCCAGGCTAAGGAGCGATTGGAACTGGACGATCTCGGGCTGGTCTATCAGTTCACGCTGAGCGAACGACAGCAGATCGACGGCCGCTCCGTGATCGTGATCGACTTCGCGCCACGGCCCCATCCAACCCCGAAGACCCGAGTGGGAGAGGAAATGTCGAAGGTGAGAGGGCGCGCATGGGTGTCTGAGAGCGACCACCAGCTTGTTCGCGTTGACGTGGAGGTTCTCAAGGATTTTGGCGTCGCGTGGTCCTTCGGTAAGGTTTATTCCGGTTCGACGGCTTCATACGAGCGCACGAAGATCAATGACGAGGTGTGGCTGCCTTCACGGCTACGCATCAAGGCAGCGGGACGGGTACTGATTCGCCGATTTCAGGTTGAGTCGGTCACCGAATATTCGAAGTACCGAAAGTTTTCGGTGCAAACCGATACCGACTTTCGTCCCAAATAGGGTACTCATCGCGGATCGGGCCTGACGCCTCGAATTGAGCCCGAGCGCATTCAAGCGACAAATCCGAAACACGCCGGGAACAAAGCGTGTGGAAGGTGTCTAAGCCGAAGAAGAAAGGCTGGAAGGGATGAGCAAGCGCTCTCAGCGGATAGCTCTGGTCCTGATCGGAGTAGCGATGGCGCTCATAGCCATCGCCCAACACTTCGGATGGCTCTCTGGTCCGCCCCCACTGCTCGCACCAGGTATCCAGTG
>DASXGC010000098.1:0-31074 GCA_036489235.1 Vicinamibacterales bacterium
AGCGCAGCCGTCAAGAGCGGCTCGGCGTTGGCGGAATCGACGTGCGCCTTAAGCGCCCGCCAACTCGAGAACCCGTGGCGCGTCGCCAACTCGAACTGCGCATCGGCGAGTTTCGCTTCGGGGGCCGTGATTCTCAGTTCCTTCAGCAAGCGCTTCGCCTGCTTTCGGAGCCAGCTCAGATCGGGATTGTCTGGGAGGGACAGCGCGCCTGTGCGCGGAGGCTCATTCGTCACAACACACCTTCCTTCCTTCGAAAGGGCATAGCCCTTTCAGCCGCCCGTGTCCGCAGTGGGGCGAAGGAATAGAAGGCGATCACGACGACGACTGGAGGGCGGGTAGAACCCTTTACGCGGACCGTAGGCCGCCCTGACGGCGCGCCCATGGTACGTGTCGCCGGGGTAAGCGCGCAAGCCGTGCATTGGACACGGCGCTGGAGTCGCGTCGGTGGTGATAAACGCCGTGGTGTCACTAAAGAGAACGGTGGCGTTTTTCAGACAATGTGTCGCGGCAAGCCATTCAAGTCTGGGCGGTTGGCGATTGCAAAACACGTTCGCGAGTTCCCAAGACGCCGGTGACACTCCAGCGTTCACCTTGGCGATCAATCGTTCGTACGGGGTAGATCAGCGTACATAGCTGGCGAATGGTGATGGCAGCCCAAAGACTGATGAGGGCGGTGGCGAAGTACACGCCGGCAATGAACCCAATGAGTCGGCGCAGGACCACGACCGGTGTAACGGGAAGACTCCTGGTGACACATCTCAAGTAGACGGACGGATTGCGATGACGCAGTCAGCCGGCACAAGGAGCGCATCGATGATCAGCCAGGATCGCCAGCCGTATATCAACACCCAGCAGGATGCCACCTTCCAGTTCTTCGGATGTCCCACGGTCATACGTTCGACCGGTGAAACCACCGACAATCACTTCTTCCTGATGGAATCCCTGGACATGCCACCTGGGCTCGCATCGCCCTACCACGTGCACCATAACGAAGACGAGGCGTTCTACGTTCTCGAGGGAGAGCTGGCGGTCGTCGTGGACGGCAAGTGGCTGACGGCCGGTCCCGGCACCTACGTCTACGGACCGCGCAACCTCGCGCATGGCTTCAAAGTGGTGGGAACGAAGCCCGCGCGCATGCTGCTGCTGTGTGCGCCAGCCGGTTTCGAGCGGTTCGTGCGGGACCTGAGGATGCCGCTCGACGCGGTTCCGGCCCCGCCGGACGTGGAGCAGCTTGTCGCCACGGCCGCCAAGTACAACATTGACATACTGGGCCCCCTGCCGGAGCAGCCCTAGGGCAACCCACGCTACACAAGAGGAGTTGCGATCGCTCGACGGAGGCGGCCTAGAATAGGTAGCGATGTTCGTCGAGATGAGCGATGCCGCTCTTGTGCAGTGCATCGCTGACGGCCGGCACGAAGCCGAGGCCGAGATGTGCCGCCGGATGGGGCCTCGGATTCGCCTCTACGGCCTGCGTCACCTGCGTTCGTCATCCGCTGCCGACGATCTCGTCCAGCAGGTGCTGCTGAAGACGCTGGAGGCACTGAGGGCCGGCCGTCTACGCGATGCCGTGAAACTGGCGCCGTTCGTCCTCGGCACATGCCGTATGACTGTTCTTGATCTCAGGAGGAGCCGGGAACGCCAGGAGCAGCTGCTTGAGGAATTTGGCCGCGTGCTCATACCGGTTCAGTCCCATGCGGCACCGCTTGATGGCGGGCGGCTCGCGCGCTGCGTGGCGGCGCTCAAAGAACGCGAGCGTTCAGTCGTCGTGATGACGTACTACGACGAGATCTCCGCCATCGAGACCGGGCGCTCTCTAGGAATCTCGGAAGCCAATGTCCGCGTGATTCGTCACCGTGCCATCAAGCGACTGCGCGCGTGCATGGAGGCGGTGGCATGACGAGGCAGGACGAGACGTCTGCTACCACGTGCCACGCGCCCGTCGACCCGGCGGTCCTGGCCGACTACTGGCTTGGCGTGCTTTCCACGGCGGAAGAGGAGGCGGTCGAATCGCACCTTTTCGAGTGCGATGCCTGCGGGGAACGCCTGCGGGACATCATCGAAATCGCTGAAGCACTTCGCGCTCTCGCCCATTCAGGTGCGTTGCGTGTCATCCTCGGGGACACGTTCATTCGTCACGTCGAGCAGACCGGTCGGCGGGTGCGCCAGTACGACTTCGTGCCTGGGCAGATCGTGCCCTGCACGATCTCGGCAGACGATGACCTGCTGGTGGCACGGTTCGCGGTCGACCTGAGCAAGGCAGAACGGGTCGACTTGAGCTTCCGCGACCCGCAAGGCGTCGAGCGCGGACGCATGAACGACATTCCCGTTCGCACGAACGCCGGACACGTCATCTTTCAGGAATCCGCGACATTCGCGAAGGCGGCGCCGTCCTCGAGCATGGTCGCGCGCCTGCTTGCCGTTGGTACGGACGGCGAAGAGCGTCTGCTTGGCGAGTATTTCTTCCAGCACACCCGCACGATTTCCGGACCGCCAGGCTGGGAGTGATCGGATCCATTGATGATCGGGTGAGGGAACTCGTTGGTCGCCGGTTCGCGCAGATTAGTAGCACGCCGTCGCGAATGTGACTAACGGCCGGCGACCAGCGATGACACGTCGTACAGGTTGCCGTCCTTGATCACACGTCGCACACGCCGCAGATCGGCGATGTGCTGCAGCGGATCGCCGTCGATGAATGTCAGATCCGCGAGCTTGCCGGGCTCGATGCTCCCGATGTCCGCGCCGACCCCCATCGCGTCCGCCGACACCATCGTCGCCGTTCGGAGTACCTCGACCGGCGTCAATCCGCCCGACGCGTAGTTTTCGAGCTCCATCAGCAGGCTGAGCCCGTATGGATTGATCGGCGAGTCAGTGCCGGCCGTCACACGCCCGCCGCCTTTGACGACTTGATAGACGGTACGTTCCTGCGGCGTCACGAGTCGCTGCGCCTCCTCGAGCGCGGCCGCCGACGCCGGCGTGCGCGTTTCGTCCCGCCAGCGCTGGACGACTGACGGTGGATAGAGTTTCTGCATGCGCGGATCGTCGATCCACGACGCGTCGCGCAGCGTCTGCAAGCGGAAGCCGCCCTGGATGCCGATCGTCGGCGTCAAGGTCATCTTCGACGCGGTCAGCAGATCGATCACATCGCGATATGAGCTCGTGAGCGCCGTGATCTTTGGCGAATAACCGCGACGGCTCGTGCCGCGGATGTGCTCGACGCCGTCCGCGCCGTACGCCACCGCCGGATACAGCTCGTGCGACGTCACGGGCATCCCCATCGCGTGCGCCGCTTCGATGATCCGCTTCTGCATCAGATCCGGCAGCCGCACGTACGTCTTGATGAAGTCGTAGCCGAAGTCGCTCGCGTGCTGCAGCTCCAGCGGCAGTTGCCCCGTGTCCCCGAGCGAGGTGCCGCCGGGATAATAAATCCGCGTTCCGTCGAACGGCTCGCCCGTCGTGATCAGCCGCGGACCGACCCGCGCGCCAGACTCGAACGCCTCTCGGAACTCCATCGTCTCGAACGTGTTCGTGGCCGGGTTCCTGACCGTGGTGATGCCCCACGATAGAAACTCGCGGCCGAGCGCCTCGCCGAAGGTCTCGCTCAAATGCGTGTGGATCTCGATGAGCCCGGGTATCACCGTCTCGTTCGACGCGTCGATCAGCGTGCCGGGACGGCCTTCCCGGTGCGGCTCGACGCTCGTGATGCGGTTGCCCTCGAGCACGATGTCCACGTCGCGCTGGACTGTGTCGCCGCGACCGTCCCACAAACGGCCGGCGCGGATCGTCTTGATCCGCTCGGTCGCGTTCGCGCCCGAGACGATGTATCGCGGCGAGGCCTGCGTCCACGTCAGGCGTGGTGTGATCTCGCGCGCGGTGCGCCGCGCGCCGACCTCGACCAGCTTCAGGCCGGTGCCGGCCTGATACAGAATCTGCTGCGAATCGCCGGTCCATGTCGGCGAGCCCGCGAGGTCGGCGGAGAGCAGGCGCGGCGGACCGAGCGGCGCGCCGTCGCGGCCGACGGGCCACGCCGTGAGCAGGCCGTCGACGATGGCGGCCATCTGCGTGCCGTCGGGCGACCAGATCGGTCCGGAGTCTTCACGCATGCCGATCGATTTGTGCGGGGACGGATCGAACCAGCGATCGCCCGATCCGTCGAGGGGCACGCGCAGCGCCTGGTTCGTGCCTTCGCGAAATCGCGTCGAGTAGACCTTCAGCGACGACACGACGACGGCCGAGCCATCCGGCGACCAGCTCGGTCGGCCTGGCTCGTTGAGATGATCGTGAATCTTTCTGACCGCGCCGCTATTGACGTCCACGACCTGCAGTTGCCCGTCCGCATCGACAAACGCGAGGCGTGAGGCGTCGGGGGACCACGCCGGTAGTGTGGCGGCCCCGGTCAGGTGCGTGAGCTGCCGGCCGACAGCGCTCTGGACATCGACGATCCAAATATTCATCCCACCGCTGCGGTCGGAGCAGTAGGCCAGCGACGTCCCGTCCGGCGACCAGGCGGGGTCGGTGTCGAGGGCCGGATCCGTGGTGAGCCGACGCGGCGCGCCGTCCACCGGCATCACCCAGAGATCGCCGAGCGCCGCAAACGCGACCTGCCGTCCGTCGGGCGACACGGCTGGATGCATGATGCCACGCACGGGTTGTGGTCCCGCGAGATCGAAGCGATGGCGTTTGGGCGTGAACGCCGGACGCGTGAACGAGACGATCGCGCTGAATTCGATCGTCCTCGCCGCTCCGCCTGCGGCTGGACGCCGTTTGATTTTTCCATCCGCCGTGTATAACAGCTCGCTGTTGGGGAGCCACTGGGGACGGAACGGAAACACGTCTTCATCGGGATCGGCCACGTTCCGGTCACCGATCATCAGGCGGCTGTGGCTGCCGGCGATCGCGTTGAAGGCGACCGCGCCGTCAGGTCCGAACGCCGGAGCGGCGAGCGCGCCATCGGCGGACGCGACCAGCGTCTCGGTCGCTCCCGTCGTCGTCGCCGACGCTGCGTAAATGCCGGGCTTGTCGCGGCGGTCCGACACGTACCCGATCTCTGTCGCGCTGCGCCATGACGGCATGTACTCGTTCGACGCGGCCGTCGTGATCTGCCGAACGGCGCCGGTGGCGAGCGTCACGATCCACACGTCGTAACTGCCGCTGCGGTCCGAGGAGAAGGCGACGCGCGTGCCGTCGGGCGACCAGGCCGGCTCGCGATCGTCAAACGCGCTCGACGTCACCGGCTTCAGATCGGTCCCGTCGGCGTTGACCGTCCAGATCTGCCAGGTGCTGTCGCGATACGCCTGAAACGCGAGGCGCCGGCCATCAGGCGACCACGACGGCTGCCGCGCGTCGAGGAAGATGTCGGTGATCGCCGTGGCCACGCCGCCCTGGGCCGGCATCGTCCACAGCGTGCCCAGGAGGTCGATCGCGATCGTGCGGCTGTCCGGCGACAGCGCCGCCGCCATGTTTGTGCCTTCCGTGAGCGTGAGTCGCACGGGCCGAGGCGCAGCCTGCTGTCCACGACCGACGAGCACGCCGCTCAGCACGAGGATCGCGGTCGCCAGCATCTTCCGCATGGCCGCTAGTCTACTGCGAGGTATCAGTAACGGTTGCTGTCTTTAGCCCGTGACTGGGGCTGACGCGGTCGCCTCTTTGCCGACTTCTGCTTCCGTCGACCCGTCCAGTACTTCTTCATGCGATCGCTGACGGCCTTCCGCGCCGCGGCCCAGCTCCAAGCTGTGGAATGAATGCTTGGCCACACCCGCACACTTCCCGGACCAATGATCGCCTTCATGGCTTGGACTTGTGGGCACGGGTCGTCACCTTGTTGAAAAGCAATTCCTGCACGACGCGGCCCAACGCGAGGCCGCCGATACCGATCGCAGCGTTCTCGAGCGTGAGCTGGACGCCTTTACGATCCGCCGCCGGATAATACAGGTTGGAGATCGCGCCCGACGCCAGGCCTCCGAGCATCGCGGAATAGTTCGGCTGCCAATGTCCGTTGTCTCCCTTGCTGACGACCGCGCTCGAGAGTGCGTAGCCGATGCGCGACGGGGTGCTGCCGGTTCCCCTGTGGAAATATCGCGGGTCCTGCCTGAATACGGTTGGCAGCAGCGTTTGCGTGATCAGGCTTGTTGTCAGACCATTCGCGTACGCGGCCGCGTAGCGCTTGGCGTATCCTTCTGCCCCGTCGCCGAACCCGCTGAAATCATTCCGCGCCTGCTGCACGCCCGCGATGATGCCGACCGCCACGAACTGGAAGGGATCCAATCGGGTTTTCCACGTCAGTTCGAACTTCTGCTTCGCGCTCAGCGGGGCGGCGTCAGGCTCGTACGAGACAAAGAAATTCGGGATGACGCCAAGGAGCCGTTGCTGCTCCTGCGCTTCGATCTGCCGTTGCGCCAGTTCGACTCTCGTGGACGTCACGTCGACCGCGACGGCGTCGAAGGCGAGCACCATCCGAATCGGCGGAAGAGTCGACACGTCGTCGGCCGCGAGGATGCCCGACACGACCTGGTCGGCGAACCCAGGCGCCGACATGGCGAGGCGGAACCGCCCGGGCCGGACGTTCGAGAACGAGAACTGGCCATCGCCGCGCGAAAACACGTCCACCGCCGGAGAAGAGCCGTCGTCAGGTGACAGCGTGACCTTCGCGCCCGAGATTGCGGCTCCCGTGTCATCGACAATCGTGCCGTTGATGACGCCGACGGGCGGCCGGGCGTCCTGCACCAACGCCTGTGACGAGGCCGGCGCAGTGTAGAGCAGAAGCGCGATGATCAATCCGAATCTCATCGATGCACGGTCATCCTATGCTCAATGGCCGGGCAGTGCCACACGATGCGGTTGATCATGCGTTCGGTATCGATGTGGACTACGCCACGATGACCAAGGTGTGCGGCAAGGTCCACTTCATTCGTGGAGCGGCAGAATCTCACGATGCGGATGTCGATGCGCCGGTTGACGCGTCTTACGAATGCGTTCGCGAAGAAAGCCGGGTCAAACGCTCCGCATCACGCGGGCGATGGCGCGGTTGTCAGCGAGAGCACCGTCGCGGCCCCCTTCCGGGCGTCGCGGCGGTGCACGAGACGTGAGAACAGCACCTCAGGGCTTCGGCACAATCGTGTGATCATTGCTGACGGCACCCGGAGCCGAACCGCAGCTCGTCGGACACGACGCCGACGCGTTGAAGAAATTCACGGGGCTGAGCACGATCTGATCCCACTGGACTCCGTCTTCGCGTACCTGAAGGCGAAGCGTGTGGGTGCCACTCGACGCGAACGTCATCGTCGTTTCCTGAACCAGCCAGTAGCCTGAATTGACCCAGCCCCAGGCCTGATCGCTGCTGCCGGTACTGTCCGTGGCTAGATTGACGTCTAGTCCCGACGTCGAGTTCAACGGGTAAATGGGCGATCCATTGACGACCGCGTCGGAGAATTGCACCCACAGTGAATCGTTGTACTTGTTGTTGTCCAACGCCTGGATCCGCATCCAGAGCGTGTATGGCACCCCGGCACTGGCGGTGAATGTGACGTCCACGTAGTTCGACGGGCTGGCGATTGGCGCGTCCGTCGCTGCCCACGCATTGTCGGGCGTGATCAACTTGACGCCGTTCGGCGACGTCGAATCGTTCCCGACACTCCACATGCCGTGCATCGCGTTCGATGGCACGTCCGACGCGTAGATCACAATGTCGGTTGGGGATGTCGTCGCCGAGGTCGTGAACGACCAGACGGGACCGGCCGTCGTGCCCCCGCCGTTGTGGGCGACGACTTGCCAGAAGTAGGTGGTGCCGGTGTTCAGCGCCGACGGCGGCGTATACGACGCGGACGCTTGGGCCGTCGAGACCGTCGGCGGCGGGTTGGTCGTGCCAAGGTGCACGTCGTAGCTGGTGGCGCCGGTGGCGCTCCACCCGAGCGTCAGCGTCGTGCTCGTGCCCGTCGCGCCAGTCGCCGGACTCGGACTGCCTGGCGTCCCGGGCGGCGCCGCCACCGCCGCGGTGGTGAATGACCAGACGGCTCCGGATGTGGCACCCGCCGAGTTGTGCGCCGTAATCTGCCAATAATACGTCGTGCTGTTGGACAACGCCGCCGGCGAGTACGACGCGGCCGACTGTCCGGTCGTCACCTGGGTCGGCGGATTGCTCGTGCCGAAGGCGACGTCGTAGCTGGTGGCGCCCGATGCGTTCCATGTCAACGTCGGCGTCGGCGAGACGGCGGTGGCCGAGTTCGCGGGCGATGGGGACCCGGGCGCGCCAGGCGCCGTGTTGCTCGCACTCACAGCGACCGAGTCGAAGGTCGCGGTGTTGAGCGTTGACGTGCTGTGGCTCGTCACGATCAACCCGACGTCCGCGCTTGCCGGCAGCGTGATGGTGGTGCTGCCGACGGTCGTCCACGTCTGACCATCCATGGAAATGTCGCCCGTCACCGTCGATCCCGCGCGGGACAGCCGGAGGAAAACGGGCGGCGTCTGCGTCGCGCCCGCGAGCCATGAGGTCTGGCCGCCGTCGGCGCCGCGCGTCATGAACTCGATGTTGCCGCTCGGTTCGACGTCGAGGATGACGTGGGCCGCCGACGCGTCGAGCGATTCCCGCATCATCACGCCGGCCTTCGCGTTCGAGCTGGTGTTCTGGAGGCCGCGCACGCGCGCGACGACTTGTCCGTCACCGGCGAGGGACTGATACACGAACTGGAAGGCGTCGGCGGCGCCCCAGATGTCAGCGCCGGCGCCGCTGACCGTGAACTGACCGCCGCTGTACGAAGCCGAGCCTGACTTTCCCACCGCGCCGACGTCCTGGTTCTGCCAGGGACCCGGCAAGCCGGACGCCGCGCTCGTCGTGAACGACCACACCGGTCCGCTCGTCGTACCGCTCGCGTTGTGTGCCACGATCTGCCAGAAGTACGTCGTCGCGTTGGAGAGCGCAGCCGGCGCGTACGACGCAGCCGTCTGCCCTGCAACCACCTGAGACGGCGGATTGCTCGTGCCGAACCTCACGTCGTAGCTCGTCGCGCCGCTCGACGACCACGTGAGCGTCGGCGTCGTCGCCACGCCGGTTGCGGCATTGCCCGGGCTCGGCGTCCCTGGCGTGCCCGGCGCTGACTGCGCCGCAGCGGTCGTAAACGACCAGGTCGGGCCGGCTGTCGCGCCCGCCGAGTTGTGTGCAGTGATTTGCCAGAAGTAGGTCATCCCCGCAGTCAGTGTGCCCGGTGAATAGCTCGCGCCCGCCTGACCGCTGGACACCAGCGCCGGCGAACTGCTCGTGCCGAACGCGACGTCATAGCTGCTCGCGCCCGTCGATGTCCACGTCAGCGTCGGGGACGTCGAAACGCCGGTCGCAGAATTCGCCGGCGTCGGCGACCCAGGCACGCCGGCGGCCGCCGCATTAGCAATCGAAACCGCGTCGAAAGTCGCCGTATCCAGCGTGGACGTGTCGTGGCTGTTCACGACCAGCCCCGCGTCGATCGTCGCCGGGAAACTGATGGTCGTCGAGGCGACCTGCTTCCACGTTTCGCCATCGGTCGAGATCGAACCCGTCACCGTCGAGCCGTTCAGCGCGAGCTGCAGCCAGACCGGCGCTGCCTGTGACGTGCCGGCGAGCCAGGTGGTGGACGCGCCCGTGGTCGGGCGCGACATGAACTCGATGTTCCCAGTTGGAGTCATGTCGAGAATCACGTGCGCGGAGTTGGCGGCCACCGAGGTGCGAAGCATGACGCCCGCTTTTGCGTTCGCGCTCGTGTCCTGCATGCTCGTGACACGCGCGATGATCGTACCGTTGCCGCTCAACGGCTGATAGGCGAACTGGAAACCGTCCGCGGTGCCCCAGATGTCGGAGCCGGCTCCGCTTATCGTGAACGTGCCTGCGTTCAGCGTCGACGATCCCGTCCGGCCCGTCGCGCCAACGTCCTGGCTCTGCCACGGGCTTGGCAAGTTCGATGCGGACGTCGCAAAGCTCCAGATCGGACCAGTCGTCGATCCGGCGCTGTTGGTCGCGATAATCTGCCAGTAGTACGTCGTATTCGACGAGAGCGTGCCTGGCGAGTACGACGGGCTGGTCGTGCTCGTGCCCGTCGACGTCGGCGGGTTCGTGGTGCCGAATTTAATCGAGAAGCTCGCCGCGCCGGCCGAGGACCACGTGAGCGTCGGCGCGTTGCCGACGCCTGTCGTCGCGGTTGCTGGCGTCGGGTTCGCCGGCGTCGTCGGCGGCTGCGAACCGGATGAGGGCGTCGAGAATGTCTGAATCGACGATGACGCGGTCAGGCCGGCGAACGTGCGCGAGACAATCTTCCAGTAATAGGTCGTGCTGAAGTTCAGCGCCGAAGAAGGTGTCCAGGAATACGTCGTCGGCGGATTCTGCACCAGTTGCGCCGGCACGTTGGCGACGACGGTCATGGACGAGGGAGAGTTGCCCAGGTAGACGTCATAGCTGGTGGCCCAGGATGCCCGGTTCCACGTTAACGACGTGCCGACGCTGACGCCGCTCTGGCCGGGCGACGGCACCGTGCCTGTCGCGCCGGTGTCGACGGCATTCGGCGGCGTCGGCACGAACGCGCCGAAATTCGTCGTGTCGGCCCACATTGCATTGAAGCGATCGACGAACGCCTGGTAGATGGACGGCTTGGTGGCGACCGACACAAAATAGTCGTTGTCGCGCTGCCAGTTCGGCGCAAAGTTCGAGGAGGCATTGGTCGCGTATTTCGACGTGATGAGCGTCTTGATGTGCGTGACGCCCTGATGGGTACGCTGCAGGATCGGGACGCCGGCCGCGTACAAACGATCGATGTTGGCGTGCGTCAGCCAGTACTCGGGCCAGACGTTGTCGGTGTACTGCGCGGGATCGATGATCATGCGGAGCGGCACGCCGGCCTGGAATCGACTGAGCAACGCCTGCGTGAGGTCGGACACTTCGAGGCGGTAAATGATGATGTCGAGGTTGCTCGTCTCGTTATTGACCTCCTGCACCATCCGCGCGTTGAACTCCGTGCCCTGCCCCCAGTACAGGTCGGCCGGCATCGGGTTGTCCGGCTCCAGCCGCGCTGTATTGATGACCATCGGCGCGGGATTCGGATACTGCGTGGCGTAGTCGGCGCAATTGCCTGTCGGCTCGTGTGCACACGCGTCGTTCCAGTCCTTCAAGTACGGCGGCCCGGAGATGATGCTGTGCGGCTCCGTCGTTGTGTCGTTCCAGATCACGTCGAACTTCGTTTCGAACGCGCCCACAAGGGTGGGGTCTGTCGTGAATAACTCGGAGTCGTCGTCAAAATTGGTGGAGCTGACCGGCGCGAGCTCGGTCGGGGCAAAGTTGCCGGATCCGAACTCGACCATGTGCTGACCCACGAAGATTGCGGCCTTCCAATGGTCGATCTCAGGGAAATATGTGGGGTTGAAGCGCAGTCGGATTGGAATGCCCTGATTCGCGAGCCAGTAGAACTCAGCCTTGGTATGCGGATCGTTCTCGAAGGGCGCGGCCCGGTCGCCGATGATGCGCACTGGTACCCCAGCGGCCCATCGGTTCGCAATCGCGATCGAGATCGAGTGTTCGCTGAGATACCAGCTCGAAATATCGAGCCGCACCGTTTCCTGGTTGATGTACTGGACAAGGATGTTGGTGACGTTCGTGTTCGACGAGAAGTAAAGCTGATCCTGCGCCGACACGCTTCTCGCGCTCATCAGAATTACCCCGATGGCGACCCACAAACACACGCCTCTGATCCCGAATCTCATCGACTCCTCCGCACCTGACGGCTCGACCGCCGTCAAGCGATGAGCAACTCGAGTACCGACAAGATCGCGATGATCGGCGTCAAGAAGTTATCGAACGGAGGAAATGTGGGAAAAGAATCGCCCTAAACGTGAATGATGGGGAAGAGCGGCAACCTATCAGCTCATCGGTACCGGCGCGTTCTACACTTCGTCGAGTGCCGCGATCGTGGGATCGAGAACTGCCTCCCGGTCAGGAGACTCTTCGGACAACAACGCCCAGGGTGGAGGATCGATGGGTCGCGTCGTCATGTGGCAACGGGTCGACACGGTTGGCTTGGAGTACGCGGAGATCGAGTGGGCGCCACTACGAATCCAGGGAGAGGTCATCGTCATGGAGGCAGGGACGCCTTGCGCCGTTTCGTACCGCATCGAGTGCGACGACGGCGGGGCGACTGCTCGGGCTTGGGTTCGTCTTCGGTGTGAGGGCAAGCAGACGGAACTCACGCACAATGAGCTTTCGGAGCGCTTGGCGCTTCGGCCTTGACGCCCCCCCGCGCAGGGCATCGTTTTGCATTTGCCGCCGCCTGCCTCAGGCCTGGCATCCCGGCTGAAATTCACGGTCCCGACGTGTTGACAGGCAGGTCCCGAACATCTACCGTCACGAATATGAACGTTGACTTGACGCCGGACCAGCGCGCGCTCGTGAAACGGGCCATCGACAGTGGCCGATTCAGCCACGAGGAAGAGGCCGTGCAGGAGGCCTTGGCGCTGTGGGAAGAGCGTGAGCGCAGACGGCTGGAGATCCTGGCGTCGCTCGACGATGCAGAAGCATCGCTCGCGCTTGGCGAGGGCCGACCGATCACGGAGGAATCCATGAAGGCGCTCGCCGAGGACGTCAAGCAGCGCGGGCGTGCGCGACTGGCTGCGGAGCGCAATGCGTCACATTGATGGACTTGCGCGGTACTTCCTCGCAACCGAAAGCAACAGTGTCGACGTCGCTGACCGCGTGATCGACTCGATCACCGCTCGCTTTGAACTCCTCGTCCGTCAACCGTACATCGGCCGTCGTCGCGACGAAGACCTACGACCTGGCGTGCGCAGTTTCGTGGTCGGTGACTACGTTATCGCGTACCGCGTTGACGGTGACAATATTCTGATCCTGCGAGTGCTGCGCGGGAGCCGTGACATCGAGGCACTGTTCCGCGAGTAGCTCGGCGTCTGCACGAAGACCTGTCGATGGCGTTCGTCGTCTTCGAACCCGGCCGCACTCGCATCTCCAGACGCGCTCACGAGTAGCGGTGAAGTCGACTGACAAATGACTGACAATGCGTAGCGGCAACTCGAACCAGAGTGTCCAGGCCCTGCCATGGTCCTTCTAATCCAGGGGTTTCATCACTACAGCGCACCCTCGCCGGCCGCTGGATCGAAGCCGCAGCGTTCGCGCAGGCGCTGACGGAATCGCTCGCGCTCCTCCGGTGTCATGTGATCCCAGCGATCGGCGACGCGGTCAGCCATCCGATCGGCCATGCGTCCGCGGCCTGAGGAATTCGAGCGGGCGCCGCGGAATCCGTGACTGCCGAAAAGGATCCGGCACAGCGCCAGAAGTCCGAAGGCCTCCCAGAACGTAATCGGGCGCCAGCCGAAAAGCGACGGCACCAGCCAGTTCCACAGATACTTCACGATTTCGCCGCCGACGAAAATCATCAGCGCGATCGCGAATGGCGCAAGCACCATCATGCCAATCCATTTCGCCCGTCTGCTCATCCTCATGATCGGTCCCTCATGGTTTCGTCAGTTCGTCGTAGATGCTCTGCAGCCGCTTCCGCAGATGCAGAATCGCGTAGCGTTTTCTCGACAGCAGCGTGTTCACGTTCACGCCGGTCTCGGCGGCGATCTCCTTGAAGCTGCGCCCTTCCAGCTCGTGCGCCACGAACACCGCGCGCTGATCCCCCGGCAGCTCGTCGACGGCCAGCGTGAGCTCGTCGAGCAGTACATGACGGGCATAGAGCGCGTCCGGTCCCGCGTCCGGTGACGGCAGCAGATCTTCCACCTGCATCAGCTCATCGTCCTCGTCCGCAGAGAAGACATCGCCGAAGCGTTCCGCAGTCTTCCGGCGGAAAAGATCGGTGATGCGATTGCGCGCCACGCGAAACAGCCAACCGGTGATGTGGTCGATCGGCATCAGCAGGCGGTTCGCTTCCACCAGCCGGGCGTAGACGTCCTGCAGGATGTCTTCAGCGTCGAGCGGGTCGGGCACGCGCCGGCGAATGAAGTTGAGCAGCCGCGATCGCTCCCGCGTGACGACGTCGGCGATGCGCTGGTCCCGTTCGAGCGCCATCGGCTCCAGGCTCGCCGCGTCCTTCATCTACAGGTGTAGACGAATATGGGGGTGCGGATATTGTAAGGACTGAAGCGCAGGCAGGAGCGAATCGAGGATCATTCGTAGCGGAGCGCCTCCATCGGATTCACGCGCGAGGCGCGGCGCGCCGGTATGTAGGTGGCCAGCACGGTGACGACGAGCACGACTGGCGCGACCAGCGCCAGCGAGAGATAGTCGCGCTGATCGTTGCCGCTCGGAAACGCCGCACTCAGCAGGACGCCTGCGCCGATGCTGCCCGCGAGTCCGAGAACAAGCCCGGTCAGCGCGAGGGTCACTCCTTGACGGAGCACCATGCGGAGTACTGTCGGCGCGGTCGCGCCGATGGCCATCCGAATGCCGATCTCGCGCGTCCGCCGGGCCGCGGCATATGCGACGAGCCCGTACAGGCCCACGATCGCCAGCACGAGCCCCATCAGCCCCATCGCGGCGACGGTCGTCACGAGGACGTTGAAGACACTGATCGCGCGCATGTGGTAGAGCCGTTCCATCGTGCGCATGTTGAAAACCGGCATGCTGGCGTCCATGCCGCGGACCACGTCGCGCAGCGGCGCGGCGAGCGTGCCGGCGTCGCCCGTGGATTGCGCCACCAGCATCATCGACGATGATGGATTCTGGCGGTACGGCAGATACACGAAATCGGTCGGCGGCTCGGCGATGAAGATGTACTTGCTCGTCTTCGCGACGCCCACGATTTCGACCCACGCGTCTTTCGCGCTCTTCAGCCGGAATCGCTTGCCGAGCGGATCCTGGTTCGGCCAGTAGTGCTGCGCGAAGTGCTGATTCACGATCGCGACGCGCGTCGCGCCCTCGTCGTCCTGGCGCGTGAAGTTGCGTCCCTCAACCAGCGGAATGGCCAATGTGTCGAAAAAATATTCGTCCACTTTGGACGCCAGCGTCTCCGAGCCTTCCTTGCCAGGCGGATACTGAAATCCCTCCGGCGCAATCGCCTCCCCGTTCAGCGTGTCGTTCAGCATCGGAATCGACGTGGTCAGCGTGACGGTCTTCACGCCAGGCAGTGCGCCCGCCCGATTGGCCACCTCTTGAAAGAAGTGCTGCGACTGGGCGTCGGTGTAGCGAATGAGACTCGTATCGACACCCATCATGATCAGGTGATCGGTGCGGTAGCCCGGGCCGCCCGCCAACTCCTGGCGGAACCCGCGATACATGAACATGGCGACGACGAGCAGGACGACGGAGACCGCCACTTGCGCGGTCGTCAGCACGGCTCGTCCCCACCGCCGCCGGCGTCCGGGCGCGATCGCGTCGCCGGCTTTCATGATCGCGGCGAGATCTGTACGGGACGCCTGCACGGCCGGCACGAGACCGAAGATGACGGCGCTGGCCACCGCGACCGCGAGACTGAAGACGAGCGCACGCCGATCCATCTGGAATGCGAGCGCGATCGGCAGCTCGCTGGGGATCTCAATCTGCCTGAACAGCAGCATTCCGGTGTAGCCGATGCCAAGGCCGAGCACGCCGCCGGCGACGGCCACGAGCAGGCTCTCGGTGATCAGCTGACGAACGATCCGGGCGCGTCCGGCGCCGATGGCGAGGCGCAGCGCCATCTCGCGCGCCCGAACCGGTGCACGGCTCGTCAGCAGACCCGCAACGTTTCCGCACGCGACCATCAGCACGGCAATCGCGAGGGTGGAGAGCATCGCGATCAGCATCGCGTCGGGCGGATCTTCTGACACTCGCGCCTGCAGCTCGGTCTTTACGAAAAACTGCTGGTTGCGGTTGGTCGTGGGATATGCGCGTGCCAGGTCGGTCGCGATGACGGTCAGCTCGCTCTGGGCCTGCGCCTGCGTGACGCCGGGCTTGAGCCGTGCTTTCAAGCGCAGATTTCTGACATCCCGCGTCTCGAGCGAGCCTGCCGCTCTGTCGGTGATCACCCGCGGCGCCATCACCAGCGGCACGAAAAAGTCCGAGCGCACAACCGCGTTCAAACCGGTGAACGATGCGGGCGTCACGCCGATGACGGTGAAGGGCACGCCGTTGATCCACACGCGGCGGCCAAGGACGTGAGAGTCCGACGCAAACTGCTGTTCCCACATCGTCCGGCCGAGCACGACGACGGCGTCGCGCCCGGGGACCTGATCTTCGTCGGCCCGGAACGTGCGGCCGATCGTCGGCTCGACGCCCATCAACGGCAGCAGGTTGCTGCTCGCCATCATGCCCATCGTGAGCTTCGGCGTAGCCGTCGGATCGTTCGCAAACCCCACCGTGAGGTACGAGAAGGCGGCAAGGCCATCGAAGCTGGCGCTCCGATCGCGAATGTCGATGTAGTCGCGGTAAGACGAGACGAGCGAACTGGCGTCGAGCGCTTCGAGCGATGAGCGCGACCCCACCGTCAGGACTTCGCCCGGTCGCGCAACCGGAAGCGGGCGCAGCAGGAGTCCATCGGCGAAGCTGAAGATCGCGCAGTTCGCACCGATGCCGATGGCCAGCGAGAGCACCGCGACGACGGTGAAGGAGGGGCTGGCCGCCAGCATGCGGAAGCCGTAGCGAACGTCTTGCCACAGCGTCATATGAACTCCCGTCTGATTCTAGACGGCGGCGCTGATGCCGAAGTTCAGATTCGCTAAAACTCTGGCTTCTATTGCAGGGCTCGATACGATGCGAAGTCCTGCCAGACCTGTTGGAGCACCTTGGGATCAACCATCCGGGTGTCCCCCTGCTTCGAATCCTTCTCCGAATAGAGCACGAGCTTGACGCCCGGGCATTGCGGCCCAAGCGCGTCGGGGTCGAAGACGTAAAGGCCTTCGTGGATCGTGTCGCTCTCCGAGACGTGCTGCTCGAGCCTGAAGGGGTGGATGGGCGTCACCTCGGCGTCGCCGCAGAAGGCGCGCATCCGCAAGAAGCCTGACTTGACGTGCCTTATCGGGGGGATGGACGCACCTTGTGTGTAGGCGGCGCCGCGGGCAACCGTCGCCCAGAAGCTCTCTACCAACTTCGGCGTGACGCGGACCAGCAGCACTGGCGGAGTGTTTGCCACGTACTCGGACCAGTTGCTGAAGTCCATGAGCCGGTTGGCGATTGTCTTGCCTTGAGCTGCGAAGATCTGTACCGGCGTGATGAAGGCGATGTCGAAGTCGGACGAGGACGTCTGGGACGGGCTCAGGCTGCCCGTGCGCTGCCTGGCAGCGTCCTTGAGCGCGTCCTCGGGAAACGGCCGTATCGGTTCCACCGGCAGATGCGTTCCGTTCGGCGCCACGGCACCCTTGACCTTCTTCTCCGCGGACGCAACAACGTCACAGACATCCTCAATGCGAACGACTCGTGAGTTCCCGCGTTGCCGGGCGCTGCTCTCAGGATCTCTCTCAGTTGGGACCGACGTGAGCCCGATCACGATGCCGCCGGTCGTGAAGACCGGCCCACCCGCGCTGCCGACAGGCAAAATGAGGTCGGACGCGATCGTGTGCGCTTCGACGCGGTTCACGGTTCCAAATGCCGGACCTTTCTGCTGACGGAGCGGCGCCCCGATTGTGATGATTTGCTGACCTTCTGTAATCATGCCGCCCGGCTTCGCCGGCTGCGCGCATCCGAGCGACACGGGCCGCACTGAGGCTGCCGGTGTCGGGTCGATCCAGAGAACGGCGACATCCCGCTCCCGATCTGCAACCAGGAGGCGTGCTGCGACCTTGACGGCCGGTGTGAGCTGCACTTCGATGGACGTGGCGGTGCCGATGGCCCGCTGACTTGTCGCGATCAGCCCGTTCGCGTCTATCACGAATCCGGACGCATGAGCGGTCGGCGTCCAGAGCGCGACGACGCTATCCTGCCACTGCATCAGCAGTGACGAGAGGCTGGTTTCGATGGGTTCGGTCGTGGCCGCGACCGCAGACGCCGCGGTCCCGACCTCCGCGTTGGCGACCGTCAGTTCGAGCACGGCGTCGCGGCCGGCGACGATGTCCAGCATTTGCGTCCACTGGTACGCCTTGCCCTGGAACGCCATCGGCTCGTCCGACTCGACGGTGTAATTCCCCGGGCGCAGGCGCACGTCGACGGTGCCATCGATGGCCGTGACGACCCGGCGCGGCGTCGAGGTTGCCGGGTTGTCGCTGATCAGCAGCGCGTGGTTTGGCACAGGCGTCGCCTTCCGCTCGGCGTCGACCAAGGTAACTCTTATATGAAGGACGCTGACCGGCTGGCCCGCGCCCGCGCGAGGGATGACGATGAAGAGCGTCGCGAGGACGAGCGCGCGAAGCATCACTCTGATCGTCGTCGGGCGGCCACAGGATGTCAACGCCGTGGATCAGGCTTTGGTTCCCGACACGATGAACGCCGTGAAGCCGTAGAGGAACGTGCCGTCGCGGTCCGCGGCAGCAAGCGACGTCCACCACTGGTTGGCCTCCTCGCGCGAGACGACGCCGGTGTCATGCAGGCGCGCGACGTGTCCTCCGATGAGCAGTTTCAGAAACTCATAAGTGACGAACGCCGTTTCGTTCTTCACGGCGACGTCCACAATCCCATGCGACGCGAACAAGCGGGGCATGCGGCGCCCGATCCAGCCGTTCTTCATCCCGTCGCAGAACGTCAGCGCAATCGTCCGAGTGGTCTCTTTATACGGCGAGTCACAGACCTGCGTCTCCCAGTCGAAGTCGAACACCGAAATGCGCCCGCCCGGAGCGAGGACGCGGGCCATCTCGGCAATCGCGCGGTCGGCGTCCGGTACGTGCATCAGCATCCGTTCCGCACGCACGCCGTCGAATGTGCCGGTGTCGAAGCGCAACGCCTGCGAGTCTCCGACTTCGAAGGCGACCGGCAATCCTCGCTCTTCAGCGCGACGCCGGGCTTCATCGATCATGCTGGCGCTGACATCGACGCCCGTCACCCGTCCGCTCGGGCCGACTCGCTCAGCGATCTGGAACGTGTCGTCGCCGAGGCCACACCCCAGATCGAGCACGCGGCCGCCGCTGCGCAAGCGAAGGCCGTCGAGGATGATCTGCTTGCTGGCGACGATGCTCGGCAGCTTGTTGGCCGCGTCGAGAAATCGTAAAAAGAACTGCGGATCCTTGCTGCTGTCGACCGTCGTGAAATCAGTAACCGTCTCGTTTGACATGGCGTGCTCCAGTTGGCTCGACCTCATGATATTTCGAGACGCGGTCCGGCCCGATGCTCAACGGTGGTCGACCTATCGTGAGTTCGGCGCGATTTTCGCGATCCGGGTCGAGCGATCGTGAGAACATGACGGCTCGGCGCAACCGATAGACCACGCGCCTTCTAAGCCCGGAACCTCGCCGATCCGCTGTGCATCACTGCGTCGCTCGCGTGCTACTCACGATCGCGCTTGCCTTCGTCGGCGTGGCGCCCATCTGTGCGCAAAGCCTGCGTCCTGTCAGTGTTCTCGTCGACGGTGGCGTTGTGGCTGGCGGCGCCACCTCGGATCCCGCCCCCGGCGATCCCTACACAACCTGGTTTGCCGGCGTCACGGCCGAAACAGCGCGAGTGGCGATGCCGCACCACTGGGATTTCAGCGCAGCCGCGGCCTTCCGTCGCGAGCCGACGCTGACGATGGTCCGCGTGGCGCCGGCGATCCTGCCGGCGTATCTCGACGCGATCGCCACGTCCGCAGCGCTCCGCTTCACGCATACGTCGGGATCGGTGGAAACCGCGCTCGTGGCGCGAATAGCCGGCACGCGCCTGGATCACGATCAGCGGCTGACCGTCGCCGACAACACGATCGGCGACTGGACATTCTTCGCCGACGCGATCGGCGAACTTCGCTGGTACGGACCCGGCGGACGCGCGCTGCGCGGCGGTCATCCACCGCTGCCGCTCGTGTCCGCATACGTCGGCGTCAAGCACGACCAGCGATTTCATCGCGCTGGCGATCTGTCGAACTTCGACGACCCCACCGGGCGCATCGAAGGTGGATTCTTCATTGCAGTGTGGCGCCGCGCCAATCGACACGGCGCCGACGCGATATCCATTGGCGCCGGCGCGAACGTTGAAGCGGCGCTCGACGGCGACAATCGGCTGCCTGGCGGATTTCGCGTCTTCGCGCGAACCGCCATCGATCTCGCCAACGCCTTCGGCGGATCCCGGTAACTCGGAACACATCGCGAACATCGCGCCTCCGGCCAAGAATGCCGGAGCTCGCGGGGAGACGTCAGCTTTGACTCTCTATAGTTTGCCGATCCGTTCGAGCACCGCGCGCAGTTCCCGGGCTCGGATATCATCGATCGGCTCCATCACCGGCTTGCACGTGTCGTGCGCGATCACGCCCATCCACTTCAACGCACGTTTGTAGCATTGCGGGTACTGCAGGACGTTGGCGAATGCGATGGAGTTGAGGGGTCCGACGATGCTGTGGAACAGGTCGCGCGCCTTTTCCACGTGGCCGTCGCGGACATGCTCGAAAATGTCGCTCTGCTCGCGCGGCACCACGCAGCTCGCGGCCGAGGTCATGCCTTGGGCGCCGTACAGCAGCATCAGGAAGTTCATCTGGTCGTGACCGGCCCAGGCCTGGAGCTTGCCGTCCGTCGCGACCGAATACTGGGCGATCTTGGCTGGATACGGCAGGAACAGTTTGGAGCAATGCAGCGTCGGAATATTGTCGGCCATGCGCTTCAGCAGCGGCAGCGAAATCTCGATCCCCGCGCCGCCGTCGTAGACCATCAGCGGCAGGTCGGTGGCGTCACCGATATATTTGACGTGGCGGTAGATGCCGTCCGCGGCGTGCGGATGATAGTAAGGCGCGGTGGTGAAGATATAGTCTGCGCCGGCAGCGGCGGCGTGCTTCGCCAGGATCGCGCTGGTGTCGCTCGCGGAGTGGATCACGCCGACGCCAACGGGCACCCGGCCGTTTGCGTGCCTGATCACCACTTCAGCAAACTGCTTGCGCTCCTCGTCTGTGAGGCAGAACACCTCGCCCGTGCTGCCAAGCGCCAGGATCCCATGCACGCCTTTGCCGATGACGTAATCTACGAGGCTCCTGGTGGATTCCACGTCGATGCCGCCCGTCGGGGTCAGTGGCGTGACCAACAGCACGTGGTTGCCAAAGAGTTTCGCCTTCTTCTCTGCAAGCTTGTCCATCTTTTTCGCGTTCCCCTTAGCCCGTAGTGTCCCACGCTTCCGCCGACCGACCTCACGGGCTGAACTGCGGTCGGTGATGTAGACTCTCAAATCCAATTCATCGGAGCACCCGCACACGAGGAACGAGTTGATGGCTCCCACGAAAGCACGCTCAAAGGCGAAGGTCGCGCGCCCAACCACCGTAGCTGCCTACCTGGCCTCGCTCACTCGGGAAAAACGGGCGGTGATCGAAGAGGCCCGGGCCCTCGTCCACCGGCACATTCCCAAGGGTTACGCGGAGTTCATGAACTGGGGCGTGATCAACTGGGGGATCCCGCTCGAAGAGTTCTCCAACACGCACAACGGGCAGCCGCTCTGCTACGTGGGCCTCGGCGCCAAGAAGAGCTACAACTCGCTATACCTGATGGGCGTGTACGACAGCTCGAACGGCAAGTACACGACGCCGTTCTCCGAGAAGCTGCTCGTCGACGCCTTCAAGAAAGCCGGGAAGCGGCTCGACATGGGGAACTGCTGTCTCCACTTCAAGCAGCTCGATGATCTCGAGCTCACCTCGGTCGCGAAGGTGATCGCGATGTCGACGCCGAAGAAATACATCGCGTACTACAAGCGCGTGAGAGGGCTCGCGTAGCGCGCTGCGGCACTACGCGAGGTCGCTGCGCTCCTTCGTTTGCTGTTACTTCGGGGCGATGGTTGGATTCACCCAGCCGTTCTTCATCACCCCGTGCGATGGACGGAAGCTGAGATAGTCCACGTGATCGGGGATGTCGTACCAGCCGTGGATGACTCCCGGCGGAACGATCAGCACGTCGCCGGCCTTCAATTCGACTTTGCGTGATCCAACCGCCACGCCACCGCCGCAGCCCGGACCGTTCGGTCCGCCGTCAGGATTGTTCGTGCCGTGCCGGCCATTGACGAGCGTGCCGTCGATGAACGCGACGCCGCTGCCAGACACGATCAAATAGCCTTCGGTCTGGTTGTCGTGCGTGATCGCACCGTGAAGCGCGTCCGCTGGGGGAGTGGCCATCTGTTGTCCACAGGGGACGGGCGGCGCCGCCGGCGCGTTGCCGCCGGCCGCATTGCCTCGCCCGGCCCCCGCAGCCGCATTGCCACGGCTTGCCGGCGCCTGAGCAGCCTCGGCGACCGTCATCACCTTCTGCTTCCCGCGATGAATGATGCCCAGCTCCATGCTCCAGCCGTCGCCGATGTCCACGACCCTGGCGTTCTCGTCACGCGTCGTCTGACTTTGTTCCGTCGCGCTGATCTTGTCGATCTCCGCCTTCGTGATCACCGTAGCCGTGGTCGGATTTCCCGCCCTCGGCTGCGCATAGACCGCGAGAGGCACGACAATCAACGCCGCCAGCACGACTCTTACCGCAGTGATCCTCATATCGTTCCTCCTGAATGCGTTCACAGTGCTGGCGAGCCAGTCTGTTCGTGGCGAAGTATACCGCCCGGCGAGTAGGTCGTGCGGGAGTACGATGGTTCGGTGAAGCGCATCGGATTTCTTTCGTTCGGACACTGGAACGACTCGTACGGCTCGCAGGTGCGCACGGCGGCGGACTCGCTGGTCCAGTCACTCGAACTCGCTGTCGCGGCCGAGGAATTGGGCGCTGACGGCGCCTACTTCCGCGTCCATCACTTCGCGCGCCAGCTCGGCTCACCGTTCCCGTTGCTGGCGGCGATCGGTGCACGCACGCGCACCATCGAAATCGGCACCGCCGTGATCGACATGCGCTACGAGAACCCGATGTACATGGCGGAGGACGCGGGCGCCGCCGACATTCTCTCGGGTGGTCGCCTGCAGCTCGGGATCAGCCGGGGATCGCCGGAGCAGGTGATCGACGGCTGGCGGCACTTCGGCTATGTGCCCGCCGACGGTGAGAGCGACGCCGACCTGGCGCGGCGCCATGCCGACGTGTTCCTCGAAGTGATCAAAGGCGAGGGGTTCGCGAAGCCGAACCCGCGGCCGATGTTCCCCAATCCGCCAGGGCTCCTGCGCCCCGAGCCCCACTCTGCAGGCCTGCGCGATCGGATCTGGTGGGGCGCAGCCTCGAATGCGACTGCGAAGTGGGCCGCCGCGCGTGGCATGAATCTGCAGAGTTCCACGCTGAAATTCGACGAAACCGGCGAGCCGTTGCACGTACAGCAGCGGAAGCAGATCGACGCGTATCGGGAGGCGTGGAAGGCGGCCGGGCACCCGCGCGAGCCGCGCGTCTCAGTCAGCCGAAGTGTGTTCGCGCTTGTCACCGATCAAGACCGCGCGTACTTTGGCCACGAGACGCGCGGTCAGGATCAGATCGGTTTCATCGACGCCGATACGCGCGCAATCTTCGGCCGCTCGTATGCCGCCGAGCCCGCCGTCCTGGTCAAAGAACTCGCGGCCGACGAAGCGATCGCTGTTGCCGATACACTACTTCTGACCGTGCCGAACACACTCGGCGTGGACTACAACGCGCACGTGATCGAGAGCATCCTCAAGTACGTCGCGCCGGAACTCGGTTGGCGCTGACGCAACTGGAGCCGTGCCGATCGATTGCGATTCGTCGGTGAATGATCGGTTTCATCACATTGTTGCAGCCGTTTCGGCTGCCACTGAGGTCGTCGTGATGCAGATATCCAGGTTGGGGCTCGTGATGTGTCTCGTTGCGGGAGTCTTCGTGTTGAGCCCGGGCCGGAGCTGGGCCCAGGGGCAGCCGGCACCGGACCATCCCGCGATCACCGTCAAAGGACAAACCTACACGCCACGATCGATCCTGGCGCGCAATATGGGCAGCGAGGACGACCAGACCATCGCCTTCACCCCGCACAAGATCATCGGCAACATCTACTACGTGGGCACCCGCACGTTGGCGTCTTTTCTCATCGTCACCCCTCAGGGCCACATTCTGATCAACAGCACCTACGAGCGGAACGTGCCGACGATTCAGAAGTCGGTAGAGCAGCTCGGGTTCACGTTCGGCGATGTCAAGATTCTGCTGGGGACCCACGCGCACGGCGACCATCAGGAAGGTGATGCCGCAGTCAAGCAACTGACCGGCGCGCAGGTCATGACAATGGCCGAGGACGTGCCGGCGCTTCGCGGGATTACGCCCGGCGGCAAAGTGCACCCGATCGACAAGGTGCTGCACGATGGCGAGTCCGTCGTGCTCGGTGGCACGACGCTGGTTGCGCATCTGACCCCCGGCCACACGCGTGGGTCCACGACCTGGACAATGCGAGTGCAGGAGGGCGGACAGATGTATGACGTGGTGATCATGAGCAGCTTGCGTGCGGCGGGCGTGCTCACGCCTGCGGTGATTGCCGAGTTCAACCGCTCGTTCCCGCTCGTGCGCTCGTTGCCCTGCGACGTGCCGCTCGGCGATCACGCCGGGCAATACAACATGCAAGCGAAGTACGCCAGGCTCACAAGTGACGGGCCGAATCCCTTCATCGATCGCGCGAACTGCATGCTCGAAGCGGACATCTCGGAGACGATGTTCCACGCGATGCTCAAAGAGCAGCCGTGAGCATGCGAACCACAGGCGCATCGGCCGTCGCGGTGATGTCACTGGCGCTGTCGCTCGCGGCGCAAAACGGCGCGGCACCGGTTGCCGGCGCGCCGTATCCGCGACCCGCCGGGGCTCACGCCGTTGTGATCGAGAAAGGCATCATGGTCCGGATGCGCGACGGCACGAAACTGGCTACCGACCTGTATCGCCCGGCCAACGTCACCGGGCCGCTGCCAACCATCCTGATTCGTACGCCGTACAACAAGTCGGCGGCACCTGACGGCGACGCATCAGCGCGCTTCTTTGCCTCGCACGGCTATGCGGTCGCGATTCAGGATGTGCGTGGCAAGTTCGCCTCGCAGGGACGGTTTTCCGTCTACGAAGGCGACACGAGCGACTGGCCGGACATGTTCGACTGGATCGGCACGCAGCCGTGGTCCACCGGCAAGATCGGCACCTACGGCTGTTCGTACCTCGGCGAAGGGCAGATCATCGCCGCGCAGCAGCACCATCCGAAACATATCGCGGCGATTGCGCAGGCGGCCGGCGGCAACATCGGCCGCGTCGGCCGCAGGCGCGAGTTCTGGGGATCGGTCGAAGGCGGCGCGACGGCGTTGTCGATCAACTTCGGCTGGATGCCGATGTACGCGTCGATCGACAAGGGCGCGCGACCGTTGCCGAAGCTGGATCTCGCCAGCTTCTTCAAGACGCTGCCGCTTATCGACATGACCGATCGCGCGGGCTCGCCGTCGCCGGACTGGCGCAACTTTCTCGAGCGGTCGCCGGACGACCCATGGTGGGACGCGCGCGGATATCTCACGGCGAACGCCCACGTGTCGGTCGCGGCGTTGCACGTGTCGTCCTGGTTCGACCTGGCCGAAGAGGCGCTCGAAGAAGCCGCGATCTTCCGGACCAATGGGTTGAACGATCGTGCCCGGACCGGACAATACGCCATCATCTCGCCGACCACGCACTGCGGCTCGGAACGCGCCAGCGGTGATACACGCGTCGGTGATCTGCCCGTGGGCGATGCACGGCTCCACTACTGGGAGACGTATCTCTCCTGGTTCGATCGGTGGCTCAATGGCAACGAACACGCGATCGATTCGCTGCCGCGCATTCAGTACTACGTGATCGGCCGGAATGCCTGGCACTCGTCTGACCAGTGGCCGGTCGCAGGCATGACGGAAACGCCGTTCTATCTCACCAGCGCCGGCCACGCCAACTCCGCGCAAGGCAACGGGCAGCTGACGCTGGCCAAGGCCGCGCGAGCCGGCGCCGACACCTTCACCTACGATCCGGCCAATCCCGTTCCTGCCCGTGGCGGGTCGATCTGCTGCACCGGCAATCCCAAAGACCAACCCGGCTCATACGATCAGTCCGACATCGAACAACGCGCCGACGTCCTCGTGTATTCGACCGGCATCCTGCGCGAAGGCCTCGAGCTCACCGGTCCGATCAAGGCAGTGATCGCCCTCAGCTCCGATGCGCCGGACACCGACGTCACCGTGAAGCTGCTGGACGTGTTTCCCGACGGCCGGGCGATGAACATGCAGGAGGGCATCACGCGCGCCCGCTATCGTGACGGCTTCGATCAGGCGCGCCTGATGAAACCAGGCACGATTTACGACGTCCCGGTCGATCTGCACGCTACGTCCTGGTACTTGCCCGCGGGACATCGACTTCGCGTCGACGTGTCCAGTTCGAACTTTCCGCGCTTCGATCGCAACCTGAACACCGGCGGGCGCAACTACGACGAAACGACGTGGCGGCTTGCAACCAACAGCGTGCACCACTCGCCGGACCACGCGTCGCGGCTGATCCTTCCGGTCGTGAAGTAACCCGGATTCCTCGAGCGATAGCCAGTGTCCACTACGCTCGGAGGGCGAGTGCTGCTTTGACCCGACCCGGCGTCAAGGGCACCTGCCGCAGACGCACGCCCGTCGCATCAAATACGGCGTTGCCGATCGCCGCGGCGACCACTGTAATCGCTGTTTCCCCCGCACCAGTCGCCCGGACATCGTCGCGATTGATCAGCACTGTCTCGATCGCCGGAATGGAGAAGCCAAGCGGCAGCGTGTGATACGTGCGCCAGTCGACCGACGTCACGCGGCGATCGTCCCACGTCACCTCTTCGCCAAGTGCCCGGCTCAAACCGTGCAGCGCGCCGCCCTCGACCTGGTTGCGCATGCCGTCGGGGTTCGAGATCGGCCCGCAGTCTTGCGCGACCACGAGCCGCTTCGCGGTGATCGCGCCGGTCGCCTGATCGACATCCACGATCGCCACCATCGCCACGTACCCGTTGTCGCCCTCGTAGGCGACCGCCGAGATGCCGCGGCCGGTGACGATCCCGGTGCGCGTGCTGCCGGACTTGGGCGAGGGCCGTGTATCCCACCCGGCGGCCTTCGCTGCCCGCGACACCACTTCCCTCAGTCGATCGTCCGCGAGATGGCGCAACCGGTATTCGACCGGATCCGCCTTCACATGGGCGGCAATCTCGTCCATGAACGATTCGTGCGCGAAGGTATTCTGGAGCCGCGATGGCGAGCGGAGAGGACCGGTGAAAAACGGCGACGCGACCGTATGCGTCAGCACTCGCTCGTTCGTGATCGTGCCGGTGCCTCCGGCGCGCGCGCCGACCCGCCCCGCGACGTACGACGGCGCCGCGTTGCTGCCGTTTCTGAATTCCCCACTCGGCTCCGCCGCTGCGCCCGGACGAAAGGGTGCGGTTGGAAATCCTGCGAGCATGCCGGTAACCACGTTCCCGGGCGCGTCGTAACCTGGGCGTCCTCCGAGCGATGCGAACCACGCTTCGGTGTCCCACGCGACGATCGCGCCCGACGCGTCGATGCCGACGCGCTCGTCGATGACGTACGGGAACCCGTAGTTTTCCCACGCCATTTCGTCCTTGCGCGACAGCTGCACGCGGACCGGCCTGCCGGCGGCCTGCGAGAGCAGCGCCGCGTCGTACGATACGGTGTCGGCGCCGTTGATGCCGTAGCAGCCCGACCCGCGGGTGAAGATCACGCGGACGGTCTCGACCGGCACGTTCAGCACGCGCGCGACGCCGCTGCGCGTGGGATACGCGGACTGCGTGGCTGACCAGACGGTCACTGTGCCGCCCGCGACTTCCGCGACGGCGCACGACGAGCCCATCGACCCGTGCATCTGAAACGGATGCAGGTACGTGGCTGTGAGCGTCGAGGCGGCGCCTCTCAGCTTGTCGTCGACGTCCTTCGAATGGACGGTGAACGCGTCGCGCGACGGCCGCGTGCGCATGTGGTCGTAGAAGCTTGCCTGGGCCGGCAGCGTCGCCGCCTCGCGCCAGCTCACGCGGAGCTTCGCCGCTGCCTGCATCGCCTGCCACGGCTTCTCGGCGACGATGCCGACGAAGTTTCCCTTGACGACAACCGTCAAGACGCCCGCCACGCCGCGGACGGACCCCTCGTCTACGGACGCCACAGTGGCGCCGACGGAAGGCGGGCGCACGACGGCGCCGTGCGCCATGCCGGGCCGCCGAACGTTGTGCACATACTCGAACGCGCCGGTTGCCATCGCCGCCATGTCGAGTCGCGGCACTGGAGTGCCGAGCACGGTCCACTCGCCAGGCGGCTTTCGCTTTGCATTCCCGTCGAGCGGGAGGTTCAGTTTGCGGCCGGCCACGAGATCGCCGTACAACACGCGACGGGTACGATCGGTACGCGACGCCACCGCGCCGTCGGCGGCTATCAGCTGATCGGCCGGCAGATTCAGCCGCGCAGCCGCGAGCTTCACGAGCGCTTCGCGCGCCGTTGCGGCCGCGCGCGCCAGGCTGCCCTGGTTGAAATTGGTCGGCGTGGACTGGCTGCCCGACGTCGTGCCCTGGTCGGGGCACACGTCGGTATCACACATCACCAGATGAACGCGCGAGATGGGGACCGACAGCTCCTCGGCCACGAGCTGCGTCTGCGCCGTGAGCATGCCTTGCCCAAGCTCGCACTTGCCGGTGAAGGCTGTGACGCGGCCATCGGCGGCCACCGCAATCCACGAATCGAGCTGCCGCGGGTCCACGTGCGAGGCGCGGGTGTCGAAGGGCCCCTGTGCGTCGAGCACACGCTCGAGCAGGCCCGACGCGCGGAAGGAGACGATGAGCGCGCCCGAACGAGCGAGAAAGTCGCGGCGCGAGAATCCTTCGCGCGCCAGCGCCCGTGCGGCCTCGGGCGTCATGCCGCACCTCCGCGCGCGTATCGCCTGATGGCGCGAAGCATGCGGGTGTGCGTGAAGCAGCGGCACAGCACGCCCGACATCGCGCGCTCGATCTCCTGATCGTCCGGGCGCGGATGCTGATCGATGTACGCCTTCGCCGTCATGATCACCGCGTTCAGGCAGAACCCGCATTGCGCGGCCTGCTCGTCGATGAACGCCTGCTGGATGGGGTGGGGACGATCGATCGTTCCCAGTCCTTCGAGAGTGGTGATGTCGGCCGCCCCGACGCTCCCGACTGGCGTCACACACGACCGTACGGCGCGGCCGGAGACGATCACGGTGCACGCGCCGCACTGACCGAGGCCGCAGCCGAACTTGGGGCCTTTCAGCTCGAGGTCGTCGCTGAGGATGTAGAGCAGAGGCGTGTCGGGATCGACGTCGAGCGTGTGGGATCGGCCGTTCACTGTGAGCGCGACAGAACTCATGCGCTGGTCCTCCGCGTAACGGATTCGATCGAGACTCCGCTATGGTGCCGCCGTTCCTAGTAGCCCGTTCGGCACGATCACAACTACTCTAAACGACTTTGCCGACCGCTCGGCGACGCCGTCTTAGCTGTGCAGCGGCGGTTTGCGACCGCTGGACAGATTCGGCGGCGAAACCAGCGATCACCGGATGGAGTCGCTGGCCCACGGTTTTCGCCAGGCGCTGTCCCGCATGACGCATGCGCGCGGCGATGTCACTCGAGAGTGTCCTATCGCACGGCTGGGTAGAGCAGTCTGACCTTGGCGATGTCACCTTCCGACATGCCTGACATTCGCGCGATGTCGTCTCTGGACTTCAGCTGACGACGATAGCGGCTGAAATACTCGACGAAATCGCCGCCGTACTGGAACGAGTACATGATGTCGCGAAAGTCCGCCGTGTGCTGAAGGCCGAACGCGTGTCCCAGTTCGTGCACACACGTGAGGTAAACCACCGTGTCGCGAAACAGCGGGTCGGATGTGGCGAGCGCGTGGATATCTGCCCCGAGCGATGTCGTGTCCGGGCGGATGTAAACCGCGGCGCCGACCTGGCCGTTTACCAGCAGCGAGCGCATCTCGCCGTACTGACCGCTCTGCGGGCCTGCCCAGTACAGTCGAACCCGCGCGAACGCCTCGGGCATGGGCCTCAACTGCAGCATGGGAGCGGTCGCGCGCTGCCACGCATCGAACGCCCATTGCGCAAGCTGACGGTCGGCCGGTTTGTATTGCTCGCTCTGGTTTCCGCCCGCGATGAAGGTGCCGATCGGGCTGGACGGATCGAGAGCGCGCGGGCCTCTGGGTTGTGCGGTGATACCCACAGACCAAGCCAGCGACAGACCGATCCCGATCAGCGCGAAGACGTTATTCACCCTAACGCCCCTGTTCGAGAGATTTTTTCAGCGCGCGAACCGTTCTCGACCGTTCCGCGCGCGCCATCCAGGCAACCACCGGTTTCATGATTTTGAAGATCCCGAAAAGCTGCCCCTCAGCGGTGTGATGGACCAGAGTGCCTGACTGCGTGGACACCAGCTCGTACTTCGGTCTCGCTTCCATGACGGTGACGCCGAGCCACCGTAGGGTCTGCCTGAAGGCTACTCTCGTGGGCGCGTGAAACTCCGCGATTTCGCCAAGAAACGTGCCCATCCATCCCCTGTCGTAGTAAGTGGTCCCCATCCCGACCAGACCCTCCGACGTCTGGCCGCTCGAGATGAACATTCCGACGGTCGGCATCCACCGGGAGTAGTCCGATAGGTCTGTGAGCCGGCCGAAAACCGCGTCAATCGGCCGCGCGATAATTATGTCCAGTTCTACTCTAATCATCTGAAACTTTCATCGCCTCGCATCACACGTCCACGGGCCTGGGTTACTGACGGTTGTAGCGAATGCCGGCCTCCTGCGCTTTCTCGATCGCGATCACCATCGCCGGCACGATCGTCACGCCGGGCAGCAGGTTTGCGCGCAGATCCTGCTCGATGTCCGTGGCCTTTCCCTTGCCCCTGGCTTCGAGCTCCAGACACCAGATGCCGAGCGCGTTCGCGCACAGCACGAACGTGGTGCCCATCTTCTGCAGACTCTCGATGCCCAGAGCGGGCATCGCACCGGCCAGCGCCGGAATCGTCGGAGCATCGATCACCTGCATCAGCAGGTGCAGATCAGCGGGCGTCGGCCGGTTGAACACGTTGCGCGTGTAGGCCTTCCCATCCGCGTCCTTGAGGCCGGTGTAGACGCCGAGCTGGTACTTGGCCCACATGGCGTCGTTGAACGCCAGCGGAAT
>DASXGC010000282.1:0-20843 GCA_036489235.1 Vicinamibacterales bacterium
ACGCCGCCGGTCAAAGGGATGGTCTGGGTCAACCTGTCCACCAAGGTGTTCCATCGCGAAGGCGATAAGTATTACGGCAACACCAAGAACGGGAAATTCATGACCGAGGCGGACGCGGTCAAGGCGGGCTACCGCGAAGCAGGCAAACCGAAATCCTAGCGACCTCCAGTCGAACGGCCGGCACCCGCCATCAGCGGCGGGCGTCGGCCAATCCCTCCGTTACAACGAGCGCAGGAAGTTCAGCAGGTTCTGTTTCTGTGCTTCGCTCAGCAGCGCAAATGCCGCGACCGAACCATTCGCTTCCGATCCCTGGCTGGCGTGCGCCCGAATCGCCGTCAGCAGATTCGAGGTTCGGCCGTCGTGCAGGAAGAAGATCCGCTGCCCGAGTCCCCAGAGCGGGGCACTGCGGAATTCGCGCGGACCCGCCTGACCCTGGCTGACGCCGTCCGCGAGCCCGACGCCCATGTCGTGGACCAGCAGGTCCGAGTACAGATTGACGGGTTGTTTGCGCATCGCCACTATCGATGTATTGCCGGTCGTGAACGACGCGGTGTGACAGAACACGCAACCGACGTTCGTGAACGCCGCCTTGCCCGCCGCAATTGACGTCGCGCCTCCGGGCGTGTCAGCCGACGGTACCGGCGGTGCCAGGAAACGCATGAAATGACCGAACAGGTCCATCCCGCTCATCGACGTGAGCGCTGTCGCGCCATCGGCATTAGTGAGGTCGTTCGGAGTCACGTCCATCTGGCAGCTTGCGGTCTCGTCGCGCTCCGTGGGAAACAATTCGTTGGTGATCCCCATCTCGACGTTATAAGCCTCGCCGGAGAACATCATCAAGGACTTGTTCTGAGCCTTCCAGCCGAATCGCGCGATCGTGCCGTCATTGCCGTTGTTGTTGGTCTGACCGCTGATCGTCCGTCCCGACACGGAGAAGTTGGCGCGTCCACTAATGCCGAACGTCGATTTCGCACTGGCGTTCACGGCCTGGTTCGCGAGGATCGACGAGTCCGGAATCTGCTCGATCAGTCCGAGGCCGAATTCGGGTGTCGGAATCCGGAAGATCGCGTTGTGGTTGGCGACGGCGGAGGCGAAGTTCGGCTGCGCGATCCTGCAGCCGTCGGCGCCGAGGCGACCGGTGATGGTGAAGATTGCGTGGACGCCGCCGTCAGGCGTACCGTCGGGATTGTTCACGAAGCGCACTTCGCGCACCGGGCCGCTGGCGGAAAGGAACGATGGCACCGAGTCGGTCCCGCCGTTCAGGGTCGCAAACGCGATCTGCGGATTGACGGCGGGGCTCGAGCCGCCGAGTGCGGGTTGCGAGTGACAGCCACCGCAGCTGTCGAGATTCATGCGCGGCCCGAGTCCTTCGGCCACGGTCTCCGGCGCGGCGAACTCCGCCTTGCCGGCGTTGAAGTATTCGAGCTGATTGGCGGTCAGTCCCGCCAGCGGTCCGCCAACTGCGGGCGCCCCGGCGCGAACGCCCGGATCCGCTGCGCTGAACGACGACGCCGCCATCGTCGCTTGCGCGACCGGCGCCTGCGCGTTGACCGTTGGCGACGCCATCTTCAGCTGCGCGGCGACCAACCCCACGGCTGCCACCGACACCAGTAGCGACGTCGAAGACACCTTCGTCTTCATCATTGTTTCCCCCCGGAGTAATTTGGGTTCGAGAACTTCGAACGCGTGTGCCGCCCGCTTGCGCAAGTGGCGGTCCAATGAGTGAAGGTCCGTGAACGTTGGAGTTCTGTGACACTCGCGGACGCGAGGCGACGGCTGGGTTGGCTTTGCCGACTCAGCGTTTGTGGGTCCTTTACACTCCAGAGCTAGTAGCTCTTCGGATGAATCGCAAAAATACGCCGCATTTTGCGCGTCCAATCCATCTCGGCCAGAGTAATCGCAGAACGGCCGAGTCGTGATTGCGTACGATCCGCCTGGGGACGCGATCCTGCTGAGCGCGAAAATCGACCCTCGTGTCGGGATCGCGAACTCGACCGCGCCGCACAGCGCCGCGCCGCGCCTTGCAGAACATCGCAATCGGATATATCGTAATGTGTAATATGGCGCGCAAGCCCGCGAACGGTCCCGCATCCGATCCCGAACTGCTCATCCTGTCGAGCCTGGCGTCCGGACCCAACCACGGCTACGGCATGATGAACGACATCGAAACGTTTGCCGAGGTGACGCTCGGCGCCGGCACGCTCTACACTGCGATAACTCGATTGGTAGAGAAGAAGCTGATTGCGCCGGTTTCGTCCTCGGGCCGTCAGCGTCCGTACCGCTTGACTGCATTGGGAGCCGCGAGCCTCGCCGAACAGCTCAAAAACATGCGACGCGTTGCCACGGTCGGCCTCGCGCGGTTGCGTCCCGCATGAGCGCCCGAGCTGCCGTCGCCCGGACGCTGCTGCTCGCCTACCCTTCGAGCTGGAGACGCGAATATGGCGCCGAGCTCGAAGATATTCTGCTGTCCCGTCCGATCGGTCCGCTCGTCGCGGGAGACGTAATCGTCGGCGGCCTCGCCGAGCGCATCCGATCCGCCGACGCCTCGACCTGGCTGGGAATGGCCGCGCTCGCCGCGGTCCTCGCCGATTTGCTCTGGAACATCACGGCCGCTCAAAGCACCAGCCAGGGTCTGATGGCGGTGGTGGGGCGATCGTCGAAAACACTGCCGACCATCGTCGTCCTGCCGCTGATGTCGGACGGCTATGCGCTGTTCCTCGTCATCTACGGGGCGTGGCGTCAAATCCGTCGCGGCGGAAGTCTCTCAAACGACGGCGTGGCGACGGCGAAGATTACTTTCATGGCCGGCCTGCCGGTCATCGTCGTGGGGATCCTGATCGGAATCGGCGCAATCGATCTCGCAGCTCAGAGGCAGATCGACGCAGCGCCGGTGTGGCTGACGCCGTGGGCCGTCGCAACCGCTCCGCTGTTCCGGCTGCCGGCCGCCTGGATGTTGGGCGCGCTCGGCGGCCAGATCGGACGATGGGTGGGGCGAGTTAGAGAATGAAGCGCTCGGGTACGGCAGACCTGCCGCTACACGGTGGCAAGGTACCGGCGTGGCTGGCAACGCGGATGACCACGCTCGGCACCGCGATCAGCGAGAGCGTGATCCATCACTACGGGCGCTCGGCGCTGTTGTCGCGGCTGAGCGATCCGTTCTGGTTCCAGGCCCTGGGCGCCGTCATGGGCATGGATTGGCACTCCTCCGGCATCACCACCTCGGTGCTTGGCGCGCTCAAGCGCGGGATGAATCCGCGCAGCCACGAACTGGGCGTGCACTTCTGCGGCGGTCGCGGCCGCCATTCGCGCAACACGCCGAACGAATTGCGGCTGGTGGCAGACCGGCACGGCTTCGACGCTGACGCGCTGGTCAGAGCCAGTCGCCTGACCGCGCGAGTCGACAACAACGCTGTCGGCGACGGCTTTCAAATCTATCTCCACGGCTTCGTCGTCACAGCCGAAGGCGAGTGGGCGGTCATTCAACAGGGGCTGAATCCGGCATCGCGTCTGGCCAGGCGCTACCATTGGCACTCCCCTGCTGTCCGCGACTTCACGTGCGAACCACACACGGCGATTGTCGGCCAGCCGGCCGGCCTGATTCAAAATCTGGTGGACCATCGCGCCGCTCCGGCGCAGGAAGCGCTGCTGACGATCGCGCGCACCGACCCGGCCCGGACGCTGCAGGACGCACGCCGGCTGGTGATGCCCGCGCATCATGACGTTCGTCCGAAGGACGTGGATCTGAAACGGCTTGGCGCAGTGCTGGCGGTCGCCCACGAACGCGAACTGCGCGACTTCGCCTCGCTCCTGCTGGTCGAGCAGTTGGGTCCGCGGACGCTGCAGTCACTCGCCCTGATCGCCGAGGTCGTCCACGGCGCTCCGAGCCGCTTCGAGGATCCGGCTCGCTTTTCGTTCGCGCACGGCGGCAAGGACGGGCATCCATTCCCCGTACCTCTGACCACGTACGACGAGTCGCTCGGATTCCTCCGTCGCAGCCTCGAGTCGGCCCGGCTTGGCGACGCGGATCGGATGGACGGGATGGCGCGTCTCGACCGCTACGTGCGGGCGGTCGAAGCACGGCATTCGCCCGAGGCTGACTTCGACGAGACACTGCGGCACGAACACCGGATTTCGGAGTCGTTGAACGGCCGAACCGTGTTCGACGATCGGCAGGACCGACAAAAGCGTCGGCGCGGCCAGCTCCCGCTCTTCGAGCGCTGAAGACGCCGGCCGACTCCGGTTATCATCGGCCATGAAGTTCACGGCCTTTTTCGTCGGCACACTTATCTGTCTGTCCCTGGCGGCGCCACGGGCCGCCGACTCTCCTCACGGCAGCATTACCATCGACCGCATCTCTCAGATCAAATATCCGTCGGCGCCGGCGTGGTCGCCCGACGGAAAGACGATCGCGTTCCTGTGGGACGCCTGGGGCAAACAGGATCTGTTTGTCGTCACGCCGGGGCAGAAGCCGGTGGCGCTGACCGACTTCCCAGTCGATCCCGACATCAGGACATCCGACATTTCGGCGTTTGCCTGGGTGTCGCCGAACGAGATTCTATTCGCGAGAAACGGGGTGCTCTGGACTGTCTCGCCGGCAACAGCAAAACCGGCGCGAATGCCGGGCGGCCTCGCCGACGCCGCGAACTTCGCGCTCTCGCCCGATCGCAAGGTGATCGCCTTCACCCGAAACGGTCAGATCTGGGCCGCGTCACTCGGAAAACAGACGCAACGGCCGGTGACGGGCCTCAACCCGGCGACCGCATCGAACCCGGTGTTCTCTGCCGACGGCGAGTGGCTGGCGTTCGTCTCCAGCGGTGGCGGACTGCCCGCGGATCCCGGACTGCTGCCGTTCAACGGCGATCGCACGCGCATCATCGGCAACAGCAACGGCGTCGTCGCCGGCGGCGCGACCGAGCGACGCCTCGGCGTCGTCTCGGTGTACGGCGGCGATATCTCGTGGATACCGGCGGTCGGCAACCCGCGCACGGTGCAGTTCACCGCTGACGGATCGGTGCTGTGGTCCGAGGACTCGGCCGACGGCAAGACCCGCGAGATCAAAGTGTGGAGCCTCTCCACCGGCGCGCGGGTTCTGTGGCGGGACCATGACGAGCGCTGGTTTTCGCCGACCGGACGTGACTCGAAGGTGGTGGTTTCGCCGGACGGCAAGTCGGTCGCGTTCATCAGCGACCGGAGCGGCTGGATTCACGTCTATGTCATGCCGGTGACGGCGACGTCGGAGTCGCAGGCAAAGCAGCTCACCACTGGCAAGCACCTCGCCGGCCTCGGTGCGTGGTCCGCCGACAGCCGGAAAATCGCGTATCACCGCAGCGTTGACGGCAACCAGATGGAGCGCTTCGTCGATATCGTGGACGTGGCGACCGGCAAAAACGATGCGATCGTCACGGAGCACGGGGTCAACTACGACCCGTCGTTTTCCCCCGATGGCACGAGCCTCGTCTTCCACCGCACCGACGTCGAAAACGCGCTCGATCTCTACACCGTCGCTGCGCGTCCGCAATCACGTTTCGTGCGTTTGAGCGACTCGATGCCGGCCGGACTCGACAAAGCCGATCTCACGCCGCCGGTGCTGGTGTCCTACCCGAGCCGCCTGGACAAGGCGCCGGTGCCGGCGTCGCTGATGGTCTCGAAGACCATCGATCGCAACAAGAAGCATCCGGCGCTGGTCTGGATTCACGGCTCCGGTTCGGATCAGAACTTTCTCGGCTGGCACCCGGGCAGCTACCGGATGTACTACTCGCTCTGTCAGTACTTCGCGCAACAGGGCTACGTGATCTTGACCCCCGACTATCGCGGCAGTTCCGGCTACAGCCGCGACTGGTCAACCGGGGTGTATATGGGCGTCGGCGTCAACGACACGGCGGACGTGGCATCCGGCGCCGACTATCTGAAGACGCTCAGCTATGTGGACCCCGATCGCATCGGCGTCTTCGGTCTCAGCTACGGCGGCTTCCTCACGCTGCAGGCGATGACCGTCGACCCGACGCTGTGGCGCGCCGGCGTCGACGTCGCCGGCGTCGTTGACTGGGCGACCTACGGATCCGGCTACACGACGCCGCGGCTGGGGACGCCGGTGCAGAATCCGGAGATCTACGACATCTCGGCGCCGATTCAACACATGGACAAGCTGGTGCGACCGCTGCTGATCCTGCACGGCACCAACGACCGCAACGTGTCGTTCGCGGATTCGCTGCGCCTGTTCGACGTGCTGATCAAGCTCGGCAAGCCGTTCGAGTCGCAGATTTATCCCGGCGAGATTCATTTCTTCCGTCGCGATATCGTGCTGCGTGACGCGTGGAAGCGGATGGAAGAGTTCTTCGATCGCACCGTCAAGAACGGACCGCCGATGCCGAGTCAATCCTCGAACACGCGACACTAACCCACGTATCGTGTTGGTCTGCTATGCGGAGATCTCGATTCAGTTTTTTAGCGAAGCGGTGAACAGTTCGAGAGCGGCCCACCGATATGGCGCGGCCGCCGCGCCGCCGTCGGCAATCATGGCGCGCTTGGCGTCGCGGAGGGCGCGGCCTGGTGAGTGGCCCGAGGCGATGCCGGCATAGAGCCGATCCATCAGCTGCGGCGTGGTGCTGTCGTCCACGTCCCACAGACCGGCGACGACGTTGTGCGCGCCGGCCTTGAGAAACGCCCAGGAAAAACCGACCAGTCCCTCGCCTGCGTAGGCTTTGTCGCCGGCGCTGCGGCAGGCGGAAATGGTGACCAGATCCGCGTTCAACTTGAGAGTCGCGACCTCGCGTGCGTACAGCTTGTAGCCGTCCGGCGGGCCCGACAGCACCACAATCGAATCGAGCGGGTTGTCCCGATTGGCGGTCGCGTGAGCGGTGAAATGCACATACTTGAAACGCTCGGGCCGGGACCCGGCGTAAGCGCGCGGAGAGGCGGCGTCGCCCTGAAGCGTTGTGACCGCATCAGGTCCGAAGTGAGCGGCAACCCTGGACATCTCGAGACCGGCGTTGGCCAGAGTCGGGAACTCGGGCTCGTGCGCTCGCGCGTTCCCGACCAGAAGCAGTCCCGAGCCGCGAGGGCCCTGATCCGGTGCGGCAGACAACGCCGCCAGCGACGGCGCCAGTTCGATCTGCACGTCATCGATCCAGTAGTGGCGAATCGGCGACGGAACGGTCAGCGTCTCGAAATTGATCTCGTGCAGCGGGCCATCCGGCACGATGACCACGCGCGCGTCTTTGGGGATCCAGGCATTGGCCGGCGCGATCAGTGTTTCGTACAGCTTGTCGCCGGCGCCATTGGCCGTTGCGAGCGGATCGCCCATCGCGTTGGCAATGCTGGCCTGGTGCTGCCGCACGAGGACGTCGATCGCGTTCAATGGCGGGAGCGTCAGCAGGTGGACGCCGCCGGGAGCCACGACCCAGAGATACGATTTGTCGACTGAGAGCCAATACGACAGAATCACGGCGCCCGATTGCCTGGCTGCCTGCTTGAAGGCGACGATCTTCGCACGGCCCGGCGGTGACGCTCCCTGGCGCTCGGCGAGCAGCTGGCCGCGGCTCGAATCCGCGATTTCCAACGCACGGTCGTCCTCTCCCTGCTCGAGCAACGCCGACACGTATCCGCGATAGAAGGAAATCAGCTCGGTCAGGTACGAGATCTTGGCGTCAGTCCTGGCGAGGCTGGCGCGAGTGGTCTCGATGATACGAAGCGCCGCTTCGTACTCATCCGATGCGCGCACCCGATCGTGCCTCGCGGTGGCGATCTGCCCGAGGTTGTAATGGGACGACCACAGCACCGACGGTGATGCGCCGTCGATAGACAGGGCCTTGCGGAGAAACTGGTCTGCTTCGTCGAGTTGGCCACGGCCTTTCGCGATGTTGCCGCGATTGAGCAAATAGTAGACGGACGGCTCTGCGTGATCCGCCATCCAGATTTTGTGGAATTCCTCGTTGTGCTGTTCCGCGTCGTCCCATCGACCAAGATCGATTTCGACGCTGCAGATGTTGCCATCGAGCATGGCGATCGAGGCGGGAAGATTGGCGGCTCGCGCCTCGCTGAGGCCTCGCTGAAAGAATGGCAGCGCACGCTCCGGTTGACTCTGAAGCGCGTAGAGGTTGCCCATTTCATCCAGCGCCTTCACGAACTCTTCGCGCTTGCCGCGGTGTTCCTGCATCGCGAACGCCCGCTGCTGGAGCGTCAGCGCCTTGTCGAATTGTCCAAGGCGCTGATAGCAGGTGCCCGCGTTCTTGAGCGCGAGGGCATAGATCTGCCATTCGTCGAGCCCTGGCATTGCGATGACACGCTCGAAGTACGGCAGCGCCTCGTCGTAACGACTGCGCACGAACCGGCTCATGCCTAGATCGTTCAGCGCCGCAGCCTCCAGGTATTGGTTGGATCGCGCCACGGCGGATTCGACCACGCTGTTGAGCAGCGCTTCGCCGTCCCGGCGGTTGCCGAGGCGTAGCAGAATCTGCCCGTCCAGGCGATCGATTTCGAGCGCCACGTCCGCGTCGCCGACTGGTTGCCGGCGCGCCACCGTCAGAATCTCGTGTGCCGCCTGCAGGTGACCTTGATCGGCGTCGAATCTGGCTTCGAGGAGCCGCTGTCGAGCTCCAAGGACACCAGTCGTCAGCCGTTCTGGTAGCCGTGCATGAACGATCGGCTCTGCAGCGGAAAAATCACGTTGCTGTATCGCGACCTCGGCGGACAGCAGACGGAACCGCCAGTAATCGTCTGGATGTTGATCGCGAGACAGGCGCGCAAGGTCTGCCGAGATGAGGTGTTGCGCCGCGGCCAAATCGCCTTTCCATATGTCTAGGCGAGCGGCCGCGTCGTCTCGATCGAGCTGTTTGGAAGAGAGTCCGCAGGCAGGAAGAAAGACAGAAAGGAATAGTGCCGCGATGCTTCGACCGCGCATGAAGAGCCGCCTGCCGTCGGCTATGGCGACCAGCTGCCGTTGCTCTGGACGTCTCCCGCGCTGCTTGACCCGCCGGCGTCCGAGCCCATCGCCATCCGAGCCATCGTCAAGCGGCGCGAATTGGGCGACACCAGCAGTTCGCCGAAATAGACGCGGCCGAATGTCGGGAGGATGACCAGGTTGCCGTGGATCTCCGACTTGGGGAACCGTCGGCCATCCCAGCGGATCGACTTCACAATCGTCGTGTAGATGGTGTCGCCGTTGCGGATCAATCGGCGAAACGGCGGAGTCCTCAGCACGTCCTGACGCGCGCGCTTGTTGCTGGCCGTTGCCAGGAGCCGCTTCGACATGCAGATCTGTTCGCCGGACTTCGCCAGGAAGCCCGGATCCTCGATCGATGCAAGGAGCTTGGCGTGCGTATCGAGACGCCGGAAGATCCCGGTCTCGAGCTGAATGATCAGCTTATAGCCGTCGATCGAAACACCGTCGATCAGGGTGTCGGACGAGACCTGAATCGCGTTCTGCCCGCTCACGCCAGCACTCGTGTTCGTCAGCTGGGCGCGGATGCGGCCGATCGTGAGGCGCGGCTTGCGACCGATCGACAGACCGTTCACTTCAGCGCGCGCGGTCGAGACCGCGGTCAGCGTCTGCTCTTCGCGCTTGTGACGCGTCACCTCGACGAATTTCGCTCGATCCTTGTACAGGCCTTCGGCAAAAGTGCTCGCGCTCTTGACCTCGAAGTACTCGTCGATGCTCGTCGGACCAAGCTTGCTGACACAGCGACCGCCGGTGACGACAAGCGCGCTGGCGCCGCCGGCTTCGAGGACGAGATTCTTCGGGCGAACAATGTGACCGCCAAACGCGGCCGCGTGGCTGTGAAACAGGTAGCGCAAGGGATAACTCATGGTGGTTTTGCCGCCCTATCAGACCTCAGGGCGCCTTAACCGTAAATCGGTAAGTCTGCGGCGTCAAGTTCTGAGATGTGGAGTCGCGAAGAGTCAGCACGTAGCGGCTGTTGTTTGAGACAGTCTGAGTCGGCAACATTAACAGGAGTGCCGATCCACCAACCGGGACCGGCGCTGTGCCGGACGCAACCACGCGACCATCAGCTGAGCTTAGGTCGTACGCGACGCCGCCGAATGACGTCCCACCGAGATCAACGGCGAGCGTCAGCACGCCACCCGGCCCCGGCGTCACCACGGCTTCTTCACCTCGGCTGGCCGGCCGCAATGTCGCGGGCGCCAGTGCGACCGCGCCAGTAAACGTCGTTGACCGCGCCGCGCCAAACGGCCCTTCGAACGTTTGATAGCCGAGGCCAACCGCTAACAGCGCAGCCGCGGCCCACGGGAGTGCGATCGAGTTGCGCCAGCTGGTGGTCTTCGGCCGGAAGGCGGCGACCTTCGGCCGATCGCCGATCGACGCGACGTCTGCGCCGCGTGCGACGCCGCTGGCCACGCCCTCCTGCATCACCGCCGCGGCCCTCGCATCCTGGGCGCACTCGACACAAGAGAAGTAGTGATCCTCGAAGGCGTCACGCTCGGTGTCGTTCATTTCCCGTAACAGGTAGCGCTCCATCGCCAGCGTTTCGACGGCTTGGGGATGATCCATATGGCTACTCCGTAACCTCCTGCGTGAAACGTTCTCGAAAGCGGTTCTTGGCGCGATGCAGCAAGACCCGCAGGTAATCGCGGTCGATGTTCAGGTCGCGACAAATCTGGTCCTTGTCGCGTTCCTCGAAAAACAGCCAGGTCAGGAGCTCCCGCTCCTTCTGCGGCAAACCGAGCAGCGCCGCCCGTACCCGTTCCCGATCCTCGCCGGCGGCGACACTGGCCTCTGCGCTCGGTTGGCGTTCGTCGGCGGCATCGAACTCGTCCTCCAACGGTTGGGCCCTGGTCCCGGACCGGTACATCTCGAACACGACGTTGTTGCAGACCGAGTTGACGAAGGCGCCAAGCGCTTCCGGAGACTTGACGCCCTCCTTGCGCCGGAGTGAGTTGAACACCCGCGCAAAGGTCTCCTGCCTGGCGTCGTCGATCTGTTCGCGGGACCGGAAACGGGAACGCAGCTTCAACATGAGCAGGTCGCCGAAATAGCTCGTGAAGTGCCGTTCGGTGTCCGGATCTCCGGCGATCAACCGCTCCAAATAGGCCCGGTCGAACTCGTAGCGCGGCAATCGGGACAAGGCCAGCTATCGTAGAGCGCCCACTCCGGCATCCGCAACCCCCGCACATCAAGCTGGTGACAGCCGAATCCGAATCGTTACAAACCGACTCGTCCGTTCGTGCGCCCCTGTAACGAGTCAGCCGCTACCTACACCAACTAGATGCGCAGAGGCGCGAGAGGGAGCGGGAGGCATGCTCGTAATGACTTCGCCTGAGACGGTCTCGTTTTCGGAGATGGCGCTGCTGCAGCTGCTGACAGCGCACAGTCGGCGGCCGAACCTCCTGATCGTGAACAAGGGGGCGGCGCTCGAGTCCGTGCTCGATCGCCTGAACTCGGTCTGCCGCCCGCCGTTTCGGGTCTGTCGCCTGCCCGGCCGTCTCGAGCTCCCGCAGGTCAGCGAGGGCACACTCGTTCTGGGCAACATCGAACAACTGACCATCGGCCAGCAGATCGCGCTGCTCGATTGGCTTTCACGTGACGGGAAGTCGGTGCAGATCGTCTCGGTCACCGGCGCCCCGCTGTCGGACATGATTGCCGAGGGGCGGTTTCTGGAGGGGCTGTTCTACCGGATCAACACCGTGGTGGTGCTGGCGCACAAGGGGCGCTCACCGGCCGTGTCCTGGTAAGAACGGATTCAGCGCCGCGACAGCGGTTCCGGCGCCGGCTGCGGAACCAGCGAGTGGGAGTCCCAACGCCGCCGTCCTCCACGTCGCGACGAGCGGCGGTCGTACGACGCGGGCTGCCGCCGGTCCGCATCCGGTAGCGGCGCACCAATATAGGCCGGTAGCGTGACCGTCAGCCGCTGCGCCAGATCGTAGAAAGCACCGGCGTTCTGAATTTCCCGTGCTAACCCAAGGTCGGTCCGTTCGTCGTAGACGACGATGTGGGTAGCGGTCTGCGCGCGCTTCGCCAGATAGGCGAGGTGCACACCGTTATACGCTTTGAGCCGTACATTCGTAACCAGCAGCGAGTAGGCGTTCGATTCGACGCACGACCGCGCCGCCTGGAACGACAGACACACGTCGGCCTCGACGAATCCGGCAGCCTGACGCAACGCGGCACCCAGTTCGGGGTCCGGCTCGACGATCAGCAGACGCGGGCGAAGGGCGAAGGCGCTCACAAGAGTGTCGAGAGACGCATGAGGCATCCGAATGATACGCCAGATGCGCGCCATCCTTTTCACACATCATTCGCCTTTTCACACATCATTTACTTCGTGGGGCTGCGAGCGTCGTATACTCTGTGCGAAGAGTTTAGTCTCACCCGCGCGGGACTTCTTCGTTGTAGGTGATTAAGCATGCAGACCGATTCAGAAATCTTACGGCGACACCAACTGAGTACGGGCTTCCGTCTCGCGCCGCTGGACGATTGGCGAAAACTCCTGCGCACACGACTGAATGTGATGGTGAGCGGTCCGGACACCGCGCTCGCGGCATTCGCGGGCGCCGCCCGCTCGGAACTGTGCGAGCCGGTCAGGATCGTGTCCTGCTCCTCGCCGCTGTTCTTCGAAGGACGCACGCTGCTGCTGACCGATGTCGAGATGCTCGACGAGGCCGGACAAAACCGTCTGCTGCGATGGATCAACGAACCGAGGAACGTGGATACTCAGGTGATTGCGCTCAGCTCCGACCCGCTGTTTGCGAAGGTCTGCGCTCAGCGCTTCAACGCGGATCTCTACTACCGGCTCAACACGATCCTGATCGAGGTTTGCAACAAGTAGCGGCCGTCTGAAGGGGGACGCTGCACGTTTCCGAACCGCCTTCAGGGCGCGACCGTCACCACCCGCGCAATTCGTCTGGTCGAGAACATCGCCGCCATGTAGGTGTAGACCACCGGTGTCAGGTACAACGTAATCAACTGCGACACCAGCAGGCCGCCGACAATCGCCAGACCCAGCGGACGCCACGCCTCTCCACCCGAACCCGCCGCCAGCGCAATCGGCAACGCTCCGAACAGCGCCGCCATCGTCGTCATCATGATCGGCCGGAACCGGATCACGCAGCCCTCGTAGATGGCGTCGGCCGGAGACTTGCCGTGGGTGCGCTCGGCTTCGAGTGCGAAGTCGATCTGCATGATCGCGTTTTTCTTGACGATGCCGATCAGCATGATGAGACCGACGAAGCCGTAGACATTCAGTTCGTGACCGAACGCCCATAACGTCACCAGCGCACCGAGACCCGCGGTCGGCAGACCCGAGAGAATCGTGATCGGGTGAATGTAGCTCTCGTAGAGAATCCCCAGCACGATATACACGACGCCGATCGCGATGAACAGCAGCAGTGGAAGATTGGTCATGGACTGCTGGAACGCCTGGGCGGTGCCTTCGAAGCGAGCCGTCACCGTCGCCGGCAGCACGGTCGCCGCGAGCTGGTTGACCGCGTCCACGGCAGTGCCGAGCGCTACGCCTGGCCGCAAGCCGAACGACAGGCTGACCGAGGGCAGTTGTCCCGAGTGGTTGATGGTCTGCGGACCGACGCTCTCCTTGAATGTCGCGACCGACTGCAGCGGGATCCATGCACCGTTCGGTGCCTTGAAGCCGATGCTTTCGAGCGCATCGACGTGCTGCTGATATTTCGGATCGAGTTCGAGCAGGACCCGGTATTGATTGTCGCTGCCGTAGATGGTTGACGACCACCGCGGTCCAAAACCGCTGTACAGCGCGTTCGACAACTGCGCGGCGTCCAGTTGCAGCGCCGCCGCCTTGTCACGATCGATCACCAGGTCGACGCGCGGACTCTTCATCTGCATGTCGTCGGTGACGTCCTGAATCTGCGGCAGCCTGGCCATCTCCGCCTCGAGCCGGCCCGCCCAGCTATAGAGCTGATCCGGGTCGATGCTTTGCACGGTGAACTGGTACGATCCATTGCCCGAACGCCCGCCGATCTGAATCGTCGGCGGCACGATCACGAACGCCTGGAACCCGGGAAACCGGCTCACCTGCGCGCGCATCTGCTGCGCGATTTGCGCCGCCGAATACGGCCGCTCGGCCCGCGGCGTCAACTGAATGATCTCCCGCGCGGTGTTCATCGCGCCGCCGCCACCGCCGGCGCTGAGCATCACCGCGGTCACATACGGATTGGCGTGCAGGATCTCCGATACCGTCAGCGCGCCCTTGGTCATCTCGTCATACGAGGTCCCTTGCGCGGCGCGCAGGTTCATCATCAGCCAGTCGGCATCCACGTCGGGAATGAACCCCTTGGGCACCACCTGGAACATCATCACCGTCGCAGCGAACACCCCCGCGAACCCGGCCAGCATGATCGGACGATGGCGCAAGACCCAGCGGAGGCTGCGCTCGTAGACTGCCAGCAGGCGCGCGAACAGCCGTTCCTCGAGCGACGGCCCCTTGGCGCCGTGGGACGGGGCGGTCAGGAAACGGCTGCACAGCATCGGCGTCAGGGTTACCGACACCACACCGGAAATCAGAATCGCCGCCGTAATCGTCACCGCGAACTCGCGGAACAGCCGGCCGAGGATGCCGGTCAGGAACAGCAGCGGGATGAACACCGCCGCCAGCGACAGGGTCATCGACACGATGGTGAAGCCGATCTCCTTCGAGCCTTTCAACGCCGCCTCGAATGGCGTCTCGCCCTGCTCGACGTGCCGCACGATGTTCTCGAGCATCACGATCGCGTCGTCGACCACGAACCCGATCGACAGGATCAGCGCCATCATCGACAGGTTGTCGAGGCTGAAGTTGAACAGCGCCATGACCGCGCAGGCGCCGAGCAAGGAGAACGGCACCGCCAGTGCGGGGATGATCGTCGCCCAGGCGTTGCGCAGGAAGACGAAGATCACCGCCACCACCAGCACCAGGGTGATGAGCAGCGTCACCTGGATGTCGCGGAAGGCGCCGCGGATCCAGACCGCGCGATCGCGCATCAGGGTCAGGTGGACCGCCGGCGGCAGCCGCGAGTTGAACATCGGCAGCTGCTGCTTGATGTCGTCAGTCACCTCGATGGTGTTGCTTCCCGGCTGCCGCATGATCTGCAGCCCGATGGTCGGCACCCGTTGCTCGCCCTTCATCCACAGCCAGGACGCGGTTTTGTCGTCCTCGACGCTGTCGATGACGTGCGCGAGCTGCTCGAGCCGCACCGGCGCGCCATGCCGGTAGGCGACGATCAGCGGCCTGAAGGCTTCGGCGTTCATCAACTGGCCGCTGGCCTTGATGTTGAAGGTTCGCTGCGCCGAGAACAGCTGTCCGGTTGGAAGATTGACGTTCCAGTTCTGCAGCGCGGAGTCGATTTCGTTGATGCCGATTTGCTGCGCGCGCAGCTTCTCCGGATCGACCTGCACGCGGACGGCGAACTTCTGCGCGCCCATGATCCCGACCTGAGCGACCCCATTCACCATCGAGATCGTCGGCGCCATCAGGGTCTCGGCGTAGTCGTCGATCGCGGACCGCCCGACGGTTTTCGAGTTCAGCCACAGCAACAACATCGCCTGATCGGCGGGGTTGTACTTGCGAAACGACGGCGCCGAGGGCATGCCCTGCGGCAGCAGCGGCATCACTTCGGCGATCGCCGTCTGCACGTCCACCGCGGCGCTGTCCAGATCGCGATTGAGATCGAACTGCAGCGTGACGTTGGTGCTGCCGTTGTTGCTCGACGAGGTCATCGAATCGAGCCCGGCGATGGTCGTGAACTGACGCTCGAGCGGGCTGGCGATCGAGGAGGCCATCGTCGCCGGATCGGCGCCAGGCAGCGATGCGCTGACGTTCAGCGTCGGGTAGTCGATGTTGGGAAGGTCGCTGACCGCGAGCGAGCGGTAGGCGAGCACGCCGAACAAGGCAATCGCCGCCATGATCAGGCTGGTGGCGATGGGGCGACGGATAAAGATTTCCGAAATGTTCATCTGATGACGAACGCCGGCGCCTATGAACGGACGAAAGACGAAGGAATTATACGTGGCGAGTGTGAACTGGCCGGTTGTGTCTTCGTGTGTATCTTCCTTAGGCATCGGAGGTCTAAGCTCTCATGGCGTTCGGCGAACTTCACTCACGCAATAGAGAGGACACCTATGACACGCGCATCGATCGTCGGCCTCGGCATCAGCCTGCTGCTGGCGGGCACGGTATTCGCGCAGCATCCGGCGGAAAACGTGAACCCGAAGAAGCATCCGAACATCGCCGCAGCGCAGCGATTCGTGGATCAGGCCTTCAACAAGATCACGGCGGCGCAGCAGGCCAACGAGTGGGACATGGCCGGCCACGCGGCGAAGGCGAAGCAGTTGCTCGATCAGGCGAATGCGGAGCTGAAGCTGGCGGCTGAAACCGCGAATAAGCGCTGAACGACCGTCTCTGATGGTGCCGTTTCGCTGCCGAGGGGACGCCTCCTGGCGTTACACTCGGCGGCGATGCGCGACCTGATCCTCGCCGCCCGCCGCCTGCTGCAGCAGCCGTGGTACGCGTTGGGCGCGATCGGCACGCTGGCGATCGGCATCGCCGCGCCGACCGCGCTGTTTGCCGTGGTTGACGCCACGCTTCTCCGCCCGCTGCCTTATCCGCGCTATCAGGACATCTATACCGTCCGCACCAGGATGACCGACGGACGGTTCACGATGGGGATGGTCGGAACGGAAGAAATCGCGTCGCTGCGACGCGCGACGGACGCGGTCATCGCCGGCGCGACCGCGTTCCGCAGCGACAGCACAATCCTGACCGACGCCGGATCCCGCCAGGCCGTCGGCTACTACGTCTCCGAACAATTCTTCGATCTCTTCGGCGTGCCGATGTCGGCTGGCCGCACCTTCAGCGACGATGATTTCGCGGCGCCTCCCGGGACCCGTATCGTCCTCTCGCAGCGTATCTGGCGCAGCACGTTCGGCGGCGATCCAGCGGTGATCGGCAAGACCATCCACTTCGTCGGCGGCGACGGGATGGTGGTCGGGATCGCACCGGCGGCGTTTGACGTGCCTCATGACGCCGACGTGTGGCTCGCCGCGCGAACGCGAGAAAACGTCGGTCACTCCAACGACGGCTTCGTCCGTCTCAGGCCCGGCGTCAAGCCGGAGTCGCTGGACGGCCGTCTCGCCGGCATGTGGGAGATGCTGGCGAAGAAATATCCCGATCAGGAGACGGGTCGCGTCTTCACCATGCGCCCGCTGCTCGACGCCATCGTCGGCGACCTGGGTCCGATTCTGCTGATCGCATTCGCCACCACGGGGCTCGTGCTCCTGCTGGCGATCGTGAACGTCGCCAACCTGCTACTGGCGCGCGGCGCCACGCGAAGCCGCGAAGTCGCGATTCGAACCGCGCTCGGCGCCAGTCGATGGGATCTGGTGCGTCCGCTGCTCGCGGAATCGTCGCTCATCGCCGCCGGCGCCACGGCCGTCGCACTGCCGGCCGCCTACGCGGCGGTTCGCGCGATTGTCGTGATCGGCGGATCGTCATTACCGCGCGTCGAAGGGCTGCGGATCGATCCACGCGCGTTCCTGTTTTCGTCGCTGGTGATGCTCGTCGCCGGCCTCGTCGTCGGGCTCGCGCCGGCGGTGACGATGGCAGTGCCGAATCTCGCCGGGCTGGCGAACGAGGGCGGCCGCGGCAGCCTCCAGGGACGGGTGACGGGCCGGATGCTCGGCGTCATGGTCGTCGCGGAAGTGACGCTGGCGATCGCGCTGGTCGCTGGGGCCGGACGCCTGCTCCTCAGCATGCAGCACCTGCTGGCGATCGATCCCGGCTTCACCTCGCAAGGCCGCCTGGCGATCGACGTGCTGCTGCCGTTCGATCCGTATTTCAAGGAGCAACGGATACCGGTCTGGGCGCAGCAGGCAGAGGAGCAGCTGCGCGCGCTCGGCGCCACCGCGGTAGCCGTCACCTCGGCGCTGCCGCTGCGCCATGACTGGGACTCGACCACTTTTGTCGACATCAGCGGCCGGCCAATCGATCCGCTGCACCGGCCGAACGGGCGCGCGCGGGTCGTGTCGCCGGAATTTTTCGACCTCCTCGGGATGCGGATGGCCGCCGGTCGAACGTTCACGCACGACGATCGCGCCGGCGGACCGTATGTCGTGATCATCAACCGGGCATGGGCGCGCCGTTTCATGCCCGATGCGGATCCGCTGCGCGAGCGGATCGATCCGGGCTCTTTCTTCGAGCGCGTCGGCGACAAATTCATCCGCCACGACGCCGCCATTGTCGGCATCCTCGAGGACGTGCCGTACATCGATCTGACGAAGGACGCCGAGCCGACCGTCTACATCGCCGACGCGCAGACACGGCTGACGCGGCGGACGATGGTCATCACGACGGCCGATGGACGGCCGGAACGGCTCATCCCGCAAATTCGCGCGGCATTCAGGACGCTCGATCCGCGCGTGCCGGTGGACTTCGAACTGTTCTCGGACGCCGTGTCGTCGTCGTTGATCTGGCCGAAGCTGGGATTGATGATGATGGCAACGTTCGGCATCGCGGCGCTCATGCTGGCAGCGACCGGCGTGTTCGGCGTCATCGCGTTCGTGACGGCGCAGCGGTCGGGAGAGATGGCCTTGCGACTCGCGCTCGGCGCACAGCCCAGTCATGTCTTTCGCGTCGTGCTGTTCCAGGGCGGAGCCCTGGCGCTGCGCGGTCTCCTGCTCGGCGTTCTACTTGCGTGGTGGATGGGCCTGCTGATGGGGAAGTACGTCTACCACGTCACTGCGGGCAATGGCCTCGTGCTCGGCGGCAGCGCGCTGTTGATTCTCGCGGTGTCGCTGGCGGCCACGCTGCCATCTGCCGTCCGCGCCGCATCGACGCAACCGGCTGATGCACTGAAGTCTTGACTACTTCTTGCGCTTCTGCAATTCGGCGAAAACCGCGGCCACTTCCTTCTCCATCGCCGCCGCCAGCGCGGCCTCTTCGGTCGAATAGCTTTCCTGGTTCTTGCCGGACGCGCGGTCCAGCAGCTTGAACACGTTGTTCAGCACCGGATCCGAGGTCTGACCGAGGGCGGCCGCGGAGGCACCACCGTTCATCGCCGAAAACGTGTTCATGAAGCTGTACTGCGCCAGCAGCAGCGGCGCCACGAACTGCGCCACGCGCTTGGCGGCGCCGACGGCTGTCTGCAGCGTCGACGTTCCGCTGCGGTCTGAACCGGTCAGTGCGGGCTTGGTCAGACCCGGTGACACCAGCGTGTAGTCGACCTTCGCGCTGATCGCCTCGCCGGATGTGCCCGAGATCTTGCCGAGCATGCTCTTGCCCGGTTTCTTCAACTCGGTGACGTTGGTCTCGAGCAGGTAGTCGCAGTCCTTGGTTTTGGCATCGGCCGTCACCGCCGCTGCCGACGCGCCGGTCACGGTGACGATGTCGAAGTCCGAGGTGCTGAGCGACTCGCCAAGCGCCTCGCTCATGAGCGCAGCGTCGAACGGTTGATCGGTCCTGTTGCTGATCGCGACGACGCCGACACGGATCACGCCCGGCTTCTTGGCGACGATTTCGCCGGGACGGTGATCCGCCATCAACTGGGTGGTGTTTTTGACTTCGAGGTAGCCGTCAGGCAATTCAAACGATGAGGCAGGTATCGTCAGCGTTTTCAGCGAACTTGTTGCGAGCGTCGTGATGGCCGGCTTTTCCGTGCCGCCGGTAGCGGTCATCGTATAGGCGACCGGGTAACCGACCACGGGTGTGTCTGGGCGGACGAAATGGATCTCGTCCCGGCAATTCGATTTCGGATCGATCTCGACGCGAGCGGCGGTCTGACGGACTCCCGTGCACGACAACGCCTCCGGAAAATCGACGTACCAGCCGTCGGTCTCGATCCGCTCCGGCTTCTTGTTGCAAGCGGTCGGGCTGGCCTCCTTCGTCACGACAGTGACCAGATGCCGCGCCGGATAGCCGAACATGTCTTTCTTCTCGCCGGTGTCGGTGACGGTCGTGGTGTAGGTAATCTGTCCGCCTTTGCTGTTGACCGGCGCGGGCGGCAGTGGCGCTGACGGATCCTCGAACGGCGTGGCGAGATACGTCAGTGTCTTGCCGTTCAACTCCAGCGTCTGCTTGATGTCGCACTCCTGCAGCGTGACGAGATCGTTGCCGTACTCGATGCGGCGGCGCGCCCCCTTGATCGACGCGACGCTGGTCGCGGTCTTGTCGCCGGTCGTGTAGGTCGACTCGATGCTGACGTCAATCGGCGGCGGCGGCTTCGGTGCGGGCGGCGGCGTGGCGTCAGGCGTTTTCGCGGGCGCTTTGGCCGGTGGTTTGGCCGGCGCCTTCTTGGCCGGCGGCTTCGGTGCCTGCGCGTAGGCTGGCGAGTCGATCGCGCCCAACGCGCTCACACCGACCAGGAGAATCACCATCGTCACCGGGCGAAAAAGTGACTTCATCGGGACGAATTCTGGCACAGCCGGGACGCGCCAGCCGGAAATAGATGACGTATGTTTGGCGTGGCACGCCCTCTCAAAACGCTCTAGACTGTGCCCACGAAAAGCGGATTGACCACGCGATAAGGGGGAGCTAATGAAGCGAATTCTCTGCATACTGGCGGTTCTGACAGTGACGTTGGCGGTCGGATTCTCGGCCGGCTTGAGCGCCGCGGCCAAGGCGTATCAGTTCACCGGGACGGTCAAGACCAACGACGCCGGCACCATGACGGTTCAAAAGAGCGCGACCGAAACCTGGACGTTCTCGAGCGACAAGGACACCAAGGGGACAGCCAAGGTCGGCGACAAAGTGACCGTCTACTACAAGATGGTGGCGACCGAAATCGAGTCGAAGCCGGCAGCCGCGACGCCGGCAAAAAAACCTGCGAAGTAGCGATCGGACCGCGAGGTTCGCAACCTGAACGCGTCAGCCCGAACGGAGTCAACGATG
>DASXGC010000275.1:0-7538 GCA_036489235.1 Vicinamibacterales bacterium
GCGCGGGCGATCGACTTCGCCAGCGACGTCTTGCCGACTCCGGGAGGTCCGGAGAAGGTGAGGATGGTGGCCTTCGGCTTCTTGATCAGCGCGCGGACCGCGAGGAACTCGAGGATGCGCTCCTTGATCTTGTCGAGGCCGTAGTGATCCTCGTTGAGGATCTCCTCGGCACGCTTCAGGTCGCGGCTCTCACGGCTCTTCTTGTGCCAGGGCACCGCGATCAGCCAGTCGAGGTAGTTGCGCGACACCGTGGCTTCCGCCGACATCGGCGGCATCGCCTCGAGACGCTTCAGCTCCTGGATGGCCTTCTCTTCGACGTCCTTGGGCATCTTCGAGGTTTCGATCTTCTTCTTCAGATCGTCGACCTCGTTGCCTTTTTCGTCCTTGCGGCCCAGCTCCTTCTGGATCGCCTTCATCTTCTCGTTGAGGTAGTACTCCTTCTGGGCCTTCTCCATCTGCTTCTTGACGCGAGACTGGATCTTGCGGTCCACCTGGAGCTTGTCTACTTCGATTTCGAGAATGCCGGCGATGCGGTTCAGCCGCTCGAGCGGGGAAATGATTTCGAGCAGGTTCTGCTTCTCGTCCACGCCGATCAGCAGGTGCGCGGCGATGGTGTCGGCGAGCTTACCCGGGTCGTCGACCCGCACCGCGGCGATCATCGCGTCGTAGTGCAGGTTGTTCGACAGCTTCACGTACTGCTCGAACAGCGTGACCACGCGGCTCATCGTCGCTTCGGCGTCGTTGCTGGTCTCGCGCTGCTTGGGCAGCACCTTGACCACCACCCGATAGAAACCCTTGTCTTCCTTCCACTCGACCGCACGGGCGCGTTCGACGCCTTCGACCAGGACCTTGATGTTGCCGTCGGGCAGCTTCAGGCTCTGCACCACGTTGGCCACGCAGCCCATCGTGAAGATGTCTTCGGGGCGCGGGTCGTCCACCGACGCATCGTGCTGCGCCGCGAGGAAAATCCGCTTGTCCTTCAGCAGCGCATGCTCCAGCGCCCGGGTCGACGACGGCCGTCCGATCACGAACGGCATCATCATGTGCGGGAAAACGACGACGTCGCGGAGCGGGACGATCGGGAGGGTTTCGTACACTTCCAATGGGGTATCCATGTTGTTGGTGACTAACCCGCCTTTTCGATCAGGGTAATCGGCTTGTCCTTGGCCATGACTACGTCGCGGGTTATCGTGACTTCGCGAACCTTCTTCTGGTTCGGCACCTGATACATCAGGTCGAGCATCAGGTCCTCGATGATCATGCGCAGGCCGCGCGCGCCGATCTTGCGCTCGAGCGCCGACTCCGCAATCGCCTCGAGCGCGTCGTCGCTGAAACGCAGCTTGACGTTCTCGTACTCGAACAGCTTGACGTATTGCCGGGTGATGGCGTTGCGCGGCTGTGTCAGGATCTGAATCAGCGCCGGCTTGTCGAGCTCGTGCAGCGTGCCGATGACCGGCAGGCGGCCGACGAACTCGGGAATCAGTCCGTACTTGATCAGGTCCTGCGGTTCGAGCTGCTCGAGGGTGGTACCGACATCACGGGAGCGCAGCGACTTGACGTCGGCCTTGAAGCCGAGCGTCTTCTTGCCGACGCGGCGATCGATCTGCTTGTCGAGGCCGACGAACGCGCCGCCGCAGACGAACAGGATGTTGCTGGTGTCGACCTGGAAGAATTCCTGGTGCGGATGCTTGCGGCCGCCCTGGGGCGGCACGTTGGCGACCGTGCCTTCGAGAATCTTCAACAGCGCCTGCTGGACGCCTTCGCCCGACACGTCGCGCGTGATCGAGGGGTTCTCGTCCTTGCGGCAGATCTTGTCGACCTCGTCGATGTAGATGATGCCCTGCTGGCACTTCTCGATGTCGCCGCCGGCCGCCTGCAGCAGCTTCAGGATGATGTTCTCGACGTCCTCGCCGACGTAGCCGGCTTCGGTGAGGGTCGTGGCATCGACAATCGTGAAGGGGACCGACAGGAGCTTGGCGAGGGTTTGCGCGAGCAGCGTCTTGCCGGTGCCGGTCGGGCCGATGAGCAGGATGTTGCTCTTGGTCAGCTCGATGTCGTTGCGGCTGCGCGGCTGCTTCTGGATTTCGATGCGCTTGTAGTGGTTGTAGACCGCGACCGCCAGCTTCTTCTTCGTCCGTTCCTGGCCGATGACGTATTCGTCGAGGAATTTCTTGATTTCCTGCGGCGTCGGCAGCGACGAGCGGGCGCCGCGGTTCTCGAAGCGGTTGTCGTCGGCGATGATGTCGTTGCAGACCTCAACGCACTCGTCACAGATGAAGACCGTGGGCCCTGCGATGAGCTTCCGGACGTCGTTCTGGTCCTTGTTGCAGAACGAGCAGCGCAGGACCTCGGTTTCCCCGGCCTTTTTCACCATGCTGATTCCTGGTGTAGTCACGGACCTTCAGGCCCGCCGTTGGCAGACCTAAAGGCCTGCGCTACACGTGGTTACCTACGCCCTCTTCCGAATGACATCGTCAATGATACCGTATTCCTTGCCCTGATCGGCGGACATGATGTAGTCCCGTTCAGTATCATCCTGGATACGTTTGACGTTCTGTCCGGTATGGTGGACGAGGATTTCGTTGATGCGCTCCCGCATCCTCAGGATTTCACGGGCCGCAATATCAATATCGGTCGCTTGGCCCGCCAAACCAGACATCAGCGGCTGATGAATGACAATCCGTGAATTCGGGAGGGAATAGCGCTTGCCTTTGGCCCCGGCGGCCAGCAGGACCGCTGCCATCGAGGCCGCCTGGCCGATGCAAATGGTCTGGACGTCGGGCTTGATGAACTGCATCGTGTCGTAAATCGCCATCCCGGAGGTAATCGACCCGCCCGGGCTGTTGATGTACAGCATGATGTCCTTGTCGGGGTCCTCGGCCTCCAGAAACAGCATCTGAGCAATTGCCAGGTTCGCAATCTGATCGTCAATCGGCGTGCCGATGAAAATGATGCTGTCCTTCAGCAGGCGCGAGTAAATGTCGTAGGCGCGCTCGCCACGGTTGGTCTGCTCGACCACCATGGGGACCAACTGGTTCCGGCCTTCAAACGGATATCCCATAGAAGTTTTGACTGCGGATTTGTCGGGGAATTCGGTGAGCGGGGTGTGTTACGAGTCTCCTTGAATTGTAGCACGCGCCATCGCGAAGTCAATCGACTTCTCCCGGCGCAAACCTGCCTGGACCCGGGAGATTCCGCCCTCTTTTTCGAGCGCAGCCCGCACCGCCGCCGGCGTCCGGCCGCTGCGTTCCGCGTAGCGGCCGACCTCCGCCTCCAGCTCGCTGTCGCTGACCGCGATCTTCTCGTGCCGCGCGACTTCGTCCAGCACCAGCGCCGCCGCGACCGCCTCGCGCGCAACCTCGCGCTGGCTCTCGCGAAACGCGTTCCAGTCGATGCCCGCCTGGCGCGGATCGACGTTCTGGTCGATCAGCCGCCGCGCGAACTCCTCGAGGCGGCGATCAATCTCGCGTTCGATCATCGACCCCGGCACGTCGAAGGGCAGCTTCGCGGCCAGCTGCTTCATCAGTTCAGCCCGATCTTCCCGTTCGGCGGCGTGTTTGGCCTCGTGCTCGAGATCCTCACGAACTCGTGTCTTGAGCGCGTCGAGCGTTTCAAATTCTCCCAAATCCTTCGCGAACTCATCGTCGAGCTCAGGCAGCACGCGGCGTTTCAGTCCCTTGACCGTCACTGTATACGAGACGTCGGTGCCGGCGAGCTCCCCAATCGGGTAGTCCGCCGGGTAATGCAGCGTGAACGATTTGGTGGCGCCGACCTCGAGACCGAGCAACTGCTCGTCGAAGCCGGGAGGATTGGCCTTGGCGCCCAGCTCGATGCTGACGTCCTTGTGCGCGTCCGGCTTGCCGCCAGGATCCTGCCGTTCGAGATCGACCACCGCGGAGTCGCCGTGATCGATGCCGCGACCCTCGACCGGCTCGAAACGCGCGGCGCGATCGCGCAGGCGCTGCAGCGCCGACTGGAACGCTTCGTCGTTGATCGCGCTCGAGGCGCGGCGGAACGAGATCGCCGCGAGGTCGCCGGGCTCGAACGCGGGCACGGTGTCGAACGACGCGGTGAAGGTGAGCGGCTGGCCCTCGTTGATGATGACGTCGCGCACATCCGGCGTGTCGACCGGTTCCAGGCCGTTCTCCCGCAGCGCATCGTCCACGGCGCGGGGAATCAGATCGTGGGCGACGTCGTGAAGGATCTGGTCCTTATAGCGCTGCTTGATGACCCGCGGCGGCGTCTTGCCCGGCCGGAACCCGGGGACCCGGGCCTTGCGCGAGTAGTCGCGCGCGACGCGCTCGATTTCGGTGTCGACCACGTCGGTCGGAATCTCGACGCGCACGGTTTTGCGCGTCGCGTTGACGTCTGCGAATTCGGTTTTCATCGGTGTGATCGACCTGCTGAAGACTGGCTTGCCCTCGTTCGAGGCTCGGCCGCCGAAGCCCGCTCGAAACTGGCGGCGAGCGAAGGCTGGTGCGAAAGGGGGGACTCGAACCCCCATAGCCTTTCGGCTACCGGATCCTAAGTCCGGCGCGTCTGCCAATTCCGCCACTTTCGCGGTCGGACATCTCTCGCTATGCTACCACCCGCTCTCGAAAAAGTCGCGCCGCCGGCCGCGCCCGTCCACAGGTAGAATGCCTCGCGTTTGCCGAGCACGTTTTCGGAGATGAGGATGCCCATGATGCGAACGGTTGCGACGTTGGTTGCCACATTCCTGCTCGCCGCGTCGAGCGCGCACGCCGAGGTCGCCCGCGTTGAGGTCGCGACCAGAACGGATGTTGCCGGCACGGGCTACGAGAAAATTGTTGGCATCGTGTATTTCGAGATCAACCCGAAGGATCCGCGCAACAAGGTGATCGCCGATCTCGACAAGGCGCCGGTCACCGCCGCCGGCCATGTCGAGTTTTCCGCCGACCTTTATATCCTGCGCCCGAAAGACGAGGGCAGGTCGAACGGTGTCGCGATCGTGGACGTCCTGAACCGCGGTCGCAAGGTCGTGCTCAACTTCAATCGCGCGAGCGGGCCGGGCGCGGGCGATCCGAAATCCGAGGCGGACCTTGGTGACGGCTTCCTGATGAAGCAGGGTTACACCATCGTCTGGGTCGGCTGGGAGTTCGACGTGCGCCGGCAGAACGGCGCGATGGGCATCGCCGCTCCCGTGGCCAAAGGCGTGACCGGCATCGTCCATGGCGATTTCGTCCCGAACAACCGGAACGCCGAGCAGAGCGTGGGCGATCTGGCCGGCTATACGCCAGCGGAACCCACTGGTCCGGACACATCCTTGACTGTTCGCGATGGCGCCTTCGGCCGTCCCGAGAGCATCGCGCGTGAGAAGTGGCAAGTCCGAGGCAATACCGTCACGATGGCCGCGGGCTTCGAGCCAGGCCGAACCTACCAGCTGTCGTACAAGGTGACCGATCCGCCGGTCGCCGGCGCCGGCCTGCTGGCGTATCGCGACGTCGCGACCTGGGTGCGCCATTCACCGCAGGCCCTCGCCACTGCCAAATACACATATGCGTTCGGCGAATCGCAGAGCGGTCGCTTCCTTCGCGAATTCCTGTACGAGGGATGCAACACCGACGAGAAAGGTCGTCAGGTGTTTGATGCGGTGTGGGCCCACATCGCAGGGGCCGGCAAGATCAGCCTCAACGAACGCTTCGCGCAGCCGACCAGCCTGACGTTGTACACGAGCGCTCGTTTTCCGTTCGCCAATGCGAGCATGCGCGACCCGCTGAGCGGACAGACCGAAGGGTTGCTCGACAACCCGCACGCGCACGGCAACGCCCCCAAGACGATTTTCACCAACACCGCTGTCGAGTACTGGGGCGGCGGCCGCTCGGCGGCGCTTCTGCACACGACGCCGGATGGCGTTTCGGACCTGACGTTGCCGCCGAACGAGCGGGTGTACTTCCTCACCGGAACGCAGCACAGTCCCGCGGCGTTTCCGCCGGCGACGACGACCGGACAGGAGCCGGTGAATCCGGTGAACTACTGGTGGCCGATGCGGGCGATCATGGTGGCGATGGATCAGTGGGTGCGGAAAGGCGTGCAGCCGCCGGCCAGCCAGGTTCCCAGGCTCGCGGATGGCACGCTGGTGCCGATCGAAACCGTGGCGTTCCCGGCGATCCCCGGCGTGCAGTCGCCAAAAATCATCCCGCACGGACGCCAGAACGGCACGCCGATTCCGCTGCTGGTGCCGCAGGTCGGGCCGGACGGCAACGAGCTGGCAGGGATTCGGCTTCCCGATATCGTCGTGCCGGTGGCCACTTATACCGGCTGGAATTTCCGCAATCAGTCGGTCGGCGCGACCAACGAGCTGGTGTCGTTGATGGGTTCGTCGATTCCGCTGCCGAAGACCGCCGCCGACCGCGCCTCGTCGAACGATCCGAGAGCGTCGATCGGCGAACGGTACGGGTCGCGGGATGCTTACATCGCTGCCGTCGAAGCGGCGGCCGATGGCCTCGTCAAAGGCGGCTACGTTCTGGCCGAGGACAAGCCGCAACTGCTGAAACGCGCCGAAGACGAGTGGATGCTGGCGGCGGGACGCCAGTGAGTCGGCTGCGGGACGCTACAGTCGCTGAATGTTGGAGATCAGAAACTCTTCGATCTGTCCGCGGCCGACCGCACTGCGGTTGATCGAACGACGCGCCGCCACCCGCGTCGTTCGAAGTCCGGCGGCTCGCGCTTCGCTGCTGCGTTCGTAGAGCGCGGCGATTTCGTCAGCCGTGGAATTGCTCACCACCACATGACAGCCGCGCCGGGCGAGCGCGATCACCGTCTGCTGCAACCGCGCCTGGTCGTCACCGTCGAAGCGGCGCGCGGTGTATGAAGTGAAATTCGCGGTGCGGCTCAACGGCGCGTATGGCGGATCGAAATAAATGAAGTCGCCGCGCTCCGCGATGTCGAGCACCGTTTCAAACGATCCCCAGACCAGCCGCACTCGTGGATCGGCCAGCGCGTCGGCGACTCGGGCCAGCTGTTCACGATTCGCGATGTTGGGGCGTTCGTAGCGTCCCGCCGGAACGTTGAACGCGCCTTGAGCGTTGACGCGAAACAGCCCGTTGAACCCGGTGCGATTGAGATAGATGAGCATCGCCGCCAGTTCCGGCGTGTAGGCAATGCGCCCATCGGCGCGGCGCAACTGATCGCGCTGCGGATTGAATTGTGCGTCGCGAACGGCGTAGTAGTGTTCTCGACCGCCGCGCTGATGGCCTCGCGCCAGGCGTTCGAGCGCACGCGCAACTTTTTCCGGCGCGTCGCGCACGGTCTCGTGCACGCCGATCAGATCCGCGTTCGAGTCGATCAGCACCGCATCGTGGCCGGAGAGGCGTCCGGCGCCGTAGAGATCGAAGAAGACCGCACCGCTGCCGAAGAACGGCTCGATGTAGCGGCCGAACAGCGCCGGGTAATACTGGCGCAGCTGTGGCAGCAGCTGACGTTTGCCGCCGGCCCACTTCAGTAGCGGGCGAACCGGGGGACGACTGGCCGGTTCCGCGATTGACCGATCCAAGCTCACAACGTCGCGTCCCGTTCCG
>DASXGC010000277.1:0-21159 GCA_036489235.1 Vicinamibacterales bacterium
ACGGGCAAGACCACCTTGCTGAATGCCCTAACCGCGCTAATCCCGAGCAGTGATCGAATTGTGATCATCGAAGACACCGCGGAGTTGCAGGTCGGCCAACCCGATGTCGTGCGCTTCGAGGCGAGACGTGCCCAACGAGACATGGCAGCTGTGACGATACGCGACTTATTGAAGGCCACGCTGCGGCATCGCCCCGATCGCGTGATCGTCGGGGAGGTGCGGGGTGGGGAGGCGTACGACCTGCTGCAAGCACTGAACACGGGACATGCCGGCACACTGTCGACGATCCACGCGAACTCCGCCGTGCAGGCGTTGACCCGATTGGCCTCCTGCGTGCTCCAGGCCGGTGTCGAGTTGCCGTATCCCGCAATCCGCCAGCAGATCGGCGACGCGATCGACTTTGTGTTGCACCTTGATCGTCGGCAGGGTCTCCGGCGCGCGTCTGAACTGTTGCGCGTCCGGCGATACGCCGCAGCCGAAGACTGCTACGAAACGGACGATCTGCTTCTGAAATCGACCGAACTATAAACACAGCGAGGTGCCGTGGTGAGTCGATTGCCGAAAAAAACGAATGGACCGATCGCCGCGCGCTTATCCGAGGTGCCGTCGAATCGAGACGGCTCGTCGGCGCACAGATGGAACGGCAACATTGCCGAGAGCAGCCCGATCAAATTGCTCAGATTTCCGGCTGTGCGCGAGCGCACAGGACTATCCCGCTCCACGATTTGGCGGCTCGAGCGGGCGGGCGACTTTCCAAGCCATCGAAGAATCTCACCAAACACAGTCGGGTGGGTTGAGAGTGAAGTAGCGACTTGGATCCTCTTGCGGATCGGCCGAATCGCCGTCTGAAAGAGGCCCCGAATAAGCCTCGGGTAGGTATGCGGCGCAGCTGCGAGTGCAGCAGGTTATACCAATCCCGAAACCGTCTTACCGTCGGGCTGGCGGGAGTGTGGATGCAGCGGCTGGCTGAGTGACACGGGCCAGGCAGAAGCGCGGCTTCGGTGCGCGGTCGGCCAAGCACCCGCGGTATCGCGGTCGACGCAGTGGGTTTGCCCAACTCGCACGTGTTTGGTCGGCACGGCCATCAATGCGGCCGAAATGTCTTGCCCGTCTCCAAGAGTGTCTTCAATCGCGAAAGAATCCGCGGCCAGCCCTCCGCATTCCGAGCGTACGCCGGATCGTCCTCCGCCCACTGATCGTTCGTGACCACAACCTTCACCGCCTCAGTCTCCGGAGTCAGCTCCACTTTCACCCTCGACATCACTTTCCCATCGCCCATGCCGAACTTGTACTCGAGCAACTTCGGTGCCTCCACCCTCAGCACCTCACCCGTCACATATCGCGTCGGCTTGCCATCCTTACCGGGTCCCGACCAACTCATCGCCCCGCCAGCCTTGAGGTCCACGTCGAAATCCGCGCCCATGAAGATGGTTCGGTTCGCGTCCTTCGACACAAATCCGTTCCAGACCTTCTCGATCGGTGCCGCATAGAAAGTGAAACCAAGCGGTGCCTTCGCCATGTCATCCTCCAGATTCTTCGCAGATCGCGTAGCGCCTGCGTAGCGTCCTCGAGATTCTCGATCGCCGGCGCCCCGGGTAGTCGTGTACGGCCAAACCCCACGCCCCTGCGAGCAGCGGCAAGACGTACAGCGGATTTGCAACCCCAGTGCAACCCCAAATGTCACGCTGGGCGATCTGGCGACAAGAGTGGGCCTATTTGGCTTGGAATTTGGTGGCGAGGGACAGAATCGAACTGTCGACACTACGATTTTCAGTCGTATGCTCTACCAACTGAGCTACCTCGCCCCGAGGTGTGGAAACACCGATTTTAGTATTTACTCGGACCGAAGAGCAAGCATCGGCGGCGATCGGTCTCGGGGCGATCGGGCTGACGTCCGGCGGCTGACAGTTGGCTTTTTGGAACGCTAGCTTATTTCCAGAGTCCGCCGTTCTTGAGGCGAATCAACTCCTCGGGGTCGGTCGTCTTGAATCCGCGCGCCTGTGCGTGATTCACGAATCCAGGTGTGATGCCGTGATCCCGCAGGCGGGTGATCTCGGTCAGCGTGAGATCCTTGAGCCCGAGTTGCTTCATGTCGGCGATGAACTCGGCGCTGACGCCGTGGTCCCGGGCGCGCTGGATGTCCGTCAGCGGCAGGTTCTTGAAGCCCTGGGCCGACAGCTCGCTGATGAAGGCGGCGGTGACGCCACGGTCGTGCAGGCGGACCAGCTCCTCGGCGGTCAGCTTGTCGTAGCCGGCGGCTTTCAGGTCGGTGACGAACGGCGCGCGGACGCCGTGATCGCGGAGCCGCGTGAACTCCTCGAGGGTGGCCGCGGTCAGCCCGAGGCCGCGAATCTCCTGGACGTACTCAGCGGTGACGCCGTGATCGCGGGCGCGGACGAGATCCTCGATCGTCGCGCTGGCAAAGCCGGCTTTTTTCATCCCCTGCACATATGCCTGCGTCACGCCATGGTCGCGCGTGCGGACGAAGTCCTCGAGCGAGGTGCCGGCGAAGCCTTCGGCCTTCATCTCCTTGATGTACTGCTGGGTGACGCCGTGGTCGCGCGTCCGGACCAGCGCTTCGAGCGTCACCGTCTTGTAACCCTCGGCCTTGATGCCGCGGATGTAGTCGATGGTCACGCCGTGGCTCTTGGCGCGCTGGACCTGATCGAGCGGCAGCCTGTCGTAGCCCTCGGTCTTGAGGTCGCGGATGTAGCGCGGCCCGACGTCGTGCACGGCCAGCTGAAAGCGGCGCCAGAGCGGCAGGTCGTCGGTGTAACCGATCGCCTTCATCTCGGCGATGTACTGGTCGCGCGGCTGAAACGTGAACAGGCCGGCGCCACGGCCATCGCGGAAGGCGCCGTCGAAGGCGAGCGTCCCGGCTTCGCGGCGCAGCTCGAACTTGACGCTCGCGGCGGTGAACGGGCTGCCATTGATCGGGAGGCCGGTCAGCTGATCGGCGGGGAACGTCTGTCCCATGCTCCAGCCGTCGCCATTCCAGTTCCGGTTGGGCCGGTCGGCGTCAGGCGGCGCGTCGGTGCGGACCTGGAGGAACACATCGGCGTTGTGGAGCTCGGCCGTCCACGTCCCGTGGACGTGAGTCGTCTGCCCGAAGCCGACGATGGCCTGCAGGAACAGGAAAAAGAGGGTGGAGAGGTATCGCATGCCCGGTTTGACGGGCACCGGGAACTGGAAGGTTGTCAGGTACCTACATTGTCATGGCTGATGGCTAAGGGCTGATGGTTATGGTCGATGGAGCATTTCTGCGTTCCAACTCCAACCATCCGGCCCTAGCCATCAGCCATCAGCTCTTAGCCATGACGCGCGGAGCTAAACCGCGACAGGCTCCGCTTCCCTCGACATCCCCAGCTCGCGGCGGACCTTGTCGTCAATCGCCTTGAAAACTTCGGGATTGTCCTTCAGGAACTGCTTGGCGTTTTCGCGGCCCTGACCGAGGCGCTCGCCGCCGTAGGCGAACCAGGCGCCGCTTTTCTCGACGATTCGCTTCTCGACGGCGAGGTCGAGCAGGTCGCCGGTTTTCGAGATGCCTTCGCCGTACATGACGTCGAATTCGGCTTCGCGGAAGGGGGGCGCCACCTTGTTCTTGACCACCTTGACCCGTACCCGCCCGCCGATGACCGCGTCGCCATCCTTGATGCTGGCGATGCGGCGGATATCCATGCGAACCGACGCATAGAATTTGAGCGCGCGGCCGCCGGTCGTGGTTTCGGGGTTGCCGAACATGACGCCGATTTTTTCGCGCAGCTGGTTGATGAAGATGAGCGAGGTTTTGGACTTGGACACCGCGCCGGTCAGCTTACGGAGCGCCTGCGACATCAGCCGCGCCTGCAGACCCATCTGGGCGTCGCCCATCTCGCCTTCGATTTCCGCCTTGGGAACGAGGGCTGCCACCGAGTCCACGACGACGACATCAACACCGTTCGAGCGGATGAGGACCTCGACGATTTCGAGCGCCTGCTCGCCGTTGTCGGGCTGCGACACCAGCAGGTTGTCGATATCGACGCCGAGTTTCTGAGCATAGAGCGCATCGAGCGCGTGTTCGGCGTCCACGAACGCTGCCATGCCGCCAAGTTTCTGCGCCTCGGCGATGACCTGCAGCGCCAGAGTGGTTTTGCCCGAAGACTCCGGCCCGAAGATCTCGATGACCCGGCCCCTCGGCACGCCGCCGATACCGAGCGCGTAGTCGATGCTGATCGCACCGGTCGGAATGAACTCCATCGGCTGGATGGCGCCCTTCGAACCCAGCCGCATGATCGAGCCCTTGCCGAACTGCTTTTCGATCTGCCCGACGGCCAAATCGACGGCCTTGCTGCGTTCCCGTTCCTGACGCTCGTCTCGTTCAACTGCCATGTGATTCGGCCCTCCGAGGCGTGGTTATTCTAGATACGTGCCGAGGCGAAAGTCAAGTGCAATATCGTGAATAATGTGCCGAAAACGGCTGTAATGTAGCGATTTACGGCCGCGAACACTTTCGCCTTCGTGTTGTGATGATTGCAGAATCTGCGATGATAGGCCGTCGATGCCTAGCCCTGTCGGCCACGCCCTCGCGGGTGTCGCCACCATCTGGACCCTGACCCCACGCGCTTCTCGCCGGTTGCTCGCCGTCGCCGCCACGCTTGCCGCTCTGCCGGATGCCGATCTCGTGCATCACGGTTGGCATCGGGTCTTCACCCACAGCATCGGCGCTGTCATCGTTGTCACCATTATCGCGGCCGCTGTGACAGGGTGGGTCAATCGCAAGCAGGGAGGCGCGTCACGTTCTCCGAATGGACTGACGTCCCCCATCAGCGTCGCGCTGATTTGCGGCGCGGCGTACGCGAGTCACCTGTTGCTCGACTGGCTCGCCGCCGACTATTACGCGCCCTACGGCATCCGCGCGCTGTGGCCGTTCGATGATGGGTGGTACATCTCCGGATTCGACATCTTTCGGCAGACGGCCCGGCGTCAAATGTTGACCTGGCCGGTGTTCGTGCAGAACGTGCAGGCAATCACCCTGGAGATCGCGATCCTCGGGCCGATTCTGTACCTACTGTGGCTGGTACGTGTAAAACCCGCGACCCGACTTGCGTCCGAGTTGACCGGCGCTCACCATCCGGCGGAGTAGCGGGCAGGGTCGGTACTTAGGATCGCCGATTCCGTCGTGCAGCACGTTGAGGATGGCGAGGCAGACGTCGAGGCCGATGAAATCGGCCAGCGTCAGCGGCCCCATGGGGTGATTCATGCCCAGCTTCATGACCGCATCGATCGCTTCAGGCGTGCCGACGCCTTCCATCACCGCGAAGATCGCCTCGTTGATCATCGGCATCAGGATGCGGTTGGCGATGAAACCGGGATAGTCCGCGGATTCGACCGGCGTCTTGCCGAGCGCCTTGCACAGATCCGACGCCACCTGCATCGACTCAGTGGAGGTCGCCTGACCCCGAATCATCTCAACCAGCGTCATCAGCGGCACCGGGTTCATGAAGTGCATCCCGACGACTCTGTCCGGCCGGTTCGTGGCGGCGCCGAGCTGCGTGATCGAAATCGATGATGTGTTGGACGCCAGAATCGTGGCGGCGGGCGTGATAGCGTCGAGCTGCCCGAACAGCGCGGACTTGATCTCGGCGTTCTCGATGATGGCCTCGACCACGAAATCCGCGTCGATCAGACGGTCGATCGATGTGGTCGTCGACAGGCGTCCGAGCGTGGCGTCGCGGTCGGCGGCAGAGAGCTTGCCCTTCTCGACGAACCTGGCGACGCTTTTTTCGATGTTCGCGCGCGCCCGGTCGAGCATCGGCGCTGCCACGTCCACGAGCCGAACCGTGAATCCTGCCTGAGCAAAGACCTGGGCGATGCCGTTGCCCATCGTCCCGGCACCGATCACGCCGATGTTCTTGATCATGGTCGTGTCGGTTACAACCGCTCGACGGCGAGCGCGAGGCCGTTGCCGCCGCCCATGCACAATGTCGCGATGCCGCGCTTCAGATTGCGTCGCTTCAGCGCATACAGCAGCGTCGTCAACACGCGTCCGCCGCTCGATCCAATGGCGTGACCGAGCGCGACGGCGCCGCCGTTGACGTTCACCTTCTGCGGATCGATGCCGAGCTCGTGCAGGACGGCGACCGCCTGGACCGCGAACGCTTCGTTGAGCTCGAACAGGTCAACGTCCTTCAGATCCCATCCGGCCTTCTGTGCGACGCGGCGCACCGCTTCGACCGGTGTCATCAGCACGAATTTCGGCGCGAGTCCGGACATTGCCTGGGCGACGATGCGCGCGAGGGGAGTGAGGTCGAGCGCCTTTGCACGATCCGCAGACATCACGACGAGCGCCGACGCACCGTCGTTCACGCCGGGCGCGTTGCCGGCGGTCACCGTGCCGTCCTTCTTGAACGCCGGCTTCAACTTTGACAGCACCTCGGTGGTGGTGTCGGCTCGAACCGATTCGTCGCGGTCGAATACGGTCGGATCGCCTTTGCGCAGCGGGAGCGAGATGGGCAGGATTTCGTCCGCGAACGCCCCGTCGGCGATCGCGCGCGCCGCTTTCTGATGACTGAGCGCGGCGTAATCGTCCTGTGCGGTGCGGCCGACGTGGTAGTGCTCTGCGACCGTTTCGCCGGAATTGCCCATGTGGCACTGCTCAAATGCGCACCACAATCCGTCGTTGATCATCGCGTCCACGACCTCGCCGTTGCCCATGCGCAATCCTTCGCGCACGCGCGGCAGCAAGTACGGTGCGTTGCTCATCGACTCCATGCCGCCGGCCACTGCAACGTCGATGTCGCCGGCGCGGATCCCCTGGTCGGCGATCATCACGGCTTTCAGTCCCGATCCGCAGACCTTGTTGATGGTGAGCGCCGCGACCTGGTCGGGCAGTCCGCCGTGGAGCGCGGCTTGCCGCGCCGGATTCTGGCCGAGGCCGGCACTGACGACGTTGCCCATGATGCATTCGTCGACGATGGCCGGATCGATACCGGCACGGCGAATAGCCTCGGCGACAACCAGGGCGCCGAGTTGCGGCGCCGAAAAACCTTTGAGGGCTCCGAGAAACTTTCCGGTCGGTGTGCGAACGGCGGAGACGATTACTGAGTGCGCCAACTAGACTCTCACTTCAATCCGGCTGACCGTGTCCTCGCCGAGCAGTTTTTTGAGGCGCGACAGGATGGTCGGGGACGAACGGCGAATTTCGGACGCCCAGGCAGCTGTCTTTGCCTCGACCAACAGGACGCCGCGTTCGAGCTTCACGGCCGTCACCCGCTGCACCGCGGGGCCGACGGCGGCGCCCCACGCAAACCCCACCTTGCCGTCCGAGAGGGGAGAGCCGCGCAGCAGTTCCACGAGAGCGCCCGGCACCGCGAGTGTGATCGGAACCACGTTTCGATCCTATCATTGCGTCCGTGCAACTCGTCCTCGCGTCTGCGTCGCCTCGCCGCGCCGACCTTCTGCGCGCGGCCGGGTTCACCTTCGAAGCCATCGTCGCCGAGGTCGACGAGCAGCTTCGACCCGGCGAAGCGGCGACGGCCTACGTCCGCCGGCTGGCAGGGGAGAAGACCGCGGCCGCGCTTGCCGTCATGTCCGGCTCGAGCGGGACAACGGTAGCGTCCGGCTCTAGCCGGACCAAGACGGATGCGGCGACAGCAGGTTCGCCTGGGGGCAATCATGGTCCGCCTAAAGGCGGACACTACGCGGAAAATCCGCCTGAAGGCGGATACTACGATGACGCTATCATTCTCGCCGCCGACACGGCCGTCATCGTCAACGGACAGATCCTCGGCAAGCCAAAAGACGATGCCGACGCGGCCGCCATGCTCCGACGCCTCTCCGGCCGGCGTCATAAGGTCATGACCGGGGTGAGCCTGCGCCGCGGTTCGCTCGAGCTCGGCCGTGTCGAAACCACGATCGTCGCGATGGCGACACTCTCAGACGCTGACCTGGAGTGGTACGTGGCGAGCGGCGAGCCACGGGACAAGGCCGGCGCCTACGCCATCCAGGGCCTGGCCTCCCGTTTCATCTCGCGGATCGACGGTTCGTACAGCAATGTGGTCGGGTTGCCGATCGCCACGGTGGTCGAGCTGCTGGCACAGATTCAACGATGAGTCCGATTGCCTTGCATCCTCGGACCAGAGGGGCTATCCTGACGCTAGCTTTATCCCGGAAGTCCTTATGACACATCGATATATCAAGATAGGCGCGACCGCAACGGTGCTGGTGCTGGCATTCGTCACGCTGCTCTGGTCAACGATGCGTGATGGCACCGAGTACTTCAAGAACATCGACGAGGTCTCCGCGGATCAGTCGCAGTGGCACGGCAAGCAGCTGCAACTGCACGGCTACGTCGTCCCGGGATCGATTTTGCGCAAGCCCGATTCGCTCGACTACAAATTCAAGGTGCAGAACAATCCCATTCGCAACAGCGAACCGGGCCCGGTCATCGAAGCTTGGTACACGGGCGTTGTCCCCGACACGTTCAAGGGCGAGGCTGAAGTCGTACTGAAGGGCCGGCTCGCATCTGACGGATTCCACACCGATCGCGACGGCGTCATGGCGAAGTGCCCGTCGAAGTACGAACCGAAGTCGGCGTCCACCGGATCGTAGGAGCCTTTCATGGCATCACTCGGCTCGTTTCTCCTGCTGACGACCTTCGTCGTGTGCGCGTACGCGGCCGTGATGTCGGTGGTCGGCGCGCGCCGGCGTTCGCGGCGGTTGGTTGAGAGCGGCATCGGCGCGTTTCACCTGGTGTGCGCGCTGATGACGGCGGCCTCGGCCGTCATCGTCAATGCATTTCTGACCGGCGACTATTCCATCAAATACGTCCAGCACTATTCCGACAGCGTCCAGCCGCTCTTCTATCGCATCACGTCGTATTGGGGCGGCCTCGACGGCTCGATCATGTTCTGGGTGTTCCTGCTGTCGATCTTCGGCTCGATCGCTGTCTACGTGAACCGTGAGAGTCATCGCGAGCTGATCCCGTACGTCGTCGCCACTATCTCCAGCGTGCAGATGTTCTTCCTGTTCGTGATGGTGGCCCACAAGAACCCGTTCACGACGTTTCTCTCGGTCGCACCGACCGACGGCCAGGGCCTGAGCCCGCTGCTGCAGAACCCGTACATGGCGATCCATCCGCCGTCGCTGTACACGGGCTTTGTCGGCATGACGATTCCGTTCGCGTTCGGGATCGCGGCGCTGGTCACCGGCAACCTCGACGATTCCTGGTTGCGCGCCGTGCGCCGCTGGACGATGTTCGCGTGGCTATTCCTCTCGTTCGGCCTGTTCCTCGGAATGATCTGGGCGTACGAAGAGCTCGGCTGGGGCGGCTACTGGGCGTGGGATCCGGTCGAGAACGCGGCGTTGCTGCCATGGTTCACCGCCACTGCGTTTCTCCATTCGGTGATGGTGCAGGAGCGCCGCAGCATGCTCCGGGTCTGGAACGTGGTGCTCGTCATCGTCACGTTCTTCCTGACGATCTTCGGAACGTTCATGACGCGCTCGGGTGTGGTCCAGTCGGTGCACGCGTTCGGCGACGACCCGGTGCTGGCCCATCTCTTCATCGGCTTCATGACGACGATCCTGGTCGTCAGCTTCGGTCTGGTGATCTGGCGGCTGCCGCTGCTGCGCGCGCGCAACGAGCTCGATTCGTGGATGTCGCGCGAGGCCGCCTTCCTGGTCAACAACTGGATTCTGCTGTTTTCGGCGCTCTTCGTCCTGTTCGCGACGATGTTCCCGACGCTGAGCGAAGCCGTGACCGGTAACCGGCTCACGGTAGCGGCCCCGTTCTTCGTGAAGTGGATGGTGCCGATCGGCTTCGTCCTGCTGTTCCTGACCGGCGTCGGACCGCTGCTCGCCTGGCGCAAGTCAACGTTCAGCAACCTGCGCTTCCAGTTCCTCTGGCCAGTCACCGCCGGCATCGTGACCGCCGGTGCGCTCGCTGCCGCCGGGATGCGCGTCTGGGCGTCCGGCCTGTGCTTTGCGCTCTGCGCCATGGTCGTCACGACGATCGGGCAGGAGTTCGTGCGCGGCGGCAACGTCCGCCGCCGCAACACCGGCACGGATTTCTTCACGGCGCTGGTCGGCCTGGTCGGCCGGAACAAGCGGCGTTACGGCGGCTACATCGCACATCTCGGCTTCGTCCTGATCTGCCTCGGTTTCGCCGGCAACGGCTTCAAGAAAGACGAGACGGTCCTGCTCAAGCCCGGTCAGCAGACGTCAGTCGGCAAGTACACGCTGCGGAACGAGAGCATCAAGATAAGCGACGATGGTCAGAAGCAGATGACGACGGCGTTCATCTCCGTCTTCGTTGATGGCAAGCAGATCGACACGCTGTACCCGGCGAAGTGGGCGTACCGCAAGCACGAACAGGAACCGACGACCGAAGTCGCGATCCGCCGCACCCTCGCCGAGGACTTGTATCTGGTGCTGGCGTTCCAGCCGAGCGACCTCGCGACGCAGACCGCGACGCTGACCATCGTGATCAACCCGCTGGTCGACTGGATCTGGCTCGGCTTCGGCGTCCTCGCGCTGGGCACGGGCATCGCGCTGTTGCCGGAGCGCGCCTACTCCTTCGCGCTCGCAAAGTCGCCGATCAGCGCAGCTGCGGCCACCACGGCGTTGACGCTGCTGCTGGCGGCGGCGCTGTCTCAGTCGCTCGCAGCGCAGACGGCGATGCCGGTACCCCACGGGATGGGCGCCGTCGATCCCGAGCAGGTGAACGCCGCACCGCGCACGCCGCTCGAGAAGGATCTTCAGCACGAGATCGTGTGCATCTGTGGCGGCTGCGGTCACCAGAACCTCGCCGAGTGCAAGAAGGACCCCTGTCCGACGTCAAATCAGATGCGCGCTGAACTGGCGTCGCTGATTCAGCAAGGCAAAGGCCACGACGAGATCATCCAGTGGTTCGTGACCAAGTACGGCAGTCAGGAAATTCTCGGCGCGCCACTCGATCAGGGATTCAATCGGCTGGCCTGGTTCGTCCCCTATTTCGTCGGCGCCAGCGGAGCGGTAGCGGTCGGTTTCGCCGCCGTGAAGTGGACGCACAAGGCCGAAGAATCGAAATCCGATCCGACCCCGACCGATTCGGCGCTCGACGAGCGCATCGACGATGAGCTCCGAGACCTCGACTAGCCTGCAACCCTGGCAGTTCTTCGTCCTTGCCGCGCTCGGCTGCGCGACGGCGGTCACGTTCATCTCGCGTGGGCAGGGCGTGACCACCGTGCTGCTGTTGACCGCCCTGATGGGTGCCGCTGCCTTCGTCGGCATGACCGTCCTGCGCATGCTGAAACCGCTGGTGTCGCCCGAAGAGGATCGGACCGTGATGGTCGGTCAGCGCACGCGCGTTGCGCTCGAGCGCGAGAAGATGCTCGCGCTGAAGTCGATCAAGGAGCTCGAGTTCGATCGCGCGATGGGGAAGCTCTCCGATGCGGACTGGGCGGAAATGTCCGGACGGCTGCGCGCCCGCGCGGCGCGCCTCATCAAACAGCTCGACGCCGGCGTCGGCTACCGCGACCAGATCGAACGCGATCTGCAGAAGCGCCTCGGCGAACGTTTCGCGAGCGAACGGGCGACACCGGCTGCGGCCGAGCGCGAGTGCCGGGCGTGCGCGACTGCGAACGACGCGGACGCGCGGTTCTGTAAGGCGTGCGGGCAGTCGCTCGCCACGCCCTGATTCACCGCCATGGACCCGAAGGATAGGAAGACTTCAACCGGCGCGAGCCGGATCGGACTCGTGGTTCTGTGTGTCCTTGGCGTTCTCTGTGTTGATTCGGCATTGGTACGGGGCCAGCAGGGCGGCTTCGCGATGCCCGATCCGAAACAGATGTCGGGTATTCCGCGGCCGGTGGACGACCTGCCGAAAGGCGCGATCTCGGTCCGCTTGATCCGCGGCTCGCTGTCGAACAACATCCCGAACCATCAAGTCGAACTCCACGTCGGTTCCAAGGTCCTGACCCAGAAGACCGACGAGAACGGCCGTGCGCAGTTTTCCGATCTCCCGGCTGGAACGACCGTCAAAGCCACGGCAGATGTCGACGGCGAGAAACTCGAGTCGCAGGAATTCCCGGCGCCGGCTGCCGGCGGGATCCGTCTGATGCTCGTTGCGACAGACACCTCCAAGGGACCGGCGACCACTCCTGATGCGCCGGCCATCAGCGGTCAGGTCGTGATTGCCGATCAGTCGCGCATCGTCGTCGAGCCGGACGATGAAGGTGTCCAGGTGTTCTACCTCCTCGACATCGCGAACAACGCGCGAGCGCCAGTGAATCCGCCCGCGCCGTTCGCATTCGATCTGCCCGCCGATGCCGAGAGTGCGCAGCTGATGGAAGGCTCGTCGCCGACAGCGAGCGTGAAGGGCAAGCACGTCGCCGTCGAGGGCCCATTCGCGCCAGGTCACACCTACGTGCAGGTGGCGAGCCGGATGCCGCTCGGAAATGGCGAGCTCCGGATCCAGCAGGCGTTCCCCGCGAATCTCGAGTCGCTGGCGGTCGTGGTGAAGAAGGTCGGATCGACGGCGCTATCGTCGCCGCAGGTGGCTCAGCAGCGCGACATCCCGGCGGAAGGCGAAACCTTCATCGCCGGACAGGGCGGTGCGGTCGCAGCCGGGACACCAATCAATCTCATCGTCAGCGGCTATCCGCATCACAGCGCGACGCCACGCTTCGTCGCGCTCGGGTTGGCCATCGCCATCGCGGTGGTCGGTGGGTTCATGCTCGGACGGCCGGACGAACAGCCGGCCGGACGCGCTGCCGAACGCAAGCGTTTGATTGCCCGCCGCGAGAAGCTGTTCGCGGATCTCGTCCGTCTAGAGCAGGACCATCGGACCAGGCACGGCGATGCGACACGTTACGGCACGCGCCGCGAGGAAATCCTGAGCGGCCTCGAACAGGTCTACAGCAGCCTCGAGGCTCAGGACGCCGCCGCGCCGCAGGCCGACCGCCGGGGGATGGCGGCGCCGCTCGGCGCGCTCGGGGCGCCTTGAGCGTGTCCGACGCCGACTTCGATTCCGTTCGACTGCACGATGTTTCTCGACACTATGGCCGGCGCCGGGCCCTCTCGCACGTCACCCTGACGGCACGCACCGGCGACATTGTCGGCCTGCTCGGTCCCAATGGCGCCGGCAAGTCCACCCTGATCGGCATTTTGGCGACGCTCGCGGCGCCGACTTCGGGCGACGTCAGGTTTGGCGACGCCACCGCCGGCAGCCTCGGTGCGGCGCTGCGCCGGCGCATCGGACTCCTCGCGCACGAACTGCACCTTTATCCGGAGCTTTCCGCCCGCCAGAATCTGCAGTTTTTCGCGGAGCTATACGGCCTGAATGCGACCAGCGTCGTCGATATCGCGCTCGAGCGCGCCGGACTTTCCGATCGTGCAGACGACACGGTCAACGGATTTTCCCGGGGCATGAGGCAGCGCCTCGCGCTCGAGCGTGCGCTGCTTCACGATCCACGACTGGTGTTGTTTGACGAGCCGTTTACCGGTCTCGACGATGCGGCGGTGAGCGTGGTGGCCGCGCGGCTCAAGGCGCTCGCCGCCAACGGCTCCATCGTGATCCTGGCGACCCACGATCTCGATCTCGCCGACGGTCTGGTGACGCGAGTCGCCATCGTCAAAGGCGGACGCATCGTGTGCGACGAGCCGGCGCCGGCCGGCCTGCGCGCGCGCTATCGCACACTGATCGGAGCGGCCTGAGGTGTTCTGGCGCACCGCGTGGCTGGTGCTGCGCAAGGACGTCGCGATCGAGGCGCGCAGCTGGGAAGTGCTGACGACGACGCTGTTCTTCGCCGTCGCGTGCGTGATGGTGTTCGCCTTTGCGTTCGTGAAGGACGGTAAGGCGGTTGACGACGCCGCTGCCGGCATCCTGTGGATTGCGATCGCGTTCTCGGGAACGCTCGCGCTGGGTCGCACCTTCGAGCGCGAACGCTACAGCGAGACGCTGCGGGCGCTGCTGCTGGCCCCGGCGCCACGACCGGCGCTGTACCTGGGCAAATTGCTGGGCATGCTGGCACTGCTGACGATTGCCGAGGCGCTGCTGGTTCCGATGGTGGCGCTGATGTTCCAGGCGACGCTGTTCAGTCGTCCGCTGCTGCTCGTCGGGCTGCTCACCGGCGGGACGCTGGGCTTCTGCGCGGTGGGGACGCTGTTCGCGGCGATGCTGGTGCGCGCGCGGTCCCGCGACGTGCTGCTCCCGATCCTGTTGTATCCCATCGTCATTCCTGTGATTATTGCGGGTGTACGCGGGACCGCGGCGCTGCTGAGTACGCCGCCGGACGACGCCACGGCGATCATGTGGCTGGGAATTCTCGCGGCGTTCGACACGGTATTCCTCACGCTGGCGCTGTGGACGTTCGAACCGCTCATGACGGAGTAGTCGATATGAAAGCGTTTGGTCCAGTCGCGGTACTCGCCGGTCTGATGCTCGCGGCGTCACCGTTCATGATCGCCGGCGCACCGTATGAGTCCACGATGGGGCTGGTGCAGAAAATCTTCTACTTCCACGTGCCGTCATGGTTCGCGATGTTCACGGCGATCGCGATTTGTGGCATTGCCAGCATCATTCATTTATTCAAGAACAGCCCGCGGATGGATCGCATCGCCGAGGCCGCGGCAGAAATCGCCGTGCTGTTCGGTTTGATGGGCCTGGTCACCGGACCGCTGTGGGGTCGCAAGGCCTGGGGCGTGTGGTGGCAGTGGGACGCCAAGTTGACCATCGCGCTCCTCCTGGAACTGACGTTCATCTCGGGGATCCTCGTTCGCAAATATGGTGGGCCGGGATCGGACAAACTGGCGGCGGCCGTCGGCATCTTCGGACTCGCGGTCGTGCCGTTCGTGTACGAAGCGGTGAATATCTGGCGGACGATCCACCCGCTGACGTCGGTGGTGCCGACACTGCCGGCGCCGATGGCCGGTCCGTTCTGGTTCTGCGTCACGGCCTTCATGTTGTTGATGGCCGCGTTGCTGATGCTGCGGGTCAATCTCGGAAAGCGCCAGGCCGCGCTCGACGAGCTTTATCTCGCACTCGAGGATTGAGATGCGCCGACTGCTGATCGTATTCACGTCGCTCGTGCTGCTGGCGGTGCCGGCCTTTGCCGGTCAGGCGCCGGCGGGGCAGAGCGGGTTCGTGCCGGTCGATTCGCTGCCGCCGTCGGAGCAACTGCCCGCCGCGCCGCTGTTGATCAGTGCCTACGCGTTCGTCTGGATTGCGGTAATCGTGTACCTGTTTACCATCTGGCGGCGCCTGAACAAGGTCGAGGCGGACATGCGTTCGCTCGCGAACAAGATACAGCGATGACCGCCGGACATTTCATCTTCATCCCGTCGGTCGCCCTGGTCGGGATGGTGATTGGCTGGGTGCTTGGCTCTCGCGCCGCGCGCGACGCCTTCGCTGCCGAACTCCGGCGCCGGGAAGAACGGGCCGCCCGAAAGAACGAGAAGTGAGGTAGGGCCGACCTTGGTCGGCCCGTGAGAATTACCGCCCGACCGCCAGCCGGTGCGCCAGCACTTCGGGCAACCCCGCCTTGATCACCTTGGCCTGCGCTTCCGCAATCGGATATTTCAACCGGAACAGCTCGACCCGCCGTTCGTTCGTGTCGACGATGGCGTAGGCGGCGCGGGAATCGCCGTCACGCGGCTGTCCCACTGACCCGGGATTGATCAGATACTTCGAGCCCGGCTTCATCTGGATCAGCATTTCCGGCGCTGACCCGGCGTCGACGCTCTCGAATGACTGATTCGACAGCTCGAAGGTCACCGGATAGTGCGTGTGGCCAAAGAGGCAAAGCGGCCGCGCCGACACTTTCAGCGCGCGGACCGCGTCGAGCTCGTCGAAGATGTAGGCGTCCTCGTCGAACGGCGATCCATGGCAGATTTCGATGACCTCGTCGACCATGTGGGGACCTTCGGGCAGCGCGCACAGCCAGTCGCGATGCGCGGGCGTCAGCACATCAAGGGTCCATTTGGCGGCGCTTCGCGCGACGGCGTTGAAGCCCTCTGCCTGTTCGAGTCCGCACGCGACCTTATCGTGGTTGCCGCGGACGATGGCGATTGGCTCGAGCGCCTGCACGCGTTCGACCACTGCGTTGGGATCGCCGCCGTAGCCGACCAGATCGCCGAGAATCAGTGTGGCATCGAAGCGCCGAGCGCGTGCATCAGCGACGCAGGCGTCGAGTGCTTCGAGGTTGGCGTGAATGTCGGTCAGCACGAGATAGCGCATCAGTGCTCCAGCCAGTCGACCAGTTGCTCGACCAGGGCGTCGACCGCGGCGCGCCCTGCGTCGAGTCGAACGTGCGCCTGCTCGTACGCCGCACGCCGTTGATCATACAGGCGTTCGAAGCCGGCGCGATCGGCGGCCAGCGGGCGGCGTCCATCGGCCGGGACACGGGCGATCAGGCGTTCGAGCGGCACGTCGAGCCAGACCGACACTCCGTCGGCGTTGATGGCGGCGCGATTCTGCGGGTCGGCGAAGGTGCCGCCACCGGTCGCGACGATGACGTGTCGTGACGCCAGCTGCTCGGTGAGCACGCTCCGCTCGGCCGAGCGGAAGTAGACCTCGCCGTGGCGCGCGAAAATGTCCGCAACGGTCTGACGCTCACGTTTTTCGATCAGTTCGTCGATGTCCACGGCCTTCCAGTCGAGGCGGCGCGCCAGCGCGCGCGCCAGCGTGGACTTGCCGGCGGCCATGAATCCGACCAGGTAGATTTTGTCCGCCTTCACGGCTCGCCGTGGTCGTATGGCGATGCCACCAGCTGATCGAGCGTGGCGAAGAATCCCGGATAGGAAATCCCGACGACGTCCGAGCCGTCGATTGCGGATGGGCCATCCGCGGCGAGGGCGGCGATGGCGAAGGCCATCGCCATGCGGTGGTCGCCCTGCGCGTCAGCGCGTCCGCCTGATGGCCGACCGGACCCCGCTGCCGGGCCTCGAATCGCGAAGCCGTCCGGATACTCCTCGGCGTCGATGCCGAGCGCCCGGAAGCCTGCGACGAGCGCCGCGATCCGGTCGCTTTCCTTGACGCGAAGCTCGCCGGCGCCACGAACGACGACCTCGCCGCCACTGGCAGCGAGGGCAGCGATCGCCGGCAGCTCGTCGATGAGTCCGGGCACTTCCTCGGGTCCAATCTCGAGCCGGCCGGTGCGATCGCCCTGGACAATGACCGTGCCGCGCGGTTCGCCGGCCTCGGTCGTCGTGGTGTGAGCCTCGACTCTGGCGCCGAAGCGGCGGAGGATGCCGAGGAGCGCCGAGCGCGTCGGATTGAGGCCGACGTCCTCGATCTCGATTCGCGAGCCGGGCAGGGCGGCGGCTCCGACCATCCAGAAAGCAGCGGACGAAAAGTCGCCGGGCACCATCAGCGCGCGGCCCTGGAAGCTCTGTCCGCTGGCGATGGACACGGTGAGCCCGTCAACCGTCACGGTGCCGCCGAACGCGGCGACGGCGCGCTCGGTGTGGTCACGGGTGGCGGCGGGCTCGATGACGCTGGTCACACCGTCCGCGTGCAATCCGGCCAGCAGCACCGCGCTTTTTACCTGCGCGCTGGGGGTTGCCGGCACGTGTGCAATGGCGTGCAGCTTTGCTCCGTGCACCGTCAGCGGCGCGTGACCGTCGACCGATTCGATCCGGCCCCCCATGCGTCCGAGCGGTTCCATCACACGCCGCATCGGACGCCGCGACAGCGAGGCGTCCCCGACAAGTGTGGTCGAAAACGGAGAGCCTGCCAGCACACCGGCCATCAGGCGCATCGTCGTCCCCGAGTTGCCGCAGTCGAGCGCCGCCGACGGCGAACGGAGTTGCCCGAAGCCTCGTCCCAGTATGGTGACGGTGCCTTCAGCCGATTCGCCGATCTCGACGCCGAGCCCGCGCAGGCAGGCGAGCGTCGACCGGCAGTCGGCTCCTGGTGCAAAATGGGAGAGCGTCGAACGGCCGTCGGCGAGGGCCGCGAGCAGCGCATACCGGTGGGCGATTGACTTATCACCCGGCACGCGCAGGCGGCCTCGCAGCAGGCGGGTAGGCGTGATCGTGGCGGCCGGCGGCGGCATGTCGGTCCGATCTTAAACGAGTTCGTTTGACCGCGCGCCTTGACATCGCGGAAGAGATGGTATGCAGTTCGCTCTGACAGCGACATGACAGCAACCGGCACCCACATCGTCAGGCTCGAGTTCACGAGCGCCTTCGAGATGCTCGATTTCGTGCAGGTGGTCAGCGATCATCTGGCGCGCAGCATCGGCCTCGACGAGGATTCGCAGCACTGGGTCGGCGTGGCGATTCGCGAGTCGGTGATCAACGCGATCAAACACGGGAACCGCAGCGACACCAGCAAGCATGTGTTCGTGGAGTTCGAAACGACCTCGACAACCGCCGTACCGGAACTGACGATTCGGGTGCGCGATCAGGGCGAGGGCTTCGATCCCGAGACGGTCGCCAACCCGCTCGATCCCGAGAACCTGCTGAAATCGAGCGGGCGCGGCATCTTTCTGATCCGCAACTTCATGGACGACATGCAGCTGCGCCGTGCCCCGGAAGGGGGCATGGAGATTCGTATGATCAAACGGTGCCAGGCTCCTGACCTCCCCGGCGGTTCGGTCCAGGCCTGAGTGGCGCCCAACCCGTTGTTTCTTGCCACCGCGATCGAAGCGGTCGTCCTCGCCGGCGACATGCAGATGGCGAAGTTCGGCCAGCAACTCCACATCGACAAGAAGGGCACCATCGATCTCGTGACCGAGGTGGACGTCGCCGTCGAGCGTGCGTTCCGCGCGCTGATCGCGCAGCGATTTCCCGATCATCAGATTCTCGCCGAGGAACTCGGCGGAGCAGCGGCCGCGCCACCCGGACCGTGCTGGGTGTTCGATCCAATCGACGGCACCACCAACTTCGCGCACGGCCTGCCTATTTTCTGCGCCTCGCTGGCGCTCGAGATTGACGGCGTGGCGGAGGTCGCGGCCGTCTACGATCCGAATCGCAAGGAGCTGTTCACGGCCGAGCGCGGCGGCGGCGCGTTCCTGAATGGCGCGCCGCTCCATGTGTCGGCGGCCGAACAGCTGGTAGACGCGATGCTGGTGACCGGCTTTCCCTACGACGTGCACGCACGTGTAGAGGAGATCGTCGGCCTGTTCGCCGCGTTCGTGGGCCAGGCACGCGCCGTCCGTCGCCTCGGATCGGCCGCCATCGACCTCTGTTGGGTCGCCGCCGGCCGCATGGACGCATTCTGGGAAACCGATCTGAAGCCCTGGGATATCGCCGGCGGCGGATTGATTGTCGCGGAGGCCGGCGGCCGCATCACCGGCATGGACGGGGCGCCGTTCCGATCGCGCGGCGGTCACGTCGTTGCCACCAACGGACACCTACACGACGCCATGCTCGACACGATCCGGTCATTTCGCGCCGGCCGTGCTCTCAAAGTGACGGACTGATACCGCTCAGAGACAGCGACGCGCCGGGCCAGGCGGTTTGCCGCCGGTTTTTGCCCCGCATGCTGGCATCGCTTCTGCTACCGATCGTCCTCGAGGAGACTCTTCGATGCGACGATCAGCCCGATTCGGATTGAAATTTTCGATCATTCTTGCGTTCGCAACTGTACTCCTGCGACCGTCAATGGCGTCAGCTCAACAATCGGTGGATTTCTACCTCGGCGGATTCGTGCCGCAGTCGCTGGGCTCCCGCGATGTCAACGACGTGCTGGTTCAGGACGCGTCGTTTCTCGACTTCGGAAGCTTCACCGGCTTTACCTTCGGCGGCGATTTCCTGATCGCGCTCGGCGACAAGTTCGACGCGGGGCTCGGAGTCGGCTACTACCAGCGCTCGGTCGTCGCATCCGATCAATTCAACGAATTCGCCGACACCGGAGCCCCCATTCTCGCGACGCTGCAACTGCGCATCGTGCCGTTCAACGCGACCATGCGCTGGCTGCCGCTCGGCCACAATCACGGCGTGCAACCCTATGTCGGCGCCGGGGTCGGCGTCTTCAGCTGGCACTACAGCGAGAACGGCGATTTCGTGGCCAACGACAACGTCACCATCATTCACGGCAACTTTGCCGGCAGTGGCTCGGCGGTCGGACCAGTGATTCTCGGTGGCGCCCACTTCCCGATCACTCGCAGCGTGGGACTCGGCGGTGAGATTCGCTATCAGTGGGCTGAGGGTGACTTACCATCTGACCAGGGCTTTGCCGGCAGCAAGATCGGCCTTGGCGGATTCAACTATCTGTTGACGTTCAATTTCAAGTTCTGAGCGCCGCGGCACCACCCGTTTGTAGAGGGCGAGACCGGCACCCTCACAGGTTCTCTGATAGCCGTTCAGAAACGATGGATGCTTGCGCGCGAGGTGCGCGAGCATGTCGCCGCCCTCGGCCTTTTCCTCGATCAGGATCCAGTTCGAGAAGGGCCACGGGTTTTCGAGCGCCGCCAGCCAGATGTCGCCGTTGCCCTCGTGCAGGAAGTCACGCAGAGCAAAACCGGCCGCGGACGCTTCCTGCATGTAGTGGCCGAGCGAGCCCATGCTCGCCATGATCTTCACGCCGCCGCCCGGCGTACCAAGACACGCCGTCACCTGCGCGCGCAGCGGCCGGTTCGGTCGATCCCACTGCGCTTCCACCACCATCGGCGCCGACAGATCGAGTGGGCGCAGGTCGTAGGCCGCGAGAGCGAGCAGCGCGACGGCGCCAGCGATCCGCATTCGCCGCCAGGGCACCGCGCCAGCGAGCACACCGGACCCGATCGCCTCGATGACGATCAGCGGCACCATGTACCGGATGCGGAACGGGTGGCCTTTGACGAACGCGGCCCACGGGATCGCGGCGGTGGCGACGAGAGCGAGCGCGATGAGCGCATCGGGACGACGACGCGTCAGACCCCAGGCGGCGAGGAGTACGGCGCCGACGGAGCCGGCCGCGATCAAGACGGCGCCGCTCAGGAGCCGGGTGCCCCACGCGATCTCGTCCACGGCCAGCCAAGGGTGCCCCAGCGCTTTGTTCTCGGGCACGAAGAAGTCGCTGGACACGAACCATTGTCCGACCACCACGCGGCTGAAGATCGCGAACCCGACCAGGGCCAGTCCCGGGTAGATGGCGACGGCCGCGACGCGTCGAACCGCGGCGATCATCGGTTCGCCGTGGCGCCAGAGGGCCCAGACGGCACCGGCGAGCGCACACGCGGTCACCGGCCACGCCTCGTATCTCGTCAGGCAGGCTGA
>DASXGC010000324.1:0-2371 GCA_036489235.1 Vicinamibacterales bacterium
CTCTTCGCCGTCCCAACTGATGAAGAGGACGCTGCGCCTCGGCTTCCACCCGTTCTTCATCATCGCGCTCATCGCGCGGGCCACGGCCATCATCGACACATGGCCGCTGACCGAGTCCGACGCGCCGAACGTCCACGCGTCGCGGTGGGAGCCGACGATCACCCACTCGTCGGGCGCGACCGAACCGGTTATTTTGCCGACCACGTTGATCAGCCGTCGCTGACCGTAGTCCATCTGCAGGTTCATGTGAACCTTCGCCGGCCCCGGACCGATGCGATAGGTAATCGGCAGCGCACCGCGCCATTCCGGCGGCGCAACCGGTCCTTTCAGCCGCTTCAGCAGCTCGACCCCATCCCGATACGACATCGGCTGCACGGGAATCGGTGCGAACGTTTCGATCTTGTCCATCGGGATCCGTTCGACGCCGGGCTTCGAGGGTCGATCGGGCGTGGATGGATCGCCGGGATAGCGCGGCATGTCCATCACGCTCCCGCGTTGGATCATGCCCCAGCCTCGGTACGGCCCGTCGGGATAGACCTCTCCCTGGAAGTAGCCGTCTTCGTGCGGATCCGAATAGATGATGCAGGCGATGGCGCCGTGCTCGGCTGCGACTTTGGGTTTGATCCCGCGCCAGCTGCCGCCGTATCGGGCCAGCACGATTCGCCCTTTGACGCTGATCCCGAGCTTGTCGAGCGTTTCATAGTCGGCGGGAATGCCGAAGTTCACATAAACAATCTCACCGGTCACGTCGCCGGACGGCGAATAGGCGTTGTAGGCCGGAAGGATGCCCGGCTTGTCGGCCCATTGATCGCCGCGGATCTTCTCTTCCTCGACCTCAAGCCGTACCTGATCGGGCGCGACGATGTCGATGCGGCGTTGTTTGGGCCAGGGCAGGAGCACGCTGTACTCGTACTTCGTCGATTCGATGCCGATCTGCTTGAACTGATCGCTGACGTAGTCGGCGAGCTTGATCTCGTAGGGCGAGCCGGTGTGGTGAGGCTCGGCGGTCATGACGTCGAAGTCGGCCTCTGCGGTCTTCGCCGATGGCAGCGCCTTCAGCTCGCGCTCACGTGCGGCCTCGGCCGCGCTCGCAGGACCGGAGAACCCGCGAATGCGCGCAGGGGACGGAGTGGAGCCTTGCGCCGACAACCAGCTCACCGCGCCCACCGACATGACCAACGCAAACAGTGGCACGGCCCGGGCCATCACGATCTCCTTTGAGACGCTCTCTTCAGATCAACACAAAGGCTCGACCTCTCTTTGTGTCCTCGGTGTTCCGATGTTGAACCTTAACGATGGAAATAATCGTCGGTGTGATCGAGCCAGTCCTGTCGTATGGGACTGAAGATGTCGAGTTCGAAGGTGTCCTCGAGCGCTTCTGCCTGGTGCTCCACCCACGACGGGATGTGCAGCACCTCGCCTTCGCGCACCGTGATCTCCTCGCCGCCGATCAGGAACTTCAACGCGCCTTGCAGCACGTAGGTGATCTGCTCGCTCTCGTGCGAGTGATTAGGCACCAGGCAACCGCGCTTCAGGTAGATCTGCGCGAGCATTTCGCGCTCGCCGGTGACCAGCTTGCGCGACAGCATTTCAGTGACTTTTTCGAGGGCGATCTCGTCCCATCGATGCAGACGAACCGTCTGGCTGCTCATGAAAGTCGAGCATATACCAACAGGCCCGGATGATATAATTCCGCCCGGATGAAAGCCGTTTTGAACGAGCGTGACGCGCAGTTGGTCGAAGGTCTGTCGCGCGATCAACTGCTCGCGACACACCGCTGCATGCTCCTGTCGCGCAAGCTGGACGACAAGGAGATTCAGCTCAAGAATCAAAGCCAGATCTTCTTCCAGATCAGCGGCGCCGGCCACGAAGCGGTGCTGGCTGCCGCGGGTTTCACCCTGCGCGCCGGTCATGACTGGTTCTATCCGTACTATCGCGATCGCGCACTGTGCCTGCAGCTCGGTGTCACACCGCTCGAAATGCTGCTCGCCGCCGTTGGCGCGAAAGACGACCCGGCATCGGGCGGACGCCAGATGCCGTCGCACTGGGGCAACCCCAAATTGAACATCGTGTCGGGCTCGAGCCCGACGGGCACCCAGGTGCTGCAAGCAGTCGGCGCTGCGGAAGCCGGTGTCATCTACAGCCGCGTCGCGGACATTCCCGACCGCGAGTCGCGGTTCAAGCCCGACGAAATCACGTACGTCTCGCTCGGCGAGGGCGCCACGAGCGAAGGCGAGTTCTGGGAAGCGCTCAACGCCACCTGCATCAAGCAGCTGCCGGTGCTCTTCCTCGTCGAGGACAACGGCTACGCGATTTCGGTGCCGGTCGAAGTGCAGACCGCCGGCGGCGACATCTCGCGCCTGGTCCGCTC
>DASXGC010000341.1:0-14933 GCA_036489235.1 Vicinamibacterales bacterium
GGGCTTGCTCCGTGACCTCGCCTTCGCGCAAACGTCTGAGCAGAAAATGTTCGGCTACAAGCGAGCAGCCGCTGCGGTAGCCGCGCTGACCGAACCACTGGACGAACTGGTCAATAACCAGGGCGAGTTACCGCGTATCACTGGCATTGGCCCGGCCTCGACCCGCGTCATTCGCGAGGTGCTGACCACCGGGGCGTCGCCGACCGTCGATCTGGCGGTGGCAGCCAGCAAACAGCGAGGCGACATCGAGCGCCGGCGCGGATTGCGCGACCACATTCTGAGCCGGGCCGAGGTCCTGCGTGCCCTTGACACTGCCGACGGTGATGGACCCAGACTTGCCGACTACCACGGCGACTTGCAGATGCATTCGGAGTGGAGTGACGGACGACCGACACTGTCGGAGATCGTCGATGCCTGTCTGGCACGGGGCTACAGGTACGCGGCCGTCACGGATCACTCGCACGGGCTGAAGATCGCCGGCGGAATGTCGATGGCAGAAGCCGCCGAGCAGCGTGGCGAGATCGACCGGCTCAACGCGATTCATGGTGACCGCTTCTGCTTGATTCGCGGCATCGAAGCCAATATCGGTGCTGACGGCGAGCTGGACCTGTCGGCAGCTGAAGCAGGCGCCTTCGAACTGGTGCTGGCCGCGCCGCATTCTCGCCTGCGGCGCCCCGAGGACCAGACGCCACGCATGCTGAAAGCGGTCGGCAATCCCCACGTCCACGTGTTGGCCCACCCGCGCGGACGAATGGCGGGGTCGCGCGCCGGGATCATTGCCGACTGGGACACGGTTTTTCAGGCAGCGGCCCGGAATCAGGTCGCGATCGAAATCGACGGCGACCCCTCGCGGCAGGATCTCGACTGGGAACTGGCGCGACGAGCCGTCAGCGCCGGGTGTCTCTTTGCACTCGACAGCGACGCGCACACGACCGATCAACTGGTCTATGCGGAGACCGCGATCGCGCACGCACGCATCGCCGGTGTTCCTCGCGAGCGCGTCATCAACTGCTGGCCATTGCCGAGGCTGATGGAGTGGATGAAACGGGCGGCCGCAACTACCTTCGGCGACGACGAACCGCGCCTGCTTTAACAGCACCCGATCGTAGCCTTCAGCCGATGGCATCCGCCTTGAACAACAGATTGCAACGACTAACAAAGGAGATTCGATGCCCGCACTTCAGACCCTGAACGACCTATTCGAAGACGAATTGCGCGACGTCTACGACGCCGAGAAGCAAATCCTCAAGGCGCTGCCGAAGATCATCAAGGCGGTCTCGGACGACACATTGCGCACGGCGCTCACCGACCACCTCGAGGAAACGCGTGGACATGTGGTCCGTCTCGAGGGTGCCTTTGCATCGCTGCAGCTGAAACCACGCGGAAAGCACTGTGCCGGGATGGCTGGGGTCCTTGAGGAGGGCGCCGACCTGCTTGAAGAGGATGGTGACGACGCGGTGCTCGATGCCGCATTCGTTGCGGGATGCCAGCGTGTCGAGCACTACGAAATCGTCGCCTACGGCTGCCTCATTGCCTGGGCCAACGTGCTCGGCCATTCGAAAGCCGCCGCGTTACTGAAGTCCAACGAACAGGAAGAGAAGGCGGCCGATCAGAAGCTCACAAAGCTCGCTGAGTCGTCACTGAACGCGCGCGCGGCAGCCGCTGGCGATGCCGAGGCAGTTCAACCAAAGGTGAAGCGCCGCGTCGGTTGAACCAAACGCGTTTCTGCCGTCGAAGGCACTGTCGCCCCAAGCCCGGCCGCGCTGTTCCTCGCAGCGCGGCCCGTTCTGCAGCTCGAGAGGGCGCAGACCGATTGTGCCGAGTTTCACGGTAGCAGGCCAAAGCGCGTCGGACTTCCGCCGTGCGGCGGATCGGCCTGAGTCATGGCCTGCTCTTTGATACGGTTCGATCGCAATGGCGTTCCGATTGAGACCAGGACATTCATTCGGCAAGGAACTCTCGCGAATCAGCGCCCACGAATTGGGGCGGGCCATCGACGCCATGCGGCATACGGATGACCGTGCCGAAGCAGTCCACCAGGCACGGAAATGCGTGAAGAAGCTCCGTGCCGTTCTCCGTCTCCTCGAGAGACCGCTCCGAGGGGAGTATCGACGACACAACATCATTCTTCGCGCGGCGGCCCATCGTCTGTCGGTTCCACGCGACGCGGCCGCAATGCTTCACACGATAGCGGCCTTGCGCCAACGGTACCCCGACCTCGTGACCTCCGCGATCGTCGAAGCGATGTCCCACCGTTTGGCGATCGACGCGCGGACCAAGCAGAAGGAGCTGCGCTCGAATCGGATCGAGCACGATCTTCGGTGTGCGGTAAAAACACTGCCAGCAGCCGTCCGCGTGGCCGGCACCAAGAAATCGGTCCACGTTGGATTGGTGCACGGATTCGAGCGAGCTCACAAAGCCATGCGCCGCGCGAACCTGGCGCCCGATGACCGGTTGTTTCACACGTGGCGGCGTCGGGTCAAAGATCACTGGTATCAGATGCGTCTGATGGCAGGGATCGACCACGCGGCACGGGCGCGGGCCGTGCAACTGAAGCGACTGGAAACGTGGCTGGGCAACGATCATGACTTGGTAGTCCTGAAGGCGACCTTGCTGAAATCCGCGCAAACGTATGGCAATCAACGCGGGCTCGTCGTCGTTCTTGGCTGCGCCGAGCACTACCAATTCACCTTGCGCAAACGCGCTACGCGCCTCGGTGGGCGCTTATTCGCTGTGTCCAAGGCTTCGCGGCACTGATGAGTGACCGCAGAAAAGGCAGATGTCCAACAAAGCCTACGCGCCCACGGTCTCACCTTTGCACAGCTTCGAACTGTGGTTGGGACAACGTCCCGTCGCTCTCGCTGGAAATCGATCACGGCCGCGATCGCGGTCGCCTTATTTGCGCTGCCCCTTTATGGAACTATTTCAACTCGAAGCGAGAGCGTTGAGCCGACACGCGCGTTCGGCGCCAAGATTATTGACATTTCGCTCAGCTTTGATGAGACGGCTATAGAGTCGCTGAAGGCTGCGCCAGACGCTGATGTTCCGGGAAAGATGAGCACGAGAGCGGTCAACGGGGCTGACGAAACCTACGACGTGACGATCCGCATCAAAGGAGGCGAGGGCTCGAAACGAACGCTCGATGGGAAGCCTGCCTTCAAGGTGAAGCTCGACAAAGACCAGCGGTTCCTCGGACTGCAGCAACTGACGCTCAACAACATGGTGCAAGACAAGACCATGGTGCACGAGGCGCTTGGCTATCAGGTGTACGAGGCGGCAGGAGTGAAGGTTCCGGAAACGGGATATGCGCGCGTCTCAGTCAACGGAGAGCCGTATGGCCTGTACCTCAACCTCGAGACAATCGACGCACAGTTCCTGCGGCGGCAATTCGGTACTGCCCAGGGAATCTTGTACGAGGGCTCGTATGGCGTCGATCTGCGGGCAACAGATGCCGAGAAATTTCAGCTGCACGAGGGCACGGATCCGAATCGCGCGCAACTCAAGGCATTGATCCGCGCCGTCGAATCGCCCGGCGATGACGTTTTCTACGGAACGCCTGCCTTGGTCGACACCGGGTCCTTTTTGGCCATGATGGCGACTGGAGCCCTGATCGAGGATTGGGACAACTACTACAGTTCTAACAATTACCGTATCTACTGGGATCCATCCGCGAGCCGATGGGTGTTCATCCCGACCGGGATCGATCAGACATTCGTATCGAACTCGACCGGAGTGTTCGGAGCGACCGGTCTTCTCTTCCAGAAATGCCTCGCGTCAGAGCGATGCGTGAATCAATACGCGGCAACCGTTCGGGACATCGCGGGTCGCTTCGAAGGTCTTGGGCTGACCGCACGAGTGGATGCGCTTCTTGCCATGATCGGCGCAGCTTCTGACGCTGACCCGAAGAAAACCTTCGACGACGAGAGAATAAACGGCGCCCGCGATCGGCTGCGTGGCTTCATCGCCAGACGTCCAAACGAAGTGCGCACCGCCTTGTCATGTCTCGATGGCGGACGCGAACGCGCGATCGGCGCCTGTGCCGGCCTCGTCGCATTGAACTCGGCCGTCAGCCAGTGCCTCGAAGTGGTGCCTGATGACGCCCCGCGAAATGGCGGAGGGATCAGCGTCGCGCCGTGCGCTGGTGGCCCAAATCAACGCTGGCACCTGACCGCCACAGGCGACGCCTTCGAACTGGTGTCGGCCAAGACCGAAGCCTGTCTGGGCGTGGCGGATGCTCGTCAAGACGATGGCGCGCCTCTGAAGCCATCGCCGTGTGGCGGGACCGACAATCAGTTGTTTTCGTTGGGGCCTCTCGCGCACGATATCTCGCTCGTCGCCAGGCATTCAGGCAAGTGCGTCGCGTTGGCGCCGGGCCATCCGACAGGAGCCGCCTTGATCCAGGTGACGTGCATGCACGACGCGGCGCAGACGTGGCGTGTTGAGCGATCTATTTATCACTAAGAAGCAGCCGGCATCCGCGGGGCGATCGACGCTGGTCAGGCTTGCCAGTCCAGGCAATGCTCACTGAGCGACTGGGTTAATCGCGGCGCGCAACCGCAGGGGCAAGTCAGCGTTTTCCGACACGCGTTAGAATGTCCATCCCGCCCGTCGAGTAAAGACGATCGGAACGCTGATGCTCACGGACGGCGCCCAGACGTTGAACCAGCCGCTGACGCCGATGACTTGGACGAGATACTCGCTGGCGTTGAGATTGACCGTGGCTCGTCCAGCGAACGGAATCGCGAGCCAGAGTCTCATCGAGAGGCTCTGCCGCTCCGAGAGCGGCTCTGCGTTGCGGCCCGTCCACCACAAGAAGGACGTGGCGAGACCGAGGTCGACGTTCTTGCCGCCGATGGCGAATGTGATGACCGGCGTGGCCTCCGCCTGAATACGATCGCGGGAGACCGATCGATACACGAACGCGTACGGTGTGCTGCTGGCGATGAGGTTCGGATTCTCCGAGGCGTACTGCGCCAGCAGCCCCTCGGCACCGAGGCGCGCGAATGGTTCCAAGCCCTGAGAGGCGCCGTTAATCGTCACGTCGACCGGTTGATGCCCGGATTCACCAAACGCCATAGTGACGCGCAGTGGATCGATCGTGAGCCAACTCGTACGCTGCGATCGCTCGAGCTCGAAGCCTGCCCCGACGTAGGTGAACTCCTGCCGGGCGGTTACGAGCGGCAACGTCGGTCCTCCCGGGCCGGCCTGCACGAGTGTGACCTGATCGCCGAACTCTGACTCGTACGCCGGACCGGCGAACACGCGCATTCCCGCCGCGGGCAGGCGCCATGCGACGTGCAGGGCGACCGTGGCGACGTTGGGGTCGGTTGATGTCTGGCCGTTCACGACGGCGCGGCCGTAGCCGATCGTGCTGAGCGCACGTACGAGGAAACGACGGGCATCGAATATGCCCCAGTCGACGCCCAGGTTCAGGGCGACGTGTTGGTTAGGTTTGGCGCGGTTGTTCGGAATCGGCAGCTTATTGAACAGGCCTTCGCCGTCCGGCGGCTCATTGACTTGAGTCTGGCTAAACGAGAGCTCGGCTGGCTTCATGAACAGGTAGCCCGAGTGCTGTGCGGCCGCCGCGCGCTCGAGTCGCATTGGCAGATCGTCCGCCAGCCCATTGTCGTTCGGGGTTGTGAGCGAGTTCTGGTACGTGCTCGCGCAGGTGTTCACGCTGTCGGCGGTCACGTCGTGGCGCGTGAACACGTTGTCGATGAGCGTGACGAGGTGGTCTGCGGTCTCGCCGTAGGGCGCGAGCCCACTCTGCACCGCGACGGCCTCCGGCATCGCGATCGTATAGAAGCGGTTCGAGTAGATGCCGCGGCCATTCAGAAGCGTCCGCTCGCGATCGAGCTTCGAGACACCGCAATTTGTGGTGCCGAAGCCGCTCAAGCAATAGTCGACGTCATCTCTTCGGCCGGCGGACAGCATCTTGTTCACGGTCTCCAGCAGCGCGCTGCCGAGGACGCGCACGCGTACCACCTCGCCCGCGCGAAACAGCACGCGGTCGAGAATCACGCGGGACAGTGCCTGTGTTGGCGCCCGACGGTCTCGCCGCAGGTACACGAGCCAGTTCTCATCGATCATGGTCACCGGCAACAGCGCGAGTTCGGTGTTCAGCCCGTCCCGCATGACGTTGAGCGCCATCGCGGCGAATGCATCGACATCTGTCCAGAGCCGGTCTTGGCGGATTCGCACGGTCTGATCGTATGGGACGATCGGCGCCGCATCGGGATACCGGGTGGCTGTTGCGATGACATCTCCGTCACCTGTGAATGTCTTGACGTCCTCGCTCGGTGTCTCGAGGTAGTACTTGACGTCAGCGCCAGAGGCAATCGCACAGAGCGCTCGGCCGGGCACAGATTCCGACACGTGCTCCGGGCTCTCGAGCCGCCAGGGATTCTGGTCTTGATCGGGCGTGACATCGGCAGCCATCTCCTGGACGGTTTCGCCGTACCACTCGGGCCGGCTCCAAATCTGCGTCACTTCCGGAGTGCTCGGATTGAGCACGGCGCCGTACCCCAAGGCACCCGAGTAAGGTGGTGGCACCCAGTTCGCACGAACTGTGCTCTGACCTCCTGCGCCGCCAGAATTTGCCCGTAACCGCCGCTCGGCGGCGCGGCCGAGCGCAGTCGAGTCTGGTGGAAACACGACGAAGCGTATACGCTGGCTGTGTTGCACCACGGCGAGCGTGTCGCTGTCCTTGAGCGATGACAACACCGCGACGGGTCGCGCCCCCGCATCGGCGCCGACGAGATCGAGCGCATCCTCGAACGCTTCGATCGGCGGCATCAGTACGATCTCGCAACTGTCCGCCGCGCACCCGCCGCCGCGCCATCGCCATTTGTCATCGGCCAGCATCGCCCGAACGTTCGGGTCAACCAGCCCGATGATGATGGGTAGGGCGGGTTGCTCTGGCACGATCGCCGGCATCGACGTGAGCAGTTCATCTGTGCGAAATCGAAATGTGGCATCCACCTGATCGTTCGTGCCCAACTGGAGCGTATATGCCTGTCCCGGCTGAAGCACCTTCGAAAACGAGACGTGTCCGTGGCACTCGCCACCGCTGATTTTCGGCTCGGTCGTCGCCCTCACTCGGCGCCCTGCTTCTGCAGGTATCAGCGTGGCGCGAAAACCCGTGGCCCCGCAGGGAAATGTGAACGCGACGTCTTTCAACCAGCCCACGCTCGCGGCGGCGTCGACGTGCAGTGTGAATCCGAGATCCGACACGTGATTCAGCTGCGGCGCGTGCAGGCGAACGGCAGCGTTCGATGCGACGAACGGCAGTTTCGGGGCCCACGGCAGTTCTCCTCGAAGCCAGGCAGCGAGTGTGCCAGCCGATCCGGAAAACGCCAGGGCGCGCAGGAAATCTTCGGTACCAATGCCAATCGCGTCGGGCTTCAAGTCGACACGCACGCGATCCCAAAACCTGGTGACGTCGCCGTAGTCCTGCGGCCGGTCAGGATGGTGCATCAGCAGGCCGATGTCGAGCGGCTGATTGTTGGCGGTAAGGAGAAATAGATCGGGGCGGGAATGTGTCGGTTCCTTCAGCCAGTCCAAGAGGCCTTCAAGGCCGCCATACGGATGGATGCCCGGACCAGAATCCACGTTGAAGCTGCCGCCGGGGTATCGCGGCATGCCGTCGCGTTGACCGAGCAAGCCGCCCGCGGCGAGAAGGCGAATCTTCACGGCCGCCGTTTGGGCGTGGCCGCTGACGGACCCGAACGCCAAGAGAACGAGAAACGCGAGCGTGACGATGGTGCCAAGGTACGACCCACGAGCGTCGGAGCCGCCACGGACCCGCCTGTGCAGACGCGGGGCTGCCATCACCCACGTCTCGGCGGCTTTTCCTTGTTCACTCGCCATGGTGGGCGCGCCGCTTTGAGGCGAGCGCCTTTGTTGTTCCTCATTGAGTCTGCGATCAGCATGTCATATCTGACCTATGCGCACGTATGCGTGCGCGCCACACGCACCGCGCCGCGCTCGAAGGTCTATGTCGGCGGCCTCCGACTCACTCACCATTTGAACCCCGATATACAGAGCGTCAGGGGTTCCCATCCGCACGGATTACCGATCTGCTGAATGGTGTGCCGCCGCAGATACCAGCATGGTACATGGCCGAAATGCGGCATGAGCGCATCAACGCACGTCTCTGTGATCGGGGTGCCCACCGAGTGTTCGACCTGGTTGTAGCGGTTCATCACGACGTAGATACGCCCCACCTGCATCCGTTCCGTCGGTTGCCCCCGGTAGCGCGACCAGAGTTCGTCGCCAGCATAGAGTGATGCCGTCAGCCCAGCCAGGACGAAGCATCCTGACAACACAATTTTCCGGACAGACCGCAGCATGCCAAGCCTTTTCTGGACTATAGCCAACGCCATGCACCGACGCCAATGATTCGCGAACGACGACGCAGACCTCGTCCAAGCCTCTTGTGACCGTCTTTCGTGCAGGTGGTGATGATGAGCGCGGGGAGATCGTCGTAGGAGGTTACGGGAGGGGACGATCTTCCCACCGAGCGCGTTCAAGATGCGCTTATGAGGAACTCCCCAATCGAGTGCCGGGGGCGGGAATCGAACCCGCACGCTGCTGTCGCAACCCAGGATTTTAAGTCCTGTGCGTCTGCCAATTCCGCCACCCCGGCATGTGATCGCGGCTCATTATCGTCCCACAACCCGCATTTGTTGGCGACGACGTTTGGCGGCGAGGTTCGGAGAACGCGCGAGGGACGTTCATTCGGCGAGTTTTGGAAGAGGGAACGGAGGTCAGCCTTTGGCCTTCGAGGCTCGATCGGGCGGGATAGCTTGCGCTACCCCGCCCGCAACGCACCCTACGGCAGCTGCAACGACCAGGCGCTGCGACCATGCGTCGCCGCATAGAGCACGCGCTGGGACGATTTACGATCCGACGAAGCGACGATCGTCAGCCCCGCCACTTCCACATTTGGCAGACCAGCTCCCGCCACCGACCATGTCGTGGTGCCGCTGGGAAGTTTCATCACGCCGAAGTCAGACGAAGCATACAGATCCCCGGTCGCGTCGTCCCGGACCAACCCGGTGATCGGGAAATCGGGCAGGTTGTAGCTTCGATCGGTGAATGTCGCCGCTCCCGATCCAGTCCAGTTCACTTCGAAGACATGCCCTGGCTGTGCGGGGGTGTTGGCGTTGTAGCCCGAGTACGAGATCCACGAATGGTGCGCGTTGGCCGGATCCACGTAGATCGAGCTGATGTACCGGTTCGGCGTGTTCGCCTGTGTCGGATTGGGATCGACGCGCTGAAACGTCACGGAAGCTGCCGGCCCGTTGGAGTTATCTGAGACGAACACACGCCCGGCGCCCGTCGCCACCCACATTGAAGCGACGTTGCTCGCCGTACGCTGAATCCACGCGAGCGCGCTGCCGCGGCGATCCGCGCCGTAGTTGATGGCGAACGTGTCGGTCAGGTCGGTCGCGCCGGCCGGACCGATTTGCACAAAGTCGCCGCAACCCGGTTGCGCGGCCGACGTCGTGAACTCCGGGCAGTTCGCTTCGAGCAACGCCTGATCGCCGCCCCAGTCCTGCGTCCGCCAGACGCTGAACGAACCCTGGAAGATCGTCCCGCCGTTGGCGGGATGCGGATCGGCGACAACCGGCGGATAGAAGAAAGAGCCTTCCGGGCTGGTGATGATCGGCGCCGAGATGATCACCCACTTGGTGGGATCGCCGCCGTGGAAGTTCGCGTCGTTGGCCTGGCCAGTGAACGTGTTGAAGCGCAGCGCATCGCTGGTCGAGCTGAAACCCGACTGCCCGCCGTCTCCATACATGATCTGATTCCACGTCGCGTTCGCCGCGTTGTTGCCACCGTTCTGCCAGGTGCCGTTATCCTGCGTCCCGCCCTGAATCAGATTGTTGGGATGCTGCGGGCTGACCGACAGGCTCTGGAACTGCAGCGTGGAGAAACCGCGGTTGATATTGTTCGCCAGCGCGTTCGGCACGCGCGAGAGCAGACTCTTGCAGAACGCGTTGTCCGCCGCGTTCAGGCCGCGCGTGTCGCACTTCGCCGAGTCGTTGGCAAAATTTCCGTCTGAGCTGACGATGCCGCCGTCCGAGCCTTCCCAATAGAGGTACGGGTCGCCGGGCAAGGTGACGATGGCGTGCTGGTCGGGATGTGTGAACTCGGCGTGTGTCAGGTCGCCGTCCTGTGTCAGATCGCTCCAACCCGCGCCAGCATTGGTGGAGAGCAGAACGGCGCGTCCGTTCGAGACGCCGCCGAGTTGTCCGTAAGCAAACGAGCCGAGCAGGTACACGACGTCGGGGAAACCCGCAGGCGTGTAGACGACGTTGTCGTACCAGCACTGGCTGGTGCAGTAGTCGTCTACCTGCGCTCCGCCGAACGAGGTGAACGTTGCCGCCGTATCGGCGTTATCACTGCGCCAGAAGTTCGCGTGATGCCCGGCGCCGCCTCCCTGCCCCTCGCCGACGTACATGCGGGTTGCACCAGACGCCAGCGTCGTGATTGCGAACTCGCTCCTGTCGGTCGCGGACGCAGCGACGGTGGGATCCTTGGGCGTGAAGATCTGCGTGAAGCTGACGCCGTTGTTCGTCGAGCGCCAGATGCCGTTCTGGAACGCGTTGACGTAAAGGATCCCGGCATGTGTCGGATCCACTCGCACGGTCGTCGACCCGCGGACGGGGGCCGGAGACGGCCAGATGAGCGTGAACGCCGCGCCCGATTGACGCCATAGCCCGCGAGTGGCCAGCACATGATCGGTGGAACCGCTCGACAGCGATCCGCCGAGGACCGAGCTGATGCCGCGAACGCCGCTGCCGATCGGCACGAGCAGATTACCGGCGGCGTCGAAGGCCATCTGGCCGATCGACCGCTGGAAGAACACGTCGCTGCCGGGGACCAGGACCCATGAATCGCCGCCGTCGCTCGTCTTGTAGATGCCGACTCCGGCCTCCGAATCGGCCGACGCGTTCTCCTCACCGGTCGCGGCATACAGAGTGTTGCCGCTTGGGTCGTTGGGATCGAGCAACAGCGATCCGATCGCGTTGGTCCCGAAGCTGCCTGAAATAAACTCCCACTTCTGCGACGGATTGGTGTGAAGTGCCTTCGACGTTCTCCAGACGCCGCCGCCTGCTGCCGCGACATACAGTCGGCAGTTGCCTTCGCCGCAGTTCGGCGCCAGCGCCATCGCGGTGACGCGCCCGGCGGTGGTGTACGGCGCCGCGTCGCCGAGGGCATTCAGGACGCCAGGGACCGACGCGATACTCGGGCCCACCAACTGCCAGGTGCCCGCGGAGTGCGCCTTCCCGTTCAGTGAGGCCCACCCGTTCCACGCCGCGACCGTGGCGTCCGGCGATACATCGTCACCGGGGTAGGCGCGCTTCAGAAATTCCTCGACGGCGGGCGTGTAGAGTCCGCGCGAGTCGTGCGTACCGAACAGCGCTCTCTTGCTCCCCATCGCCGCCGTAGCGGACGGGTTCCCGCGCTTCCAGGCAAACCCTTTCGCGGCCGGGGTGGCGTGTCGCGTCGAATTCGTGACGGCCGCGCAGGCCCACACGCCGCCGACAAGGAGGAGGCCGCCGATAGCGGCCCGCAAACGAGGATGTGACCGATCGGAACCAAACCAGAGGTTGGATTTCATAGCGGCGCCTTTCGTGTGAGGTTCAGCGATGATTCGAAGCCAAGCGGGCCGGAGGATACTACTATTGGTCTTCTGGATCGATCACGATTCGTTCGGAAGTCGAGTTCTGATCACTTCTGCAGAGCTGGTATTCAGTTTTTAGTCCTGTGGCATCTGCCAGTTCCGCCACCCCGGCGCGCTTGAAAGGCTCTCTATCAACGGCTCACTCGAGCCGGACTCGCACGGCTCGAATGATCCGCTAGCGACAATCGATTTCCCGCCTATTTCTTGCCGTGCTGTTCCGACACCTGGACGAACACGTTGCCCAACCGATCAGGTGGCGCCGGAGGATTGGTCGCGACCGCACGATAAGTGAACGTGCTACCAACCTTCACCGACTTGAACTTGCCGGTCCCTCCGGTCACCACGTAGGTGCCGGACAGCGGTCCGCCGCTGCCGCGGAAATCGGCGCCGGGCACGCCCAGGTGGAACGTTCCGGTGCCGTTGTTGTCGAAGAAAATCTGGTCGCCGTCGATATCAGTGATCGTCACCTTGTTCTGAAACGCAATCGGCAGCGCGTCACCAACCGGCGCTCCCGTCGGAATGAACTGGAATTCCACCAGCGTCGTGCCGTTGATGTCGCCGGTCGCGGTGCCGATCTGATAGCCCTGTCCGGTCCCCAGGTCGAACGCCTGCACGGCATCCTGCTGCGTGAACAAGAGTTTGTCGCGCCCGTCGGCACGAGCACTGCTGACCGAGGCCCCTAGAGACAGCGCGACGGCGACAACGCCAATCGTCACGCGGCGGCGAAGAGAAGCGAACGCGTTCATGTCAACCTCCTGAGATGCCGGGCCAGGCACGGCCACGGTCAAGGCGAGACACACTATGCACGCGGCCGCGCGGCCGGCGCAAGTGTGTTCAGTGGTGCGCAGGCCGATTATTCAGAGCGCTTCCCAGGACACGCCCGCGTCGGTCAGCACCCGCCGGACTTTCGCCTGACCGCTACTGACCTGCCTGCTGCGCGCGTAGGCCACGAGCCGGTCGATCACGTCTGCCGGCTCCGATCGCGAGGCAATTCGGGCTGTCAGGACGCCGGCGAAACCGGGATCGGAGAGCAGACGACGAACCAAATCGGCGAGCGCGTCTGGCATCAATGAACCGTAAGCGACGTTGGTGGCTCCGGCGACGCCAGCACTCGCGTAATCATGGCCTCGAGCCGCGCCTTGTCGATGTCGAACGGACCCGCCACTGCCGCGCCAAGCGTGATCTCGATGGCAATCACCACACCGCCGTCTTCGAACGGGTTGACGATCCAGCTAAGGCCTCTGAGCGCCACGGCGCGATCTTCCTCACCCGGACGCTTCACCCGATCCATCGCCCGCAGCATCTGCTCGAGCACCAGCCGTACGTCGGCGTCAGTCCACGCCTGCGGCGCGTGCGGCAACTCGTCAAGCGCCACGGTGGTGGCGTCGTTCTCCCCCTTCAACAGCACGTCAACGGACATCGTCATGCGGGATTCCTCAGAACATTCTGCAGTGCGTCAACCGACGTGACCGGTTGAAGACAGGTGAAGTCGCGGCACACGTAGGCGGCGGCGACGCCGTCAACGGGCTTCATGCCCGCGATGAACGGCAACCGTCCACTCAAAGCGCCCTGGCGATCGGCGGTGACTCGCAGCTGGATGGCGAATGGCAGGTATTGGAACGCCAGCGCGCGGCGCAGCTCGTAATCACCAGGCTGACCATCGACGAGCACCACCTGCTGGAGTCCAGCGACGGAGGTCGAGAGCGCCGCCGCCATCATCGGGACGCCGCGGCCCATCTGCTCGAGCCTCGGCCCGAACAGCCGCAGCGTCCGCTCGATGCGATCGTTCCATGCCGGCTCGTGGACCAGGTGTGACAGCGTCAACAGGTTCATCACCGACACCGAGCTCGCGGTCGGCTCTGCTCCGTCGTAATCCTCTTTCATCCGGATCAACACACTCGGATCGCGCCCGGTCGTGCTGAACCAGCCGCCGGCCGCCTCGTCCCAAAACAACTCGTCCTGACGCTGCTGGAGCGTGATCGCCCACTCGAGCCAGGCCGGATCGGCATCGGCTTGAAACAACTCGAGCAGTCCGGAGATGAGATAAGCGTAGTCCTCAGCGTAGCCTTCGATTTCAGCGGCGCCGTCGCGGTAACGGCGCAGCAGCGTGTTCGAATCGGCATTCCACATCGAGGCACGGATGAATCCAGCCGATCTGCGGGCAGCGTCGAGATACGGCTGCGCCACGCTGACGCCATCGTCGCCGAGCCCGGCCAGCAGACGCGCGACGCGAGCGCACGCGGCGATCATCAGACCGTTCCAGGCGGTCAGGATTTTGTCGTCGCGCTGCGGTCGGGGCCGACCAAGACGGGCGTCGAACATCTGCAGACGTGTGCGGTTGAGGATGTCGACGACGTCAGCGACCGGCTTTCCGGTCTGCGCGGCGATGTCATCGATCGAGCGCGCCACGTAGAGCAGGTTTTTGCCGGTGAATTCCTGCTGCGGATCCTGCGGTGCGTTGCCGCCTGGCTCGACGCCAAATCGAAGCTTCACCACCCCGGCATCGGCGCCGAGCAACTCGTCCAGTTCGCCGGCGCGCCACAGGTAATACGCGCCCTCCATTTTTCGCGCCCCAGGCGTTTCAGGCGGCACGCTGTCGGCGTCCTCGGCGGAGAAAAACCCGCCGCCGGCGTCGGTCATCTCGCGGAGCACATACTGGACCGTGTCTTCGGCGACCTCGGAATAGAAGCGATCGCCCGAGACCTGCGCCGCTTCCGCCAGCGCCAGGACGATCTGCGCCTGGTCGTAGAGCATTTTTTCGAAATGTGGCACGCGCCACTCGGCGTCCACCGAGTAGCGGTGGAATCCGCCGCCGATATGATCGCGCATCCCACCAAGGGCCATCGCGCGCAGCGTGCGCAGCACCATCTCGCGCGCGTCTGCATCACCGGTCCTCGCGTGTTCGCGAAGCAGGAACAACAGTTCCGACGGCCTCGGGAACTTTGGCGCTTCACCGAATCCGCCGAGGCGATGACTGAACGCATCGCGGAACTGCTTCACCGTCCGCTCGAGCGCGTCAGTCCCAGGGACCGAGGCCGAGGGCGCGGCCGGTTCGATGGTTCGCAGCCGCGAGGTCAACGCCTCGGCCGAGTCCACGACCTTGGCCCGCTCCGCCTTCCAGACGCGCGCGATCTCCTCCAGGATATCGACGAATCCGGGACGGCCCCACTTGGATTCTGGCGGAAAATACGTCCCGCCGTAGAACGGCTTCAGCTCCGGCGTCAGCCATACACTCATT
>DASXGC010000364.1:0-2152 GCA_036489235.1 Vicinamibacterales bacterium
CCGGGATCACCAATCTTGTAGATGCGCTGTCTCGCAGCAAACGAGCGTAACTCCAGCCGCGCCGCCAGGACGTCGAGCTCGTCATCGTCCAGCAGGGCAAAAAGCGGCACATCCCTCAATAGCTGCCTGTCGCACGGCATCGGCTTCCCTCGCGTTTCTTCATCTCCATTAACGGTGAGGAAGAATACAACAGGGACTGACCAACGACCCTCACCGGACGAACCCACCGGTTACACCGAATTTGCACGGCCATGAGGAACCCGGCGTCAGGCCAGCGCCTGACCGTCCGTTGCCCCGCCGGCTCGCTGACGCTGCTGCAGTTCCGCGTACAGGCCGTTGCGCTCGAGCAGCTCCTGATGTTTTCCACGTTCGACAATTCGGCCGCGGTCGAGGACGAGGATGAGGTCGGCTTTCTCGATCGTCGCCAGCCGGTGCGCGATGACGAAGGTGGTCTTGCCGGCGAGGAGGCGATCGAGACCCTCGAAGACCAGCCGCTCGGACTCGGCATCGAGCCCAGAGCTCGGCTCGTCGAGTACCAGAATCGCTGCGTCGCGAACCATCGCGCGCGCGATTCCCAGACGTTGCCGCTGGCCGCCGGACAGGGTGAGGCCGCCCTGCCCGACCACGGTGTCGTAGCCGTGCGGCAGGCCCTCGATGAACTCGTCGGCCTGCGCCAGCTGCGCCGCGCGCACGATCTGAGCGCGGGTCGCGTCCGGCTGTCCGTACGCAATGTTCTGCCAGACCGATGCGTAGAACAGCTGCGTGTCCTGAAGCACGAATCCAACCTGCCGGCGGACCGACTTGACGGTCACGCTCTTGAGATCGTGACCGTCGATCGTGACCACGCCCGACACCGGGTCGTAGAAGCGAGGAATCAGGCTGACCAGCGTCGACTTGCCGCTGCCGCTCGGGCCGACCAGGCCAATCATCTGACCAGGCTCGGCGACGAACGAAATGTCGACGAGCACCGGCTGGTCCGGGGCGTAGGCGAAGTTCACGTTCCGAAACTCCACCCGGCCCTTCACCGGGCCAATCGGGTGCGCATTCGGCGCGCGCGGCATCCGCTCGTCCGCGTCGAGCACCGCCTGGATTCGCTCGAGACCGACGGCTGCCTGCGCGACGTTGGTGCTGGCTTTGGCGAGATCCTGAATCGGCTGGAACAACTTGCCGAGATAGGTCATGAACACCACCAGCGATCCGGCGGTCATCGCACCCGCCACCACCAGACGTGCGCCGAACCAGAGCACCGCGGCGGTGCCGAACGCCACCAGACCCGTGACCACGGGTCCGAGCACCGACCGGACCCGTCTCGCGTGCAGCGCCGCTTCGACGCTCTCGACGCTCTTCTGGTCCAGGCGCCGGCTCTCGAACTTACCCTGCGCGAACGCCTTGACGACACGGATGGAGCCGAGTCCTTCCTGGACGATCGAGACGATCTCGCTCTGGCGTCGCCGGACGTCGCGCGTCGCCTGTTTCACGATCCCGCGCAGGCGGAATGCGAACACCGCGACCAGCGGCGTGACCGCGAGCGCCACCAGTGTAAAGCGCCAGTTCAGCGTGAACATCACCGCCAGCATGCCGACGATGGTCACGACGTCGATGGCGATGTCGAGCAGCGACGTCGACGCGAAGTCCTGGACGGCGTTGATGTCGTCGGTGATGGTGCTGATCAGGGGGCCGATCTGCTGCTTGTCGTAGTACGACATCGACAGGCGCTGGAGGTGGGCGTAAACCGAGTGCCGCAGATCGTGCGCGATCCACTGCCCGATGCTGACGGTGTAGTAGGCGGTCAGGTAAGCGCTGGCCGCCTGTATCAGTGCGATCACGACAGTGGCCACGACCGCGACGTCGAGGTTGGATAGCGGGTCGCCGCGACCGAACCAGGCGAAGAATCGCGGCATCGCCCTCGCGGCAAAGACCGAGTCGAGCACGATTTTCAGGGGCCACGGAGCTGCCAGACCCATCGCGGTACCGAGCAGCATGGCCGCGACCACGATGACGAGCCACCTCGCGTACGGTCGAACCAGACGAGCCGAGAAACGGATCACTGGGCCGGTTCGGCGAGCAACCGCTCGATCAGATCGCGGACTTCCTGCTTCAGCCGCACGTGTTCCTCGCCGGTGGCCGCGCTCGCAAACCCGGCGTGGACGCT
>DASXGC010000293.1:0-27579 GCA_036489235.1 Vicinamibacterales bacterium
GCCGGCCTGCAGCGACGTAGTCGGCGTCCACGAATAGGTGGTCGGTGGGTTCACCACCATTTGCGCCGGCACATTCGCGACCTTCGCCATATTGGACTGGGTCGTACCGAGATAGACGTCGTAGCTGACGGCCCACGCCGCCGTGTTCCAGGTGAGCGAGGTGCTCCCGGCAACACCGGTGGCGCCCGAAGTCGGACTCGCCAGGTTGGCCGCGTTCGGCGGCGTCAGCTTGAGCGGGCCGAATCCGACGGTGTCGTTCCACATCACGTCCACGCGGTCCGCAATCGCCTGGTAGATCGCCGGCTTGGTCGTCGCGCTGACAAAATAATCGTGGTCGCGCTGCCAGTTCGGACCGAAGTTGGACGACGCGTTGGTGGCGTAAGTCGACGTCACCAGCGTCTTCATGTGCGTGACGCCATCGTGCAACGCCTGGCGGATCGGCACTCCCGCCGCCCACAGCTTGTCGATGTTGGCGTGGGTGAGCCAATACTCCGGCCAGGTAATCTTGGTGTACTGAATAGGGTCAACCAGGATGCGTATCGGCACGCCGGCCTTGAACTTGGCAAGAATCGCCTGCGTGATGTTATCCACCTCGAGCCGGTACACCACCAGGTCGACGCGACTGTTCTCTTTGTTGATCTCCTGCGTGAGCCGGTTGTTGAAGTCGGGACCCTGCCCCCAGATCAAATCAACCGGCATCGCGTTGTTGCCCTCGAGCCGCGCGGTATTGATCACCATGGGTGAGGGATTGGGGTACTGAGTCTTGTAGTCAGAGCAGCCGCCGGTCGGCTCGTGGGCGCAGGCGTCGTTCCAGTCCTTGAGATACGGCGGGTTCGCGACCAGGCTTTCGGGTTCCGGCGTGGTGTCGTTCCACATCACATCGAACTTGGTCTTGAACGCGTTGACCAGCACCGGGTCGGTCGTGAACAGCTCCGTTTCATCGTCGTAGTTGGTCGAGGAGACCGGCGCGAGTTCCACCGGGGCAAAATTCCCGGAACCGAATTCGACCATGTTCTGTCCGACGAACAGGGCCATCTTCCAGTGGTTGATCTCCGGAAACCAGGTGGGATTGAAACGCAGCCGGATGGGTACGCCCTGACTCGCCAGCCAGTAGAACTCGTTCTTGGTGTGCGGGTCGTTTTCGAAGAGAGCGGCGCGGTCGCCGATGATTCGCACCTGGACGCCGGCGTGGAACCGGTTGGCGATGGCAATCGAGATCGAATGCTCGCTGAGATACCAGCTCGAGATGTCGAGCCGCACCGTCTCGGCGTTGATTTTCTGGACCAGCACGTTGGTGACGTTGTCGACCGCTGAAAAATAGATCTGATCCTGTGCCGCGGCGCGTTCCGGTAGCGCGAGGACACCCGCACAGAGCGTCAGGCTGAGGATTGACGAGAGACGGAAGCGACGCAACCGAACGGCACAAATGTTTTCACACATGGAAGCTGGTCCTGGCGGAGGATCTGGAAAGAACAGGAACACGGTCAACAGGGGTGGGGATCACGACCGGCTCGAGCGCCGAGACCGGAGCGGGCAATCCAAGCAGCTCATAGATGCATTGGACCGCGCGTCCGGTCGCAAAACCGGGGCCGTAGAACAGGTCGGCGGCGATTTCCCGCCGCCTGGTTGAGAGGCTCGCGGGCGCGTCGAGCGCGCGTTCGACGACACGACCCAGATCGCTGAGCCCGGCGAGGTCGGCTCCGCTCCGAAGCAGCGTGACTTTCTGCGGGTTGACTCGCGCAGCATCAATCAGCTCCGGGCAATCGAACACGATCACCGGACGATCGAGAAGCATGAACTCGAAACCGACGGAGCTGTGGTCGGTGACGAGCGCGTCGGCAACACAGAGGTACGGTGCAGCGTCGTAGCCGCGTGCCAGGTGAGCGCCTTGCTCGCGGCAGATTCGCTCGATCTCAGTCCGCCAGTTGATGCCGCCCGATGCGCGCATCGACGGGTCGTACGATCGGTCGTGCAGCTTGACGATCACGTTGTGCCCGCGCTGCCGGAGCGCTGTGATAATCGATTCGCCGGCTTTGTTGAGTGACGAATGCGCCGACCAGGTCGGCGCGTAGAGCACAGTGCGGCGCGACCGGTCGAGGCCGAGCTCCGCGCCGATCGTGCAGCGGTTCAGTGTGCCATCGACCAGGCAGTCAACCTTGGGATAGCCAATCAGCGCCGCCGTCGAACCGTCCGGATCCACCAGGCCTGCCTCGGCATACCTCCGGAGACGATCCCGGTTGGGAAACAACAACCGATCGAACGTCGCGACGACCGGAGCGATTCGCGTCGGTGCATCGAGGTCGTACTTGCCGGCGACGCCGTGAAAGAAATGGACCCGGCGCGCGCCACGGTGCAGCCACGTCATGTTCCAGAAGTCGGTGTTGAGGTGCGCGTCGAATTTCATCCAGCGCGCGGTGGCCGCAGACACTACCCGTTGATTGATACCGGCCCCGTCGAAAAGGTCGGCGGCGTTCCAGACCGAGTCATTCGCAGTGAACCACAATTCGAGCCGCCGATCGCGGCGCATCGCTTCGATGACCGGACGGGCGACGACCAGGCTCAACGGCGACGCACCCTCGAACAGAATTCGCTGACGAGTCCGGCCGATAGCGTAGACCGCGTCATCAATCCGATGGACCCCGCGTGCGACTGCGGCACGCGCCCTCCGAACAGTCGTGTCCTGAATCAGGTCTGGCGGGGCGACCGCCGGCGGTTCGACGGCGGGACTCCCAGGACGCAAGACCCTGCGCGCCAGGTCGAACCATCGCCGGCCGACGAAGGTGGCGGCGTAGTAGGCACGCGTCCGGGTCGAGTCGGGCTGCCGTCGCAGAGCTTCCGCAAAAGCCGAGCGCGCCTGCTTCATCTCGCCGGTCCAGAACTGCTGGTATCCGAGCTCGCTGTAGTAGCGGTGCTCGCGCCGCTCCAGACATTGCCGCGGCGCCTCGGCGTGCAAACGGCACCCCGCCTGGCAGAGATGCGCCGATTGCTGGATCACCAGCTGCTGGCCGAGAAATGTCTTCTCGACGGCACTGCTCATCGCCCCACCCGGGCGATGAATCGCAAGCGGCATCGGCAGGTATCCCACCGGGTGCCGCGCCGCAATTCGGAGCCACAAGTCCCAGTCCTCGACGTGCAGTTCACGCCGCTCGTCGAATCCTCCGGTTTCGAGCAGCACGCGCCGCGGCGCCATCACCGTCAGCGTGTTGATGTCGAGGTCGCCGTGAAAGAGTTCGCAAAACATCCCGGACGGCGCTACGATCCCGGCGCCAGGATCTTCGACATCGTGGGTGCCGAGCGCCGTCTGAACGGGTGTGCGACTGACGAGCGCACCGCCGTGCAGAAGACCGGTTTCCGGAAAGCGTTCGAAGTAGGCGACCTGACGTTCCAGCTTCCACGGCAGCCAGACATCGTCGGCGTCGAGAAATGCGACCAGGTGTCCGGTGGCGACGCGAAGCGCTTCGTTGCGGGCCGCGCCGGGGCCGCCGTTGGCCCGGCAGCGACAGATGATGTGGTCTCCCAACATCCGAACTTGCGACAAGGTGTCGTCGGTCGAGCCATCGTCCACCACGATCAGTTCGTAGTCGCCGCAGGTCTGGGCGAACACCGACTGAATGGCCGCGGCGATCGTGCGCCCTGCGTTGAAGGCCGGAATGACAACGCTGACCTTGGTCACGCCGCGTGCAGCTCCTTTCCGGGCGTGAGGCGCAACCGGACGAGCTCGTGAGTGGCGACAATCAGCGCCAGGACGTAGTAGAACGTCCAGCTGTACGCAACCGACGCGAACAACGAACAGGTGAACCAGCCGGCCAGGCCCGCCGCCAGTGCGGTCGTGCCGGCATAGAGCGAGGCCCGGTCGCCCGCGCTCATCGCGGTGCGGAGGGGATCCGGACGGCCGCGTCGGGCCGGCCGTAAGATGCGCAGGGTTTGTACGACCGAGCGAATCGCCCGGTAGAGGAGAAAGACGAAGGCGGCGAGGCCGAACACGCCGGTTTCCGCCGCGACCTGGATCAGCGCGTTGTGGGTTTCTCGCCACCGTTCCTTGCGCTCCGGTGGGTTGTAGTTCTTGAACTGACCAACGCCGACACCGACCAGCGGACGTTCGAAGAACGTCGCGATCCCTTCCTCCATCACCACGCGGCGCGCCTCGGACGAACCGGTGAACTCGGCCTTGTCCTGCTTCTCGTCCGCGATAGTCGCCATGCGGTTCCAGAAAGACGTGGGCATGAACGGCACCGCGAGCAGCACCGACGCCAGAGCCATGATCATGAATCCGGGTCGCAGCCGTCGGCCGAGATAGAGAAAAGTGACCAGCATCACGCCGAGGCCGAGTGCACCGCCGCGGGACTTGGTGAAGATCACGGTCGCCAGCATCAAGGCGGCGATGCCCGCGGCCAGCAAGCGGCGCCACGCCGGCTGCTGGCGGCTGAAGGCGAACATCATCGCGGCCGGCATGAAGGTGACCATGTTCAGCGCGAGATCGTTGGGGTTGCCGAAGATGCCGCTGACCGCGCCGGCGACGCGGCCGCCGTCCACCAGGTTGACGCCGCGGGCATAGTCGAAAGCGGCGCGGAACGCGATGTAGCCGCAGCACAGCACAATCAGGGACGTCACTTGCTCGATGCGTTTTGCGGTGGTCAGGGTGTTCATCATCAGCACGAACACGATGACGATTTTCAGGTACGAGTCGAAGATGGTCATCAGGGCATCGCTGGGCCAGATCGAAAACGGCGCCGTGGCCAGCATCACCGCGCCCAGGATCGCCAGGCCCACGGTTTCCGGAGTGATGCGAAACACTGGAGCCCGGCGCGCGAACCGATGCATGAACATCGGCCCGATGCCGATCAACGCGCAGATCTCCGCCAGGTGCAGAACGCGCAGGGCCGGAATCTGATCCTGCGGCCTGAGCAGCAGGACCGCCGTGAACGCGAGCAGGCCGCCATATCCCCAGTCGCGCGGCTCGGCGTATGCCGCGGTCGCAAAGGTCGGGACGATATCGGCCTGATGACCTTGGCCCGGAACCGTGCCGACGCCGAAGTTGAACGCCAGGCGCTCGTCCTGAGCGCCGACGGTGGTCATCGCCATACGTCCCGCCCCCGGAATGCGGAAATCATCCCGACGACTGCCGAGTAGTTCATGACGAAGAACGTGAACGCGACCCGGGCCATTCGATCGACGAGCGAGCCAGCTGGTTTGCGGGGGTGCGGCATCGACTTATCCATTGCGTGCGACCAGCGCCGGCCGGCGGCCGGTACGATCGTCGACGGTTCGAGTGACCGGGAATGACGCAGCCGCATCCTGAGCCCGCCGCGTCGATTGGAAGTCGAGCCAGGCGCCGTAACCGCCGAGCAGATAGACGCCGCACTGAGCGGTCAGGACGATCGCGAAGAAAGGGTGCCGGTCGGCGAGCGCGAGGTTGCCGGCGAAGACGCCGAGCAGTGCAAACGGAACGAGCAGTCGGCCGAGTTTGTGCGAGACGTACTGAAGCCACACCGGGTTCGCAGTGGGCAACAGCAGACGCGGCTCCTGCCGCAGAATCTGGACGTTGCCGGCGATGGTGCGGACCTTGCGGCGATTCTCGGCGTCGGCGTCAACCGCCGCGCGATCGAAGGCCACCGCGCGTTCGTTGAACACGACCCGATAACCCGCCAGCACCGCCCACATCGGCGTCAGCACATCGTCGAGAATCGTGTCAGCGGGCAGCGGCCGGCGCAGCGAGCGCCGCAGCGCGTAGATCGCGCCGGTGGCGCCAAGCGTCGAGCCGATCGCGCTTTCGAGACGCCGCAGGCTTTTCTCGTAACGCCAATAGAGGCCGATGCCGTCGCCGATCGACGAGGCAGCCCCGTCGCGGCGATTCACGTCCGAGCGGCGTCCAGGTACTCGCGGCGGAACCCGTCGCCGCTCGCACGGGTCGCCCCGCCGATCGGCGCCGCCGCGGCGGCCGGCGACGTCGGAGGCTTCGCAATCGAGCAGTAGTTCGCCAGTGACGCCGCCCACGGCCGGGTCGGCGAATGGGGCCACGAGCTCTTTCAATGCGTCGGGTGAGAACATCTGCCGCGCATCGGCGAACACCAGAATCTCGCCGGTCGCATGTTCGACGCCGACGTTCAGCGCTTGCGCCTTACCGGACGCCGATATCTCGATCGCGTCAACCTCGGGATACCGGCGCAGCACGTCCAGCGTGTCGTCGGTCGAGCCGTCCGAAACGACGATGATCTGCCTGCGATCGGTCGGGTAGTCGAGCGCCAGCAGGTTGTCGATACGAGCCGCGAGGCGGCGTGCTTCGTTGCGGGCTGCGATCACGATCGACAGCGTTGGCAGGTCCGCTGGAGCCGCACCAGGTCGGACCGCCCGTGTGCGAAGCTTCGCCCAGACGACAAGCAGGAGCGGATAGCCCGCGTACACGTAAACGATGACCAGCGCTGACGTCCAGAAAAGCACGGTCACGGAATCAGATTCCCTTCACGTAGGACTCGCCGGTGACCGGGTCCTCGGTGGTCGTCGGCATGGTGGAACCGAATAACCCGCGCTTGACGCGCGTCCAGAACCCGTCGGGCGGTGGAGGTGTCGCCTTTGCGGCTTCTGACCGAGCCGGCGTCTCGTTGACGCCGCGAAACGTGGTCGAGAGGAGTTCGCTCTGTCGGTGAGTCTGAGTGGCCGGCGAGGGCGTCAGTACTGACTCGGTGCGCGTCGGCGCGGCAGGCTCCGGTGGCGGCATCGCCGGCGGCATCGCTGGCCGCGTTGGCGCAGGCGTCGCCAACTCCAGCTCACGGATGATGCGGTACTGCTGCGCGACGATCCGGTGCTGTTCGGCGAGCTGGCGCTCGCGCAGCGCAATCTGTGCTTCCCGCTCGCTCAGTGAGTTGAGTGGTTCCACGACCGGCGGGGACACCGGCGCCGACCTCGACGTCTGCGGCGGTTGAATCACGCCGCTCGATTCGAGCTCCGCAATCACTTCGCTGACGAGGGCAACGTCAATAATCGACTTGCCGTCGCCGTAACCAGACAGCAGCACGGCGTCAGCGATGACGTTGATTTGCCGCGGCAGCCCCTGGCTGGCTCGCTCGATCAGATCGGTGACCTCGTGCGAAAACACGAGAGGTGCGCCAATGGACGCCTTGCGAAGGCGATGATTGATATACGCGGCGGTTTCGCGCGGATCGAGGGCGCGCAGGTGGTACCGAACCGTGACTCGTTGCCGCAGCTGCTCGAGCTCGGGCTTGCTCAGCAGATCCTGCAGGTTGGGCTGGCCGATCAGCACGATTTGGATCAGCTTCGACTTCTCGGTCTCGAGGTTCGACAGCATCCGCACCTCCTCGAGCGCCGACAGGCTCAGGTTCTGCGCCTCGTCGATGATGAGAAGGGCGAGACGGCCAGCCTTTCGCTGCTCGACCAGGAACCTGGCCAATTCACGGAGCAGCACCGGCTTACTCGCGCCGGCGGGAGGCGCGAGACCAAAATCGAGCATCACCGCCTCGAGCAGTTCGCGGGCGTCGAGCATGGTGCTGACCAGGCGGGCAACCGACGTGCGTCGATCGATGCCGCGGAGAGTCGTCTGCAGCAGCGTCGTTTTGCCGGAACCGATCTCGCCGGTAATGACCACGAAGCCGGCATGGCCCTCGATGCCGTAGCGGAGATAGCTCAGGGCTTCGGAGTGCACACGACTCGGGTAGAGGTAATCCGGGTCGGGACTGAGCGAGAACGGCCGCTCGCGAAGGTTGTAGAAGCGTTCATACATGTTGCAGGCTCCCTGCTTGTGGCTGGTCGCGCCGTGAGACGACGTGCCGGCGGCGCTCGGCGCCAGGATGAGTGGAGACGATCGCCGGCAGCACGTCGCGGCAGGCGCGCTCGTAATCCTCCGGAAAGTCGATTTCCGTCCACGGGAAACCACGGGTGTCTACGACCCGCAGCGGTCGAAGCCGGGCAAAGGCCGCAAATGCAGACGGCAGCCAATCACGTGTACCGCCCTGCGCCAGCAGCGAGGACATCTGCTCGAACAACAGTGCGGCGCCGGCGGCGCCGAACTTCGCGATCCCCACGTTTTCTCCGTCGACGTCATTCGCAGGCAGCGTCTTGGCGATCGCGCTCACGCATCCGCCGCGCACCCGGATCTTCATCTCCTCATCGGAGTACGAGTTGCCGCGATTCGCACACATGAGCAGGGCGTCCTCGTCGCGAGCTGTCACCAGATCAGACAAAAGCTGATCGTGGAAGAGCACGTCGCAGTTCAGTACCACGAAGCCTTCCTTAAGCAGGTTGCGCGCCAGCCACAGGGAATACAGGCTGTTGGTCGAGTGATAGCGAGTGTTGATGACCAGCTCGACATCACGATCGCAGGCGAGACGCACGCTATTGGCGTTGAATCCCGCAACGACCACGATGCGATCGAGGCCGAGTCGGCGCAGGGAAGCCATCTGCCGTGCCAGCAGCGTGCAGTCGCCAACCTGCGCCAGGCACTTCGGTCGATCGGCGGTGACTTCGCGCAGCCGGTGACCTCGGCCCGCTGCCAGGATTACTGCTCTCATGCGCCCCCTGTGAGTTGATGTGCGGCAGTCGTCCGACGCCGCAGCAGTTCGACGACTTTCAACTGATAGGCCTGCCGCTGCGTCTCGCTGATCCCGAAGAATCCGAACACGGCGGCGTAAATCGCCCAGGCTGAGACCATTTCGATCGCGACCGGGAAAAGGTGCGGCGGCACCAGAGCCCTCGTCGCCAGGACGTACAGCGTCATCACTGCCGCAGGCCATACCGCCGGCCACACGGCTTCCATGAGCGCGTGCCATACCGGAAGTTCGACGCGACGGCAGGCTGCCGGAAACAGGATGAGCGTGGACGCGAGGCACACCGGAACCAGCGTGCCGATCGCCACACCAGAGAGACCGAGCCGGGTGACGAGCGCGATACTGAGCGCCAGATTGACCAGGGCTACGCCGACGTTCATGAACGCAACCAGCCGGTGTTCGCCGGCGCCCTTCAGCAAGGTGCTGGCGGTCGCGTTTCCGACCCGGACGATCACCGAGATCGTCAACAGCCGCAGGACGATGACGCTCGCCGAAAAACCGGACCCGACCCAGGCCGCGACCAGCGTGGGCGCGAGCAGAATCATCACGCCGCCTATGGGGACGACAGTCGCCAGGGACAGCCGTGTGCCCTGAATGAAGATGGTCTGGAGGCGCGACAACCGCGCCGACGAACTGTTGTCGACCACCGTGGGGAACAGCACATCGTTCAACTGATTGGTGAGGCGCTGAGTCAGTTCGGCCACGCGCTGGCCGATGGTCCAGACCGCGACGGCGCTGGTGTTCAGGAAGGCGCCGATCACCAGCGCGTCCACGGAGTAATTGAGCTTGTTGGCGCAGTCGATGAGCAGCATGTAGACGCTGAAGACGGTCACTTCGCGGAGGCGTTCCCTCCTGAATGACGACCAGCGAATGCGCAAACCGGGGAACACCCGATACGCGTTGGCGCGATAGACGAAGTAGGTCGCGATTCGCACGAATGTGGTGGCGGCGACCAGTTCGATCAGGCCGTAGCCCGCGGCCAGGACGGCCACGTTCACCAGCGCCGTGATCACGCTGCTGATGGCGCCGACGACGTTGTTCAGGTCGAAGCGCTGGAATCCGTTGATCACGCCGCCGAACACGTTGAACGCCGTGCCGGCCGCGACGTTCAGGCTGGTGATCAGCAATACAATCTGGCCGACGCGGACCTGGTCGGGGGACAGCTTGAAGATGTGACCGAGCAGCAGGGCAATCAGCATCGCGACCAGATAGGTCAGGACGCCGAAGCCTGTGAACACGAAGAACGTCGTGCTGAGGATTTCGTTGAGGGCGACGTAGTCGCGGCGCGATCGGTATTGGGCGACGAACTTTACCAGCGCGCCGGAATACCCCAGGTCGAGCACGGAGAAATAGGCGGTGACGGACGCCGCGAGCATCCACAGGCCGTAGGCGGCGGTCCCCAGATGGGCGACGTTGAACGGCAGGACGACGAGGCCCAGAGCGGCCTCGATACCAATCGCCAGATATCGGGTCGAGACGTTGCGCGCGACCTTCAGCGTCTCCGCTGCGTCGTCGATCGCCGCCGGGTAGTCGGCGCTGCTCACTGCGCGCCCTTCCGGCAGACCATCACCTTGACCGTGTCGATCAGGATCGTGAGGTCGAACACAATCGACAGGTGCTTGATGTAGTAGAGGTCGTAGCGCAGCTTCTCGAGTGAGTCCTCGACCGAGGCACCATATCGATAGCGGACCTGTGCCCAGCCGGTCACCCCTGGCTTCACCGCGTGGCGCGAGAGGTAGAAAGGAATCGCCTGCGCCAGCTGTTCGACAAAGAACGGCCGCTCGGGGCGGGGCCCGACGAAACTCATTTCCCCTTTGAACACGTTCCAGAGCTGGGGGAGTTCGTCGAGACGCGTCATCCTGATGAAGCGGCCGACGCGGGTGATACGAGGATCGTGGTCCTGCGCCCACACCGGCGTTCCGTGCTCCGCATCCAGACGCATCGAGCGAAACTTGTAAAGGGTGAACGGACGCCCGTTCTCTCCTACGCGCTCCTGGCGGTAGAGCACCGCTCCGGGCGACTCGATCCTGACTACCAGGGCCGTCAGACCCATCAGCGGAGCGCAGACGACAAGGCCGACCGCTGACCCGACGAGGTCAACCACGCGCTTGGTGAAGCGGGTGGCGGTCGAGGCCCGGAAACCGTCCGAGAAAATCAGCCAGCTCGGTTTGAGATCGTCGACCAGAATCTTCCCGGTCATCCGTTCGTAGGTCGTCGCGGCGTCTTCGACCCGGACGCCGGACAATTTGGCTTCGAGCAGCTCTTCGATCGGCAGCCGGCCGCGCCGGTTCGACAGGCCGACCACGATGCGCCGGATCTCATAGGCGGCGACGATCCGTGGCAGCTCGGAGAATGTGCCGAGCACCGGAAACATCTCGTCGGTGGCGACGGCGCCCGACGGCTCGGCGATGAAGCCGACCAGGCGGTAGCCGAAGTCGTGCTGCGCCCGAATGTGACGCGCGACGGTCATGGCGACGGGACCGGTGCCGACGATCAGCAGGCGCTCTCCGAGGTGCGGATCGCTGGTCAATCCGTCAAACGCCAGCCGCCATAACGGCATGGCCACGACCAGGACGGCCAGCGTCGTCAAAAACGTCCCGCTGCCGAGACGCATCGAAGGCAGAAGCGAGAGCGCGGCGAGCGCGATGGCCGCAGCGCCCATGGCCTGGAGGACCTGCGCCAGCAGCTCAGCCCTCGAGTGCACCCGGTTCAGGTCGTAGAGGTCGTTGTAGTAGAAACACAATTCACAGAGCACCGTGACCAGGATCACGCGCCAGAAAATGGCGGCGACGTTGTCGGCCGAGTCGTGAAGGCGGGCGGCGACCAGGACCGATCCAGACACCAGCAGCGTCTCGAGGCCGAAGACGGTCAGTCCCCGCATCGAGACGTGACGGTTGAAGACTCTCATGTCGTCAATCCTTCTGGTGCACCCGGCCGTCGCTCAATTCGCTGCGTCATTCAGCACGACTCCGAGCAGACGATCTGCGCCGATGGTGGCGACGGCTTCCTGAATCGCAGGTTTGGTGGTGATCCCCGCTCGCACGACGAGCACCACCCGATCGACCAGCGGCGCCAGGATTCCCAGATCGGCCAGCGGTCCGGTCGCCGGCGCGTCGATCAGGACGCGGTCGAAGTGAGCCCGAAGCGACGCGATGGTCTGTTGCATCGTCGCGCTGCCAAGCAGTTCTGCCGGGTGAGCGGCGACGTTGCCTGCCGGAAGCACGGTGATGTGCAGATCGTCCAGTCCGACGAGAGCGTCCGCCAGCCCGGCACGTCCGGTCAGGACGTCGGAGAGTCCTGGTGTGCCGGACAGCCCGAAGAGTGTGTGCAAGCTCGAATTGCGCAAGTCAGCGTCGACCAGGCAGATTCGCCGTTGAACGTCCTGCGCCATCGTCAAGCCGAGATTTGCGGTCGTGAGGCTCTTGCCCTCGCCTCGCCCCGGGCTGGTCACGACAATCAAATTGAGCGGTGTCAGACGCTCGGCTTGAGCGATGCGCGTGCGCAGGGCTCGATACTGTTCCGCCGAGGGAGCGCCCGGGATGAGAGCCGACGCAAGGGCCGGAGCCAGGCGGACGTTCCTGACCACGCGGCCCGGCGCGAGTCCGGTGGCGACCTCGTCCATCAGGACACCGTCCGCAGTATCCAGTGGCATGTCGGCGCCGTGAAACTCGAACGGCGCGGCCGCGTCCGGGTTCGCGACCGGACGCAGACGGGCGATTCCGCCGTCCCGCTCGGCCTTTTCAAGAATCTGTTGAATGCGACTCATCTCATCTTCTCCAGGTAATGGCGTTCAGGGACCACTGCCTCATGCAGCCTTGATTCGCGTGACCGTTCCGAGGACCGAAAGCTCCAGCTCGTCCCGCAGATCGCGGACGTCATGAACCGAGCGATCGAAGTACTCGCGTCCCAGCATCGACACGCCGCCGAGACAGATACCGGCGACGATCGAGAGGAGCATCACGCGCAGCGGAATCGGTTTACTCGGTTCGAGCGGATACGCGGCGCCGTACAGGACGGAGAACTGCTCGCCGTTACCGCGCTGTTCGACGTTCTCTGCCGTGTTCGCGGCTCGCAGCTTGGCGGTCAGCTCGCTGTACTGGGTCTTTTCGAGGTCGTAGTCACGCTGGACGGAAGCCAGCTGTTCCTCGACCATCGGGGCACTCTCGACGCGCGACTGATAGAGCGCGATCTGGCGCCGGAGGCCGCCCTCGACGCCCTCGAGTTCCCGGACCCGGAGACGTGCGGCGTCACGCTCGCCCGAAAGCTGGCGATAGGCCGGTTCGTTCTGAAGCGCGGCGACTCGATCCGATACCGGCCGTTTTCGTTCGGCCGCGGCGCGCTCGCGAGCGATCTTCAGCTCCTCGGTCAGGCGAACGACCTCCGGATGTTTGTCGGTGTACGAGAGGCGTGCAGTGGCGAGGTCGTGTTCGAGGGCGGCCACCTGGAGCTCTGGCGTCAGAGACACGCCGCTCGCGATCGACGTCCCGCCCTGGCTGGCGGTCGAGGGCTGGAGCATGGCCGCCACCTGGCGGTCGACCATACTGAGACGATCCTGCTCGCCGCGGAGCGCCACACCGTTGGTCTCGAGCTGTTGACGAAGACCACCGAGCGTCTGGAGATTTGCCTGCGTCTGTTCCGGCAATTGTCCGATGTGGGCTTCTTTCGACGTCCGCAGCCGCGACTGGAGGTTTTCGAGGCGCGCCTGGCTGGCCGCCACCTGGTTGGCGAGGAACGAGGCGGTCTGTTCGGCGCGCTGGGCGCGGGTCCTCGAGTTCTCGTCTACGAATACCGACACCAGGCGGTTGGTCACCCGCTGCGCCATCGCCGGATCGGGATCGACGTAGGACACGACGAACGAGTCGAATCGCCGTGGTTCGCTGGTGGTCGCGACCGGGTCGGGCACCGTGATGGTGACTGCCAGGCGCAAGCGCCGGAAGAGCGCATCTCCCGGAGTCGGCGAGAGGCCTTCGTCTCTGGCGACTCGCGTCAGCACCGCCGGACTGAGCAGTTGCTGCGAAACCGCCCGGATCCGCTCTTCGTTGTCGAGCGGCGACGACTGCGTAATCAGGTTTGGCGAGACGGCGGGAGCCTGGACGGCGACCGTGGCGCTGGACTTGTACTGCTTGGGCAGGAAGAGGACCAGCAGGACACCGACGACGATCGACGCCATGATCGGCACCGTCAGCCACCACTTGCGCCGGCGCAGGACCGAGAGATAGTCGAGAGCATGAACGTGCGTGTCTTCCATTAGCGAATCCTCATCGGTTTGGCTGCGACAATCTGGACGCCGACCCGGTTGCGGTCCAGCACACCGCCCGGGCGATCGATGGTCTGATGGGTTCCCGCATAGAACACTTCGAGGCGAATCTGAGGCGACATGGCGTAGCCGAAGGTGCCTTCGAGCCACACGGAGCGGAGCGGGAGATTTCCGAAGAGCGCGGTTTCGATGATCGGGTCGTCGCGCCGCCACGACACCGCCGAGCTCGTATACATGCGCCGCGAAATCGGCAGCTGCACCCGTCCGGTCAGTTCCTCGTTCTGCATCGTGCCGCCGAAGCCGTACGAAGGAACAAAGGATCGGGCGTAGAGAATGTCCACGCCGACCTGCCGCATCTTGTGCACCAGCCCCATGCGCCACGCCGGACCGGTCCGGCTCACGTTGAATTGCGAGACATCGAGGCGCGAGATGCCGGCATCGCCGAAGACGTGCGTGCCCTCGGACAGCCTGTACTCGGCGCCGGCGCGTGCGTTCTGAACGTCGAATGTCTGACTGAAGACGCCCAGCGCGGTCTGCTGGTCGTCGAGTATGGCGTGCTGGATGTCGTAATTGGCGGTCAAGGTCAGACGTGCGTTCAACACGTGCTTGAGCACCGCGCTGGCGCCGTTACTATGGCCGCCGATCAGGCTGGTCGACGGCGGATTGCCCTGGTCGAAGTTCACGAATTGAAAGTCGTAGCTGACCGTCATCGATGTGCGCTTGGTGAGTCCCGCTTCCACGCCCGAGTGAAGATCGTTGACTACCGATCCGGTCCGGACGAACGGGATCGCCACCAGTTGCTGCAGTTCGGTGGTGGGGACGTCGGCCAGCGATTCGCGGACGAAGACGGCGACATGCTTTGTCAGCAGCCGGTGTCCGTAGAACGACGCGTGCTGATCCAGGCTGTTGAGTTGGTCGAGCTGACGGTAGAGCAGCAGCGACCCGTCATAGGACGCGGACAACTGGCCGCGCCCGCCGTTGTAGTCGAGCGCCCCCCGCGGGTTGATCGTGCTGAGCATGTCGCCCGGCGTCTGATCGCCCTGGCCGCGAATCAGGACGTTGTCGTCGTAGCTCGTCCCGACCGCGATGGTCGGCACGAAGCTCCACCCCGGAGGCGCCTGGCTGTCCGCGGCCGGCATCGGCACGAAGTTGGTGTCCTGCGCCGCCAGCGGACGGATCGCCGCGGCGCACAGTACGATTGCGAGCACCAGAATGCGGATCATGGCCACACCGTCCCGCCTCAATCGGGCACCACGACGGTGTCGCCGGCGCGAAGGTAGATGGAGGCGTGCGTGGTCGACTTGATCGCCTCCCGATAATTGAACGGGATGATCTGGTCGCTATACGCGCCCTTGCGGATAATGCGGATGTTCTTGGCGTCGGCGAAATCCTTGAGACCGCCGGCCATGGCCAGCGCCTGCATGACGGTGAGCGGCGTCGCCAGACTGACCGCGCCCGGATGGTTGACTTCTCCCATCACATACGCGGTCGCGATTGCCGCTTCGACCACGATCACCGTCACGGTCGGGTTGGTGATGTACTCCTTCAGCGCGGCGCCAATCCCATCCCGGAGTTCGAGTGGGGTGCGGCCGTTGGCCATGATGTCGCCGATCAGCGGCAGCGTGACCTTTCCGTCCGGGCGCACCTGTACTGACTGCGACAGCTGCGGGTCTTTGTAGACCTCGATTCGAAGCTTGTCGCCGGGACTCATCCGATACTCTTCGGGAATGGCCGTTGCGGCCGGCGGGGCATCAGCGGCTGGACGTTTGTCGGCGACGCCGGTCGGCGGGCCGCCAGCCGCGGCGGCGGCAGCACCACACAACAGCGTCAGGGCAGTCACGATCACAAGGTGCTTCATGGTGAACCTCAGTTCTCTTCGGTGAACGGGCGGGCTCCGCCGCGCCAGTTGACGACGGGCCGGGAGAGCGCCTGGTGTTTCAGGGTTTCGGCGTCCGCCGCGTGGGTCGGGTAGCACGATGCGCCGACGGCGATGCGAAGTGCGGTCAGAAACTTATAGCTTTCGATTCTCGAGATCAGACGGTCGATGACGCCCGCGGAATGTTCGTAGTCGGCGTCGAGCAGCACCAGCCCGAGCGTGCCTCGTTCGGTAAGACCGAGAAGATCAGTTCCCCGGATCTCACGCCCGATGACCCGGGCGACCTCCTGGACTGTTCCTTCGTCAGCCGTAACTGTCATGCCTTCCCACTCCCGGCTGGTCTCGATGGTCACCAGCGTCAGATAGTTCTGAGAACGAATCGCCCGCTTCAACTCGGTGTTGAGCAGCGATGCGAAGACGGGCCCGGGCAGCAGCGTCGAATTGGTTTCGTCCGGCGAATCGGCCATTACACTACGACGCTCCATCCAGGCCGCTCTCTTTGATCTTGTAGAGCAGCGCCTTGTAGCTGATGCCAAGGATTTCAGCGGTTTCCTTTCGATTCCAACGCGTCTGCTGAAGAATCTTGGCGATGAGTGTCCGCTCTGCTCCGCGGGCAGCGGTCCGGGAAACCTGTTTGAGCGAGTAGTTCTCGATTTCTTCGACGGCCACCGCCGCAGGCGGCAGCGCGGGAATCGACGCTGGGGCACTCGCGGGTAGCGGCGAGGCCGAGCGGACGTCAACCGGCGGCTGCGGGCGCGGCTCGACGAAGGCGCCGTTCTGATTCAACTCCTTCTTCATCCCCGCCTCGGACGCGAGGATCACGGTCCGCTTGATCAGGTTTTCGAGTTCGCGCACGTTCCCGGGCCAGTGATGGCTGTGAAGAAGCTGCATCGTGTCCGGTGAGAGCTCGACGTAGGGCTTGTTGTACTGAACCGAATACTTCTTGAGGAAGTACTGGCAGAGCGCCGGCAGTTCTTCCAACCGTTCACGAAGCGGGGGCAGCCTGATGCAGACGACGTTGAGACGGAAGAAGAGGTCTTCGCGAAAGCGACCGTCGGCGACCGCCTGCTCCAGGTCCGCGTTGGTTGCCGCCACGATCCGAACGTCGACGCGGACGTCATGTTTGCCGCCCAGCCTCGAGAACTCGCCGTCCTGCAGAACCTGCAGCAGCTTGGCCTGCAGCGGGAAGCTCAGGTCGCCGATTTCGTCGAGGAACATGGTCCCGCGGTTCGCGAACTCGAACTTCCCCGGTTTGTGTTGGATCGCGCCGGTAAACGCTCCCCGCTCGTAGCCGAACAACTCGGATTCGAGCAGATCGGTGGGCAGGGCGGCGCAGTTGACTTTGACGAAGGGCTTGTCGCGGCGGAGCGACGAAGAACACAACGCGCGTGCGACCAGCTCTTTTCCCGTTCCGCTCTCGCCTCTGATCAGCACGGTGACGTCGGTGTCAGCCACACGATCGATGAGGTCCTGGACCTCCGCCATGCGCCCGCTCGACGTCAGCGCCAGGGTCGCCGTGCCTTGCGCCTGCAGTTCCTGCCGCAGCGTCGCGACCTCGTGAGAGATCTGCCGCTGGCGCAGGGCGTGCTCCAGTGGCACTTCCAGATCGACATCGTCGAACGGCTTGCTGACGTAGTCGGAGGCGCCGAGCTTCATCGCCTGCACCACGGTCACGGTGCGGCCCTGCCCCGAGAGGATGATGATCGGTACGTCGCGATCGATTCGTTTCAATGCGGCAAGCGCCGCCAGGCCGTCCATTCGTCCAGGCATGACGAGATCGAGAAGTACCGCAGCAGGGCGACTTGCACGAAACTGCTGGACTGCTTCCTCTGCGCTCGCGAGCATCACCGCGGTGTGACCTCGCGTGGTGAGAAACGAATAAAGGAAATCGCGCATCGATGGGTCGTCGTCGACGACCATCACTTCCACGCCGTTGAGATTCGCGAGCACGACGTCGTTTCAGCAATGCCAGTGCCACGTCGGAAAAAATGTTCACGATGTGACGAACTCGTTTCTGCCGGGCGCGCGTGAGCCTCAACGGTGACGGCCGGATGTGCTGCGGAAAAACTTTTCCCAAACTATCCCTCGGAGCGAACACGTGCGGGAAAGAACGGACACGATAGGCACACGAGCGCAAAAGATGCATTTGTTGCGAGCACATTTACGTTGCAGCGGTCGCGCTGGTTCATCGCGGATTCATGAGTGACGGCAACGAGGTTGAGATCGTGGTGGCACCGTGCTTGAAGTAGCGGGATGAGAACGAGATGAGGTCAGCGTCGGATGATGACGGAATTGCGGAGGAACAATGCGCTCGTCGTATAGATATCACGCGCTCTGGATGGCGCTGCTCGTCGCTGCGGTGATCGCGCCGGTCGTGTCCGCGGTGTCGATTGATACGTCGAGATCGCTCGTACCGCACGGACGCAGTGCATCGATGATCGTCGCGTCCGTGAAGGAATCGGGCCACGAACTCGAGGCCGACGGCGTCGCGGCCAGAGCGAACCTCGACGCGGTGAAGTTGCTCGCCGTGGGCAGCGTCTACCTCGGGCTCGCCGCACTGGTGCGCCGGACAGTCCAGGGGAGCTGATGCGATGCGCGCCGCGGACGGCTCGTACCAATTGCGGAAAAATAGTTCCGCTAAATCCTCTTCACCAGACCGAGGGCGGAGACGTGGCGCCGGTTGCGGCAGAGATCGCTTTGCGAAAACGTTCGAAAAACCGGCGCGAGCAGACGCATCGGCGGGGCGGGCAAACGTGGCAGCGATCCTGCCTTAGCGGCGAGTGAGCTGCCGCTCACCGAAAGGAGTTCGACGTGCGTGAACGCTTAGGTCATCGTTGGGTCATCACGGGCGCTGTCGTCATTGCGGTCGCCGCAGTGGGTGCCGCCGCGACCGTCAGGCAACACAGCGACTGTTGCGATGAGGTCTTGTCTGGCAAGGTGCGGGGATCAATGGACGGCAGTCAGGCGGCTCGCCTCGGGGCTGACCAGACTCGGCTGTCACATGAAAGAGGTGCCGCTTCAGGTCGCGATGCGGCTCGGTTCGATTTCGATGCACTCCCGCCAGCAGGTTCATCATCCGCGGCGTCGCGATCGACCGCCGCGGCCACCTCAGCGCATGACAACAGTTCAGAAGGGAACCGACGCGGGTCGAACTATCCCATGTATTCGTCGGGAGGCGGTCAGGCATTGGGCGGGTTCGGTGGAGGAGCGAGCGGCATCGGCGGTGGCGGTGGCGGCGGCCGCTCGGCCGCCACAACAACCGGTCATGTAACCACAACTGATCAGAGCACGCCTGCGGCGTCGTCAAACTCCTCGGTTGCTGGTCCAGCCCACGGATCGGCGGGCGATCCGGCGGCGCCGTCGCACCCGGTTGGTTCGCCCGCTGTGACAGGGCCAGCCAGCGGTCCAGCGAGTATTTTCGGCACTCCCGCGACAGTTCCCAGCGTGGCGGTTTCGCTGGCGGCGGTATCAGGCCCGGTGGCGGCCGCGTCGGTCTCGACCGCAGGCGCCGCCCTTGGTCCCCTTGACACAGGCGGGGTTCCCTCGGTCGCTCTTGATCCTGCCGGGCTTTCGCCGACGCCAGAGCCGGGCTCTCTTCTGCTCATGGGGACGGGCCTTGTCGGCATCTTCGGCGCGCTGCGGCGAAGGCTTCGCTGATCGTTCATGGAGGTTGGGCTTGGGCTCGCCCTGATCGTCGCGATCGGATGGCTCTACGGTCCGACTGCGTCGGCGCTCGTCAGCGAATGGCTGTCGAGCGCCGACGCATCGTACGGCCTCGTGCTGGTTGCCGTGGCCTTCGTCGTACTCTGGAATCGGCGAACGCTGTTCCTCTCAAAGGTGCGCTCGAGTGCGCCGTCAGCCGTTGGTTTGAGTGTTCTTTTGTGTGGCCTCGCGCTCTATCTCGTCGGGATGCTGGGCGCTGACATCTTTCTCACGCGTGTCTCGGCGGTTGTGGTCATCGGCGGAGTGATCGCCTTCCTTGCTGGCACGGCCGCCGCACGGGTCGTCGCCGCGCCGCTCTTTTTCATCCTTCTGAGCATCCCTCCACCCGCCCTCGTGGTGACGGCGCTGACTCTGCCTCTGCAGATGGTGGCTTCCCGTATCGGTGAAGGTGTGCTGTTGCTAGTCGGGGTGCCGGTGGTCCGCGAAGGGAACCTGTTGCGCCTCCACTCTGCGACGCTCGAGGTCGCGGAAGCGTGCAGCGGTCTCCGCTCGCTTCTTTCTCTCACTGCAATTGCGGCGCTGTTTGCCTGGGCGACCGAAACGTCCTGGCTGAAGCGCATAACGCTCGTCGCGACCGCGGTTCCAATCGCGGTGGTGGTCAACGGCCTCAGAGTCGCGGCGACGGGAATCGCGTGCGAAACGTGGGGCCGAGCTGCTGCCGCCGACCCGTGGCACACGATGATGGGATGGATAACGTTCGCGGTATCGCTGGCACTGCTGCTGTTGTTACCGCGCATCTTCGGCTTCCGAATCGCCGCCGGAGAGTTGAGCCCGTCAATGAGACGCGCATGAGTCGCCAGCGTCTGCTCTGCGTGCTTGTGCTGCTGATGGCGACCGCCGCCGTCGGACGTGCTGCAGTGACGCCGCGGTCGGCGCCGGTGCCGCCGAATCTATCGGCGTTGCCGTACGTAGTCGGGGGATGGGCGGGCGTCGACGCGCCGCCGCTGGACGCCGAAACCACCCGGATTCTCGCGGCCGACGACCTGGTGAATCGCACCTATCGAGCCGCCGACGGCATACCAATCGGGCTGTATGTCGCCTACTACGCCGCGCAGCGGCCGGGCGTCAGTATTCACTCGCCACTGCATTGCCTGCCGGGTACCGGATGGGAGGCGCTCGACGTCACTGAAAGGCCGCTGGCGAACGACCGGCCCGGAACCATGCGAAGAGTGATCGTGCGCAAGGGGCAGCAACTCGCGCTGGTGTTGTATTGGTACGCTCTGCACGGCCGGATGATCTCCGGCGAGATCATGAGCAAACTGACGTTGCTGGCCGACGGCGTCCGACTGCATCGCAACGACGCCGCACTGGTTCGCATCGTCGTGCCGATCGGCGCTTCCGTCTCGATCGCCGATCAGCAGGGCCTGGCCTTCGCCAGAGACGTTGCGCCTGAGATCGCCTACTCATTGAAGTAGCACGACAGCGGCGGCCCACATCACGTTCCCGTCAAAATCTTGGACTTCAAGTTGCTACGTTCATAGTGGCCGGCTCGAACACCGCGCACGAGTGAAGGCTGTTGCCGAATGTGGCCGTTGCGCGGGCAAAAAGAGGGCAGCATGAACGCACTTGGTCTGCAGAGGTTGTTTCCAGCGGTGGTGGTTACCGTCGGGATGGTCGTCGGCTCGGGCGCTACGCTCGGGGCTCAGACTCCAGCCGACAACACCAAGGTCAATACGCGAGACCGCGCACCGGGCGCGGTGACCGCCGATCAGCAGAAGACCGACGCCGCCGATCAGAAGCTCACACAAACGATCAGGAAGTCGCTCGTACAGGACAAGTCCCTGTCGAGTTACGCACACAACGTCAAGGTCATCACTCAATCCGGTCAAGTCACGCTCAAGGGACCGGTGCGGTCGGATGAAGAGAAACGTACGGTCGAGGCCAAGGCGGTGGCCGCAGCGGGCGAGGGTCACGTGACCAACCAGTTGAGTGTCGCGCCACCCAAGACGGCGAAGCAGTAGTTCACTCGTTGTTCACTTCAGGAGAGACATGTCTAACAACAAGAAGACGGCAGTATTTGGCATCTATCGTTCGCTCAGCCAGGCGGAAAGCGCTGTTGACGCCCTAGTGATGGATGGGTTCTCCAACTCGGACGTGTCGGTGCTCATGCCGGACAACCAGAGCACGAAGGATTTCGCGCACGAGAAGCACACGAAGGCGCCCGAGGGCACCACCACCGGCGTCGCCACAGGCGGCGCCGTGGGCGGCACCCTGGGGTTGCTCGCCGGCATTGGCGCACTGGCTATTCCCGGCGTCGGTCCGTTCATCGCGGCGGGTCCGATCATGGGCGCGCTGGCTGGCGTCGGCGTCGGCGGCGCGGTCGGTGGCTTCGTCGGCGCGCTCGTCGGCATGGGCATTCCGGAGTACGAGGCCAAACGCTACGAGGGTCGGATCAAGGAAGGCGGGATCCTGTTGTCGGCGCACTGCGATACGTCGGAACAGATCAAGCGCGCGAAGGACACGCTGAAACGCACAGGCGCCGAGGACATCGCGTCCACCGGCGAAGCGGCCGCAACCACTGCGGTCGGCGACAGCAAGTCGAAGTACTAAATCGCAGCCGGGCGTCGCTCGCGAGACGCGGCGCCCGGTGTTCGATTCCAAGCAGGAGATTCCAGACATGGCCCAGCCCGGCGCGCCGTGTGACACGGAGCCTTCGTTTGCCGCTCTTCAGGACGAAGAGTTCAACGACGCCACCATTGACGCGTGTTTGATCGCGGCCGAGCAATACGCGGAACACCACAAGATGGTTGCCTATAGCAGATTTCTCGCGTGGGCTCGCGCAATGGGCGAGAACGAGGAGTTGGGTCTGCCTTTCTAACTGTTGCAGGTCCGCCTGAAGGCGGACACTACCGTAGTGGCCGGTGTAGTGGCCGGTGTAGTGGCCGGCTTCAGCCGGCCGTCGCGGTACGCCGGGAAGGCGACACTACTGTAGTGGCGCTGGCTTCAGCCGGCCGTCGCAGTCCGCCGGAAGGCGGGCACTACCGCGCCCGCGGCTACGCGATCGGGCGGTGCTCTCTCAAGGCCCGATCGGCGGCGACCAGCTGGCCGATCGAATCCGCAACCAGTGCAGGTTCAACCGGTTTCGGCAGGTGCAATCTGTATCCGGCCGCAAGCGCCCGAATCCGGTCTTCGGGCTCGGCGTAGGCGGTCAGCGCGATCGCAGGCATTCGCCGGTACGCTGACGACAGTTCCTGTACGCGACGGATGAAGGCGTAGCCGTCGCCGCCAGGCATGCCGATATCGGACACGATGACATCGGGCACGAAGGTTCCAGCCTGCAGCGTCGAGAGGCCCGCGTCGCTGGAGGCCGCCGTCACGACCGTGGCGCCGTAGCCCCGGAGCGCGAACTCCAGCATTTCACGGCCGTCCTCGCTGTCGTCGACCAGCAGCACGCAGATCCCTGTCAGGCTGTCGCTGATTGACGCCCTGGCCGGCGGCTCCGCCGATACCAGCGGCGCGTCGGAGACGGGCAGATGAATCGAAAAGCGCGCGCCCCGATCGACGCCGTCGCTTTCGACATCGATGGCGCCTCCATGCAGCTCGATGATCTGTCTGGTCAGCGCGAGACCCAGTCCGAGTCCGCCGTGGCGGCGGCTGGTCGACGAGTCCGCCTGTCGAAATCGATCGAACACATAGGGGAGAAAGTCGGGGCCGATCCCCTGACCGCTGTCGGCGATGGTGATGTCCACGACATTGGCGGCGCGCACCACGCTGACATGGACGGCGCCACCGCTCGGTGTGAACTTCACCGCGTTCGACATCACGTTCCAGATCGCCTGTTGCAAGCGATCGACGTCCGCGTTCACCACCGGGCCATCCTCGTCAAATTGCGACGTAAGCGAGACCCGCTTGGCGGCGGCTCCCGGCTCGACCACGTCGATGGCCGCCTGCACGATGCTTCGCACATCGACCGACTTGACGTCGAGTCGAAGCTTGCCGCTGACGATACGGGCCATGTCCAGCAGGTCTTCGACCAGCCTCAGCTGCGACATGGCGTTGCGCTCGATGACTTCCAGCCCGCGATCCGGCGACCCTACATTGGTGCGGGTCCGCAGGATCTGGGTCCAGCCGAGCACGGCGTTGAGAGGCGTTCGGATTTCGTGCGAGAGGGTTGCGAGAAACTCGTCCTTGAGCTTTGAGGCATCCTCGGCGACGACGCGGGCACGCTCCGCGATCACGATCTGGGCCCGGAGCTCCCGTTCGCTGACCACCCGTTCGCTGACGTCTTCGATGATCGTCATCGTCCCGACCACCTGGCCATTGTCGAGCAACGGCACGATGCGAGCGCTCTGGGTCGTCTCGGCCACGCCGGAACCGGCCGGCCGGCGCCCTGGAATCAGCAGCTTGTGGAAGCTGTGGGCGAGTACGCGGACCTCGCCTTCGAGCGCGCGACGGTAGTGTTCGTCGAGACCGCGTGCCGCGATCGTCGGGCTGACCTCGAACAGCGATCGGCCGATGACCTCGCTGGTCGTCAATCCTGTGTGCGCCGCAATCCACGGATTCCAGGCCCGCACCAGAAGCGCCCGATCGGTGACGATGATGCCGCGGTCGGCGAGCTCGCCGAACCATCGCTCCGAGGCGATATTCAGCAGACTGTTGGTGTCGGGCACAGTCGGGTTCACCGGTTGCCACGCTCCCAGGCTTCGACTTCGCGGATCAACCGGTCGAGCGACGCCACGCTGAGGACGATGACCATATAACCGCGGATCTCGGTGTCCCGGAGTTTGAAGCCAGCGTGAATGAGCAGGGCATAGCGCACGCCTTCGTGGTTCACGCGCAGCGACTCGAGGATGGCGCCGACGGTTTCGAGACTCAGCCGGGGCACGGAGAAGCTGACCTGGACATTCAGGATATTGCCGAAAGTCCCGAGACAGGCGTTGAGCAGGATGTTACCGACCTCGGTGATGACCTCGCGCGCCGATGCGTCGATGGCAAACGGCAACGCCGGCTCGTTGGTCAGCAGCTCCTTCAGGATGGCGGCGCCGGCCTGATCGAGCATCAGCAGGGCATCGCCGGAGACCGGTCCGGAGAAGATTTGATGGACGCTGGCGACGTCGGTGTCGATCACCTCTTTGAGGGCGGTTCCGACTTCGTCAATCTGCCGCACCGTGACCTGCGGAACTTCGAGCAGGACTCGATGCCCGGTGAGCTGCGACAGAGAGGCACCAGCCCGGCCGAAGCCGATGTTCAGGAGCTCGATCAGCGCGTCGTGTTGCAGCTCGGTCAGTTCCATCTCAGGGTTGTCCTTCGAACGCGCGTTGGATGGCGCTGAGCAGCTGTTCGGGGTCGACCGGCTTGTTGACGAAACCACTTGCTCCCGCGGCTTGCACCATTTCCTGAGACGAGCTCTGGACGTCGGCCGACACGACAATCACTCGCGCGGCCGGATCGAGCTCCCTCAACTTGGTGAGCACATCGAGGCCGTACATGCCCTTCATGACCAGGTCGAGCATCACCACGTCCGGCTTCTGGGTGAAATACATCTCCAGGGCAACCATGCCGTCCTCGGCTTCGATGACCTCGAAGCCGCTCAGCTCGAGCACGGCACGCATGCTGCGACGGGCCAATCCCGAATCGTCCACCAGCAGCACTTTGTGTTTCACGCGTGCTCCAGGATCGCGTTTGCCATCTCGTCGAGCCGTACGACCCGATCGCTCAGGCCAGCCTCAACGATCGCGCGGGGCATACCGTAGACCACGCATGAATCTTCCGACTCCGTCAGGATGCGGCCGCCTTTTGCTTTGATCCATGCGGACCCTTCGCGTCCATCCGAGCCCATTCCGGTCATGACGATGCCAAGCACGCGGCCAGCATACACGTCAGCTGCTGACTGGAATAGCACATCAACCGCCGGACGGTGGGGCGTATCGAGCGGCCGAACGTCCAGGTGGGTCAGCACGCGACCGTCCGCGCCGCGACGCAACGACAGATGCCGACCAGCTGGCGCGATCAAGACGTCGCCGGCCTGGACATCCATTCCAGCGGTGGCTTCGACGACGTTCAACGCCGATTCTTGATCGAGTTTGCGCGCGAACAGTTCGGTGTAGCCGACCGGCATATGCAGCACGATCGCCACGGGAACCGCCAGCTCGGCCGGGAGCGCCGGGATCAGACGCCGCAGTGCTTGCGGTCCGCCGGTCGAGACGCCCAGGACCACGATGTCGAACTGCCGCTTCGGCGTGTAGGGAACAGTGGTGGCTGCCATCGCGCCGGACTGGACGGGACGTCTGACATGAGCCTCCCCCGCGGCGGTCACCTTATCGATCAGAGCGTCGCCGATTTCGAACAGACGGTCGGAGGCAAGCGCAGTTGGCTTCTGCACGACGTCGATGGCGCCCGCATCGAGCGCGCTGAGCACCATTTCGCCGGCCTCATTGGCGACGCTCAGGATCACGATCGGCAACGGCTTCCGCGCCATCTGTTCGCGCACGAACCCGACGCCGTCGAGCGTCGGCATAATCAGGTCGGTGGTGACCACGTCGGGATTGAGTTCAGCGACCCGCTCGAGCGCATCGGCGCCGTCGCGGGCGGTGCCGACGACCTCGAGCAGCGGGCTGCGTGACAACACCTGCGACACGACCTTTCGGACGTAGGCCGAGTCGTCGACGACGAGGACGCGCAGGCGGCGGGATGGGGACATGGACTCCGGTGTCATCGTTTCACATAGACAAAGGCGCGGTTAACATCCTCGAGCATGAAGCGGTCGGTGACGTTCAGCAGCGATTCGGATGCGCCGACAAACAGGTAGCCCGGCGACGGCATCGCGGCGGCGAACGCTTCGACCACGACCTTGACGCTCTGAGGAGAGAAATAGATGAAGGCGTTGCGGCAGAAAATCACGGGCGCGCTGGCCGGCGCCGCGATCTCGTCCTCGGCCTTCAGGTTGACCACGCTCCACGACGTGACCCGGTCGCGGAGAGAAGGCACCGGCTCCGCTTCGGTTCCATGCTGGATGAAATATTTCTCGCGCAACGCCGGTGACAGCGTGCGGAACGAGCGCTCGCGGTATCGGCCGGCCCGGGCCTTGTCGATCGCCACGCTGCTCGCGTCGCCGGCGTGTATCTCGATCGGGGCCCGACTGAACCAGCCGTCCTCGTTGAGGACCATGGCAATCGTCAACGGTTCTTCGCCGGTGGCGCAGGGCACACTCCAGATGCGCAGCGGCTGCCCCGGAAAGGCGCGAACCAGTTCGGGCAGGATGTGACGCGAGAAGCCCTGAATCTGCTCGACCTCCCGCCAGAAATACGTTTCGGGCACCGATAGCGCGTTGAGGACCCGGCGCCACTCGGTCGGGGCGTTTCGATCGTCGTACTTCAGCAGGTAGTAGAAGTCGAGGAACGAGCGGAATCCGCGTTCGAGAATCAGCGGCGCCAGGCGATCGGTGAGAGTGTCGTAGCGCCCGTTGTCGTAGAACAGGCCGGTGCGTTCGTGAATCAGATCGCGCAACAGTGGCAGACCTGTTGACGTCAGGCCGAGATTCTCGGGTTCGAATGCCATTCATTCGTTCCCCGTGGCGGTGTCTGCGCCCCGACGGTGCAGCGCGGCAGCGGCCGCTCGTTGAACAGCAGGCGAGGGATCGGATAGTGCCAGAGCCGACAGCCGGCTGCCGAGTCCCCGCGCGCCGACTCGCGACAGCCCGGTGACTGCGGCTCGGCGCACGCCGGCATCGGCGTCTGACAGCGCCTGGCGGAGCCCGGCGGATGCCAGCGGATTCCTCAACCTCCCCAGCGCCTCCACGATATTGCGTCTGACTTCCGGGTCCTCGGCGTTCAAGCCATCGACCATCAGAGGTATACCCGCCGGCGCCAGGCGGGCGAGCTCCGTCAAGGTGTCGGTGCGCCGCTGTGGATCGTGCAACACCTCGATCAAGGAACGGATGGCGGCGCCGCTGGTCGGGACATTCCGATTGGCGATGTCACGCAGTCCAGAGATGGCGGCACGTGTGACCAGCGGATCGGAGTCGGCCGTCGAGGTCCACGCCAGCGCGTCGACAGCCGCGGTTCCGCCTTGTGCGGTGAAGGCCTCGACGACCACGGTCCGCCGCCGCGGATCCTCCGAGCGCAGCGCCTCGCGCAGCACGCCGACGACCGCATCCGAACGCGTCGTGCCGAGTGCCCGGATCGCCGTCTGTCCACGTTCGCCGTCTTCGAGGGCCAGCGCCGCCA
>DASXGC010000413.1:0-7637 GCA_036489235.1 Vicinamibacterales bacterium
ACGCGCTCGTAGTCCGCGGTCATCGCGTCAACGGTGTGATGAGCGGTCCAGTACGCAAACCCGGCGCGCCCGAGTTGCTGGCGGCAGGGGAGATCGTCGGCGAGCCGTCGCATTGCAGACGACAGCGCATCGTCCTCGTTCAGTAGATCGATCGAGATCGCGACCGGTTCGATCGCCCGATGCGAAGGGCGCCAGCCAATCGGCTCGACGGTCGGAATGTCCGCCAGGTGCGCAAGCGCGGTAAGAACGGTTGGTCGCGAGGCAGCAAGACACTGCAGCCAGGACGCAGAGGTTTCGAGGGCGGTCGGCCATCGCAGGCAGAGGCTTGCGTCCGCGGCGGCCAGGTAGCCGGCGACCACGCCGTCGGGGACGTAGCCCGTCACGTGTACGCGCGCGGCGTGCGGTGATGCGGCGAGCAACGCTCCGAGCGCCGGACAGTCGGCTGCGTCGCCCGCGAGCATCAGGTGGACGTCGGCACGATCCCGCGCGAGCCGGTCAAAGCTGCGGACGATGGCGTCGATCCGTTTCTCGTTGGTGATCTTGCCGAACGCGGCAAAGAGCACGGCTTCGCCGGGAACGCCCAACGCCTTTCGTACGCGCGCGCGTGCGCCGGCATCGGCGTCAACCGGCGCGGTGCCAAGGCGGATCGTTTCGATCGCAGCCGCGGGGAATTCGCGTCGCAAATCGGCCGCCACGCGCGGGCTGTGAACGGCCACCATCCGAGCGCTCCGCATCACGACCCGCAACATCGACCAGAAGTAGTACAGCGGTCCGCCAAGCCCTTCGACCGCGAACTCGGCAACATCGAGCGGCGCATCCGGATGGTCGTAGCGGAATTCGTTGCGATAATCGTCGTGTCGCCGCTGCTGGAGCAGGCTTCGTGCGCGGGCCTGGTGCAGGCGGGCATCGTGCAGCACGACGAGGCCGGGATGCGCCGCGAGATAGGCCCACATGTAGTCGTGACAGGGCGCGTTGCCGATCTGGTAGACCACCAGATCGTAGGGATCGCGTCGAGCACGCCACGCGAACTCGGACGCGCGAGACTCGGGAAAGCGATCGATCTCGTGCGTAGCCTCCAGCCGCGGCACGACATCCGCGCTGTACACAGCGATACCGGATCGGGTCGGGGGAAACGGCGAAAGCCAGGCGATCCGCATTACGGGTTACTGTGCGCCATTAGCAGCCAGACGGTCGCGCAAGTCAAGCCGGCTCGGCCGCAGCGCCTGGGCATTTCTTTGCGCCGCGGTCGTCGCGTCGATGACTATTCTGTGTGCTAGCATGAAGGCTTCGGCTTGGGAAATGATTCACAAGCCGCACACACCACGATGCAGGGCTGGCTTTCTATCTTCATCATGATCGCGCTCGGCGCCGGATTCGCGCTGGTGTCGGTCCTGTTGTCGAACGTGCTCGGCCCGAGCAAGCCGTCGCCCGAGAAACTGGCGCCGTACGAATGCGGCATGCCGGCGGTCGGCGATGCCCGCGAACGCCAGTCGGTCAAGTTCTACCTGGTCGCGATGATCTTCCTGCTCTTCGACATCGAGGTGGCCTTTCTCTATCCGTGGGCGATGGCGCTGCGCGATCTGGGATGGGGCGGTTTCGTGCAGGTCGTGCTGTTCATGGCACTGCTGCTCGCCGGCTACATCTACGTCTGGCGCAAAGGCGCGCTCGACTGGGGAAACGAGAACACATAATGGGTCTCGAGTCCGAATTCGACATTCCAGTGCTGACGACCTCGGTCGAGAAGATGGTCCAGTGGGCGCGTCGCTCGTCGATCTGGCCGGTGACGTTCGGCCTGGCGTGCTGCGCGATCGAAATGATGGCGATGAGCTGTTCGCGCTACGACGTCGCGCGGTTCGGCGCCGAAGTGTTTCGCGGGAGCCCGCGCCAGTCCGACCTGATGATCGTCGCCGGACGCCTGTCGCGAAAGATGGCGCCAGCGCTGCGCCGCATTTACGACCAGATGCCCGAGCCGAAGTGGGTGATTTCGATGGGCGCCTGCGCGTCGATCGGCGGCGTGTTCGACAACTACGCGATCGTGCAGGGCGTCGATCAAATCGTCCCGGTTGACGTCTACGTGCCTGGCTGCCCGCCCCGCCCGGAATCGCTCATCTACGGCATCGTGCAACTGCAGCGGAAGATCGACGGGCAGAAACTGGCGTGATGGATCCCGCTCCCATTCTCGCGTCGTTGCAGGACGCGCTGCCCGACGTGACGTTCGAGGCGGTCCCCAGCCGCGACCTGCAGGCGACGATCTATACCGCGCCCGAGGCGCTGCATGACGTCTCGCTGGTGCTGCGCGACCGCCCGGATCTGAAATTCAGCCTGCTCGCCGAGTTGACGGCCGCCGACGTCTGGCCGCACGAGCCGCGCTTCGAGCTGATCTACATTCTCGTTTCTCTCGAGCATCGCACGCGCCTGCGCCTGAAGCTGAGGCTGGCCGGTGCCGACCCGCATGTCGCGACCGTGTCTGACATCTGGCCGGCCGCCAATTGGCTCGAGCGCGAGGTGTGGGACCTGTTCGGGATTGCGTTCGACGGACACCCCGACCCGCGGCGACTGCTGATGCCGGAGGACTGGGAAGGTTTTCCGCTGCGCAAGGACTATCCGGTGCAGATCCGGATGACGCCTGGGACGGGTCAGCCACTGCAGATGACCGAAGCCGAGTTCCGCGCGAATGTCGCGAAGGACCGACTGACGCGAGGGTAGCCAGAGGTGAGTGCGGATCTCTTCGCGGCGACGCTGGCGGAGACAATCGCGCTGCACCAACGCGTGGCCCGCGACCCGCAACCGGTGTTGAGTGCGGCTGCGGCGATCATCGAGTCGTTGCGCGGCGGCGGAAAATTGATGCTGTTCGGCAACGGCGGCAGCGCCGCCGATGCCCAGCACGTCGCGGCGGAGCTGATCGGGCGCTTTCAGCGCGAACGCCCGGCATTTGCGGCGATCGCACTGACCACCGATACGAGCGTGCTGACCAGCGTGGGCAACGACTACGCCTACGACCGGATCTTCGCGCGTCAGGTCGAGGGGCTGGCGAGACCCGGCGACGTCGCGCTCGGGATCAGCACCAGTGGCGCGTCGCCGAACGTGGTGGCCGCACTCGAGGCGGCGCGTTCGCTCGGCGTAAAGACGATCGCGCTGACCGGACGTGACGGCGGCGCGGTCAGCCGCGCGGCGGCGATTCACATCAACGTGCCGTCAGACAGTGCGGCGCGCGTGCAGGAAGTGCACCGGACGCTGCTGCACGTGATTTGCGACATCGTGGAGATTGCTCTTGATCAGCGCTGATGTGACACCCAGGACGCGAGCGACACCAGAGACGACAGGAATGGCGTCCCTGGAGTGTTCTCTCTGTGACGGTGGTGTCTCTGGTGCTGAAAAGGTGACGGTGGCCTGATGCCGGACATCAAAACGGAAGTGATGACCGTCAACATGGGGCCTCAGCACCCCAGCACGCACGGCGTGCTTCGCCTCGTGCTCGAGCTCGATGGAGAGACGGTGCTGTCGGCGGCGCCGACGATCGGCTTCCTGCACACCGGCATCGAGAAGACCTGCGAGCAGAAGAAGTGGCAGCAGGTCATCCCGCTGGTCGAGCGGATGGATTACCTCAGCTCGCACTCGAACAGCATGGCCTACTGCCTGTCGGTCGAGAACCTGCTGGGACTCGAGGTGCCGGAGCGGGTCCGGAACATCCGGATCCTGCTGGCGGAGCTGCAGCGCCTCAACAGCCACCTGGTGTGGCTGGGCACCCACGGCATGGAAGTGGGTGCCGTGTCCGTGATGCTTTATTGCTTCCGGGAGCGCGAACTGCTACTCAACATCAACGAGCTGCTGGCCGGCTTCCGGATGTTCCCGAGCTATATGCGAGTTGGCGGCCTGCGCGAAGATCTGCCGCGCGGGTTCCACGCGGCGATCCGTTCGTTCCTCGAGCGTCTCCCGGAGAAGCTGGACGAGTACGAGGATCTGCTGACGAAGAACGAAATCTACATGAAGCGGACCCAGGGGGTCGGCGTCATCTCGAAAGAGACCGCGGTGGCGATGGGCCTGGTCGGGCCGATTGCCCGCGCCGCGGGCGTCGATTACGACGTCAGGAAAGTCTTTCCCTACCTGGGCTACGAGACCTACGACTTCGAGGTGCCGACCCGGACCAAGGGCGACGTCTACTCGCGATACCAGGTGCGGATCGCCGAGATGCGCGAGAGCATCAAGCTGTGTCGTCAGGCGCTCGATCGGATTTCGCCGACCGGCGTGTTCGCGGTCGACGACCCGAAGATTACGCCGCCGCCGAAGGATCGTGTCTACACCGAGATGGAAGCGCTGATTCAGCACTTCCTGATCTACTCCCAGGGCTTCACCGTGCCAGCCGGCGAGGCCTATGTCCCAGTTGAGGGGCCGCGCGGCGAGCAGGGCTTCTACGTCGTGTCGGACGGCAGCAACCGACCGTGGCGCATCAAGTCGCGGCCGCCCTCGCTGCTGGCCTGCCAGGCGCTGCAGCGAACCGTGGTCGGCGGGTTGATTGCCGACGTCATCGCCATCATCGGATCGCTGGACGTCATCATGGGAGACGTGGACCGGTGAGCTTTCATCCGAAGATGGCCTACGGCGCGACGTTCCACAAGTCGTCGCGGCAACTCGAGGACGAAGGTCCGCCGTTTGTCTACAGCGCCGAACGCCGGGCCAGGTTCGACGAGATCATCAAACGATACCCGGACGATCGCCGCCGGTCGGCGGTGCTGCCGGCGCTCTATCTCGTTCAGGATCAGCAGGGCTACATCACGGCCAATGGGATCCGTCACGTGGCCGAACTGCTCGGGATCACCCGCGCCGATGTCGAGGACGTCGTCTCGTACTACACGATGTTCTATACGCGGCCGGTCGGCAAGTACGTGGTCAACGTCTGCCGGACGCTGTCGTGCGCGATCAACGGCGCCGAGCGCGTCACCGAGGAATTGTGCGGCAAGCTTGGGATCAAGCCGGGCGAAACCGACCCGACCGGCACCTTCACGCTGATGGAGGTCGAGTGCCTCGGCGCCTGCGACCGCGCCCCGGCGGTCATGGTGAACGATGCCTGGCACGAATGCTTGAAACCCGAGGACGCCGGGAAACTGATCGACGACCTGCGCGCCCGCGGCGAGGTAGCGGTCAGCGGCTGCCACCTCGTCGTGGAAGGTGCGAAGCGATGACGGGAGTGGCTCGGTGACCCATCGTGGCTGATACGGATCTCGTCCTCACGAAGTACGTTCGCGAGCCGCATTCCTACACGCTCGATTTCTATCTGGCGCATGACGGCTACGAGGCGCTCAAGACCGCGCTGACCAGAAAGCCGGATGAGATTATCGAGATGGTGAAGGCGTCGGGCCTGCGCGGGCGCGGCGGCGCCGGTTTTCCGACCGGCATGAAGTGGCAGTTCGTCGATAAGAAAGTCGAGCCGCGCTACATCGTCTGCAACGCTGACGAAAGCGAGCCGGGCACGTTCAAGGATCACCTGCTGATGGAGCGGAACCCGCATCTCCTCATCGAGGGATGTGCGATCGGCTGCTACGCGATCGGCGCGAAGGTCGCCTACATCTATATTCGTGGTGAATTTTTCCACGTGCAGGGCAATCTCGAGCGTGCCATCGACGAGGCGTACGCGAAGGGCATTCTCGGGAAGAACATTTTTGGATCCGGATTCGACTGCGACGTCTACGTGCACCGTGGCGCCGGCGCCTATGAAGCGGGCGAGGAAACGGCGTTGCTGGAGTCGCTCGAAGGCAAGCGCGCCCAGCCGAGGAACAAACCGCCGTTTCCCGCTGTCGTCGGCGTCTACGGCAAGCCCACCGCGGTGAACAACGTCGAGACACTCTGCAATGTGCCGGGCATCATTTCGAAGGGCGTCGCCTGGTACTCGGGTCTCGGTCCCGAGAAGAACGGTGGCCCCAAGCTGTTCTGCGTGAGCGGTCACGTTCGAAAACCCGGCGTCTACGAAGCCACGATGAGTGTGACCCTCCGCGAGTTGATCGAGGGCTACGCCGGCGGTGTGCGCGAGGGGCGGACGTTGAAGGCGGTCATTCCCGGCGGGTCGTCTGTGCCGATCCTGATGCCCGACCAGCTCGATACCCAGGCCAGTTTCGACGGGATCCAGAAGGCCGGCTCGCTGCTCGGCTCGGCGGCGATCGTGGTGCTCGACGACACCACCTGCATGGTGTGGCTCGCGGAGAACCTGCTGCATTTCTACCGTCACGAGTCGTGCGGAAAGTGCACGCCGTGCCGCGAAGGCACTGACTGGCTCTACAAGATCCTGCACCGCATCGAGCGTGGCGAGGGACAGATGCAGGATCTGGATCTCTTGAGCAGCATCTCCAACAACATCGGCGGCAAGACGCTCTGCGCGTTCGGCGATGCTGCGGTGACCCCGGTGCTGACCACGCTGAAGAACTTCCGCCACGAATACGAGGCGCACATCAAGGAAGGCCGCTGCACGCTGCCGGCATCATGGCGGGCGCAGCATCCGGTGGGAGCACATTGATGATCGGGCGATCGGTCATCGGCGATCGATCGGCGATCCTCGATCACCCGATCACCGATCACCCGATCACCGATCGCCGATCACCCGATCGCCGATCACCCGATCACCCGATCGCCGATACGCTATGACGCCCTTGCTGGTCGCTCAAATCGCGCTAACGCTGCTGACCTTTGTCGCGTTGCTGAGTTCGGCGGCCGCGATGGTGTGGGTGGAGCGCCGCGTCGCGGCGATGTTGCAGCAGCGCCGAGGTCCGACCCGCGTCGGCTGGCAGGGGCTGCTGCAGCCGTTTGCCGACGTCATCAAGCTGATGTTCAAGGAGGAGCTGCGCCCGCGCGCGGCCGATCCGATTTTGTTCGCGCTGGCGCCGATCATTTCAGCGACCGCGGCATTTGCCGCTTTCGCGGTGGTGCCGTTTGGCGCCTCGACGACATTGTTCGGCCTTCTCGACGAGCCGCTGCGGCTGCAGGTTGCCGACGTCAACGTCGCGGTGCTGGTGATCTTCGCGATCTCATCGATGAGCGTCTACGGCATCGTCCTGGCCGGCTGGAGCTCGAACAGCAAGTACTCGTTGCTCGGCGGCCTGCGCTCGTCGGCGCAGATGATCAGCTACGAGCTGTCGTACGGCACCGCGCTGGCCAGCGTTCTGCTGGTCGGCAATTCGCTGTCGCTGTCCGGGCTCGTCAACATGCAGTCGGGCACCTGGCTTGGGTTCATCCCGCGCTGGTTCGTGTTCGTGCAGCCGGTCGGATTCCTGATCTTCATGACCGCCGGCGTCGCCGAGACCAACCGCGCGCCGTTCGACTTTCCAGAGGCCGAGCAGGAGCTGGTGGCCGGCTACCACACCGAATACAGCAGCATGAGCTTCGCGATGTTCTTCCTCGCGGAGTACATCAACATGGTCACCGTGTCGGCGGTGGCCACCGATTTGTTTCTCGGCGGCTGGCACGGACCGTTTCTGCCGGAGTCGCTCGGCTGGATCTGGTTCCTCGCCAAGGTTGCGGCGCTGCTGTTCTTCTACGTCTGGATGCGGTGGACGCTGCCGCGCTATCGCTACGACCAGTTGATGCGGTTCGGCTGGAAGGTGCTGCTCCCGCTTTCGGTGATCAACCTGCTGGTGACGGCTGCGGGAGTG
>DASXGC010000033.1:0-7467 GCA_036489235.1 Vicinamibacterales bacterium
TGGTGCTCGTCCTTGGCTCGAACTTCCTGGTGATGTTCATCGGCTGGGAAGGCGTCGGACTCTGTTCGTACCTGCTCGTCGGATTCTGGTATCAGAAGAAAAGCGCCTCGGACGCCGGCAAGAAAGCGTTCATCGTCAATCGCGTCGGCGACTTTGGATTCCTCCTCGGCGTGCTGCTGATCTTCGTGCGATTCGGATCGATCGACTTCCAGGAGGTGGCGCGGGCCGCGGCGACCCTCAGTCCTGAGGCGACGTTTGGAACGGTGTCGCTGATGACGCTGCTGCTGTTTGTTGGCGCCACCGGCAAATCCGCACAGATTCCGCTCTACGTCTGGCTGCCGGACGCCATGGAAGGTCCAACGCCGGTGTCGGCGCTGATTCACGCCGCGACGATGGTGACTGCGGGCGTGTACCTGATCGGCCGCAACGCCGTGCTGTTCAGCCACGCGCCGCAGACACTGATGATCGTGGCGGTGATCGGCACCGCGACGGCGCTGATGGCCGGGACGATCGGCCTGGTCCAGAACGACATCAAACGCGTGCTCGCCTATTCGACCGTGTCGCAGCTCGGCTACATGTTCCTGGCCATGGGCGTGGGTGCGTTCGGCGCCGGCATCTTCCACCTCTACACCCACGCGTTCTTCAAGGCGCTGCTGTTCCTCGGGTCGGGCGCCGTGATTCACGCGCTGTCCGGCGAGCAGGATCTGCGCCGCATGGGCGGCCTGAAGAACGAGCTGCCAATCACGTACTGGACCTTCGTGGTCGGCGCCGTCGCCATCGCCGGCGTGCCCGGCCTTGCCGGGTTCTTCAGCAAGGACGAAATCTTGTTTCGTACCTACGCGAGCGGGCACACGGTACTGTGGGTCGTCGGCATGCTCACCTCGCTGCTGACGGCGATCTACATGTTCCGGGTTGTGTTTCTCGCGTTTCATGGGACGTCGCGTTCCGCTTCGACGCACGACGCACCTTTGAGCGTCGCACCGTCGCACGATGCACCCGCGCACGACGCACCATCGCACCCCGCACCCGCGCAACCCGCACCGCACCTCGCACCGTCGCACGATGCACCCTCGCACCATCACCTGCATGACGCGCCTCCGGCGATGGCGTTTGCGCTGATCGTGCTGGCAATCGGCTCGATCGTCGCCGGCTACGCAGGGCTGCCGTCGATTCTCGGCGGTGGCGACTGGTTCGCGCGCTATCTCGAACCGAGCTTTGGCGTGCTGCCGGTCGAGGAGGTTGCCGAGCACGGCCTTGAAAGCACGCTGATGATTCTGTCGAGCGGCCTGGCGTTTGCCGGCATCGGCATCGCGATGTACTTCTTCCTGACCAACCGTCGCGCCGCCGATCAAGTCGCGGCCCGTTTCTCCGGCGTCCAGCGCCTGCTGCTGAACAAGTACTACGTAGACGAGGCCTACGACGCGACGGTGGTGCAGCCGATCAAGATCGTCTCGCAGGAAGTGCTGTGGAAAATTATCGATGTCCGGGTGATCGACGGTGCGGTCAACGGCGTCGGTGAAACCGTGGGCGGCTTCGCCGAGGCGCTGCGGCGTCTGCAGAGCGGATCGGTCCGCACCTACGCCGCCTCGCTGCTGTTCGGCGTCGTCATGATCCTCGGCTACTACCTCTGGCGCTGATGCATTTTCCGATACTCTCTTCGCTTGTCGCGCTGCCGCTAGCCGGCGCCCTGCTGTTGCTGCTGGTGCGCGACGAACCGGAGAACGAGGCGCTCGTCCGCAACATCGCACTGGTGGTATCGGCGCTGGTGTTCGCCGAAACCCTGCTGCTGTGGAGCCGATTCGATCCCGCGATCGCCGATTTCCAGTTCATCGAACGCCACGCGTGGATTCCCGCGTTCGGCATCAGCTATTTCGTCGGCGTAGACGGCATCAGCCTGTTTCTGCTGGTGCTGACCGGTTTCCTGACCCCGCTTGCATTGCTCGGCTCGTGGGAGTCCGTGCACCGCAAGACCCGCACGTTCTGCATGTTCGTGCTGCTGCTCGAGAGCGCGATGATGGGCGTGTTCGTCTCGCTCGACCTGTTCCTGTTTTACGTTTTCTGGGACGCGATGCTGATTCCGATGTACTTCCTCATCGGTATCTGGGGCTACGACCGCCGCATCTACGCCTCGATCAAGTTCCTGCTCTACACCATGGCCGGAAGCGTGCTGATGCTGCTGGCGATTCTCGGCCTCGCCTACCTGCACAGCACGGCGCAGGGCAGCTACAGCTTCGACCTGCTGAAGATTTACGAGCTACAGGTTCCGATGCATCTGCAGTTCTGGTTCTTCGTGGCCTTTGCGTTGGCTTTCGCGATCAAGGTCCCGCTGTTCCCGTTCCATACCTGGCTGCCTGACGCGCACGTCGAGGCGCCAACCGCAGGATCGGTCATCCTGGCGGGCGTGCTCCTGAAGATGGGCACCTACGGGCTGCTGCGCTTCGCGTTTCCGATCTTTCCGGACGCGGCGCTGTTCTTCGCGCCGTACCTTGGGCTGCTGGCAGTTGTTGGCATCATCTACGGTGCTCTGGTGGCGATGGTCCAGCCTGACATGAAGAAGCTGGTGGCCTACTCGAGCGTGAGCCACATGGGCTTCGTGGTGCTCGGGATTGCCGCAATGAACACGCAGGGTGTTGAGGGCGCGGTGTACCAGATGCTGAACCATGGTGTCAGCACCGGCGGCCTCTTCCTGATCGTCGGGATGCTGTCCGACCGGCGCCACACCCGATTGATCGCCGAGTTCGGGGGCCTGAAGAAGGTGATGCCGCACCTGGTGGCGGTATTCCTGATTGTCACGCTGTCGTCGATCGGCATGCCGCCGCTGAACGGCTTCGTCGGCGAGTTCCTGGTGCTGCTCGGCGCGTTCGAGTGGAATCCAGCGCTGGCGGCGGCCGCCGCGCTCGGCGTGATCCTGTCCGCGACTTACATGCTGTGGATGTTCCAGCGCGTCAACTACGGGCCGGTCACCAACGAGAAGAACGCGACCCTGGCGGACCTTTCCACGCGCGAGTGGATCGTGATCGCGCCGATTGTCGCCGCCATCGTCCTGATGGGTGTCATGCCGAACCTGTTCCTGAAGCCGATCGCACCGTCGGTCGAGCGGCTGATTTCGCACATGCAGCAGAACGCGACCGTTCGCGTGCAGGCGCAGAAGTGATGGGCGGCCTGAACGCGATCGTGCCGATGGCGTGCGTGACCGCCGCCGGCATCGCCGCGATGATTGCCGAGGCCTTTCGCGATCCGGGCGAGCGGATGCCAATCGGCGGCCTGGGAATCGTCGGCCTGGTCGGCGCAGCGATCGCCACCCTGCTGCTGTGGGGACACAACACCTCGAGCTTTGGCGTCGTCTCGGCCGACAATTTCGGCCTGTTCGTCACCGGCGTCCTGGTGGTGGTCGGACTGCTGTCGATCGCCATTTCGGGTCCGACCATCGACCGCGAACGCCTGCCGGGCGGCGAATACTACGCGCTGATGATGTTCGCGCTGGCCGGCATGATGCTGATGGCGACCGCGACCGATTTGCTGGTCATGTTTCTGGCGCTCGAGGTGCTGTCGATTTCGGTCTATGTGTTGACCGGGATTCGCCGCGACTCGCCCAAAGCGACCGAGGCGGCGTTCAAGTACTTCCTGCTCGGCGCATTTTCGAGCGCGTTCTTTCTCTACGGCATCGCCTTGGTCTACGGCCTCACGGGCAGCACCCATCTCGATCGCATCGGCAACGTGTTCGCGGCGGAATCGATGACATCGACGCCGATGCAGCTGGCCGCGGTCGGTCTGCTCACGATCGGGTTTGCGTTCAAGGTGTCGGCGGTTCCGTTTCACATGTGGACGCCGGACGCCTACGAAGGCGCACCGTCTCCGATTACCGGATTCATGTCGACCGGCGTCAAGGCGGCGGCGTTCGCGGCCTTCGTCCGGGTGTTTCTCGCGGCCTTTGGTCCATTGCATAGTCAGTGGGTGATGACCCTCTGGGCGATCACCGCCTCGACGATGATCGTGGGGACCGTAGTGGGGGTGGCGCAGACCAACGTCAAGCGCATGCTGGCGTACTCGAGCATCGCCCACGGCGGCTACCTGCTGCTCGCGCTGCTGTCGGCGAACGACGTCGGCAAGGGCGCGGTGCTCTTCTACCTGCTCACCTACGCGATCACCAACCTCGGCGCATTCGGCGTAATCGGCCTGCTCGAGACCGCCGATCGGCCGAACGACGAACTGCGCGACTACGCCGGTCTCTGGAACGAGCACCCGGGGCTGGCCGCGCTGATGACCGTGTTTCTGCTGTCGCTCGGCGGATTTCCGCCGATGGCCGGGTTCATCGCCAAGTGGTACGTATTCACCGCAGCCGTGAAAGCAGGCTACACCGGCCTCGCCATCCTCGGTGTGCTCACCAGCGTCATCTCCGTCTTTTTCTACCTTCGCATCGTCGTCATGATGTTCATGACGCCGGCCGAGGAGCCGATGCGCGTGCCGGAGGTGCCGAAGCTCGCGGGCGCCGCGCTCGTCGTCTGCGCGATCCTCATCTTCTATCTCGGCGTCCTGCCGGCCGGCGTGCTCGACTGGGCCGCGGCCTCGATTTCGACCATCTTCTAGTTCGATCCCGCAGTTGCGGTGCAGGCAGCACCGCGAGACAATCAGCGCGCATGTGGCGCCTGGGACTGGTGTCGTGCCTGGTGACCGTCGCCGCCTTCGGCAGCGCAGCCGACGCGCGATGCCAGATTCGCGCGCCCGGATCCGGAATGCGGCTTCCGATCGAACCGGTGGCCGAGATGCGCATCGCGCGGCTCGAGCACTGGCTCGGTTCCGTCGATTCGCACAATCCAGGTTACGAGGATCGGGCCCTGCTCGATGTCGCCGAGTGGACGGCAGACGACCTTCGGTCGCTCTGGATCGACGTGGACGTGCTCGCGCAGCTGATGCGCAAGCCGAAGTCGGGTGCGGCCTCGGTCCGGCCCGAAGGCCAGCGGTTGTCCTCTACCGTCAACTATTCGTCCGAGCAGCGGAAGCGCCTGGTGCTGCTGGCCTGCGCGGCGGCCGGCATTCTCGACACCGATGTGCAGTGCTATGGGGCGACCCGGAACGGCGGCATCGACGAACCGCTCAGCAGGCTTGCGGCCCACGCGGCCAGCGCCCGCCGAAGCGGTGAGCGCCACTACGTGCTGCGGCGGGGCGCCCTGCTGCATACCGACCTTGCGATCCTGGACCGTGACGTCGTCGCGACGCCGTCCACGCCGACGGTCTTGCGGTCGATCGCGCCTCAAGCCTTCACCATGGACGTGTCTGATGGCCGTCAGGTCGATTTTCGCCAGTCTGGCGTGCACTGGGAGATCGCCCGCATGCTGCTCGACAACGTCGCGCCGCGGGAGGAGCAGAAGCCGGAGCCTGGCCTGGACCCTATGGTTCGCGACTGGTACCGGGCGACCGCGGCATGGATGCAGCTCCGAGGGTCGCACGACACGCACCACCTCGATCACGCTCGCGAGTTGCTCCGCAACGATCCGGACATTCTGTTTCTCAGCGGCACCCAGCACGAGACGCTGGCGGACGCGACGATTCAGGCGGCGATGCGTTCGGCGGTCGTCCCGAATGGCGTCAGCTTCAACATGGGATCGGAGCGGGACGAGCTGCGCCAGGCGGATGGCTTTTTCAAGCGTGCGCTGGAGATCAAGCCGGACGCCGTCGAAACGCGCTTACGTCAGGGTCGCGTGCAGGGCGAGTTGGGCCGTCATGCTGAGGCGGCGAGCAGTCTGGAGCAGGCGACGCACGCGGCCACATCCTCGCCGATGGCGTACTACGCGGACCTGTTTCTCGGGGCGGAGCGGGAGGCGCTCGGCCGTTTCGACCTGGCGCGCACGTCTTACGAAAGCGCCGCGGCGCTCTACCCGAGGGCCCAGTCGCCATTAATCGCGCTCAGTCAGCTGGCTCGCCGAACCGGCGATCGTGCCGGAGCGCTCCGATCGATGGAGCAGCTTTTCGCGTTGCCCCGTGTGCGGGACGAGCACGACGACCCGTGGTGGATGTACTACCTCTACCAGGCGCGTGGCGCCGACGCGTTGATCGACGCGGTGCGAAAGCCCTTCCTGCTCAAGGAGGCGCAATGACGCGGCGCGCAGTTGTGCCACTGACGCTCCTGCTTCTGCTGCTGCCAACCGCCGGCCGGTCGCAGAACCCAGCGGCGCCGAGCCGGCCCGCTCCCGATCCGGCCGCCCAGAGTGCCATCTTCTCGTCGAAGGTCGAAGCGGTACGCGTCGATGTCCTCGTCACCGACAACAATCAGACCGTGCGCGGCCTCGGCCCGGCCGACTTCGACATCCTCGACAACGGCGTGCCGCAGCAAGTCGATCTCGTCAGCTTCGACGAGATTCCGCTCAACGTCATCCTCGCACTGGATATGAGCGACAGCGTGGCCGGCGATCGACTCAATCAGCTGCGTACCGCCGGCGGCGCGATTCTCGGCGCGCTGCACAAGAGCGATCAGGCCGCGCTCGTCACCTTCAGCGAGGTGGTTCGGCGCGAGGCCCCGCTTTCGACCAACGTCGAATCGGTCCGCGCCGCGCTGAATCAGGTGGACGCCAGCGGTGCGACGGCGCTGGTGGACGGCACCTTCGCCGGCATCATGGTGGGCGAGTCGGATGCCGGGCGCGCGCTGTTGATCGTGTTCAGTGACGGCGTGGACACTTCGAGCTGGCTGAACGGAGACACCGTGCTAGACGCGGCCAAGCGTTCCGACGTCGTCGCCTACGCGGTGGCGGTCAAGTCGGCGTTGAAGCCGGAGTTTCTTCGCGACCTTACCTCATTCACTGCGGGACGATTGTTCGAGGTCGACAAGACCGCGAATCTGGCCGCGATCTTTCTCGGCGTGCTCGACGAATTCAGGCAACGCTACCTGGTGAGCTACACGCCTCGCGGGGTCGCGAGGGACGGATGGCACCGGCTCGAGGTCCGGGTCAAGAATCGGCGCGCCGCTGTGAAAGCCCGTCCCGGCTACCTCGCCGGCTCCTGATTCACCGTTTCGCCGAAGAGTGTGCTTGAGTGGGTCGCCAATCTCTGTGATTGACAAAGTCGGCTTGAAGTCTACAATGTAGTCACCAATGGCTGATGTGCTCGGCGCCTTCGAACAGGCCGTGTTGCTTGCCGTGGTCCGGCTTCGCGACGCGGCCTACGGACGGGCGATCCTGAAGGATGTGCAGACGCGGCTCGAACGTGATGTCGCCGCCGGCGCCGTACATGCGACGCTGGATCGGCTGCAGAATCGCGGCCTGCTGTCCTCGAAGCTTGGTCCGGGCACACCGGTGCGCGCCGGACGCGCACGCCGTTACTACACGCTGCAGTCGGCCGGTCTCACCGCCTTGAACGATTCGCGTGAAGCCGTGAATGCGATCTGGCGCGGCGTGAAGTTGCCGCTCACCAGAGTCAGGAGCACCTCATGACCACCGATCGACCGCTCCCATCGCCGCCGCGCTGGGCCGAGTC
>DASXGC010000044.1:0-18508 GCA_036489235.1 Vicinamibacterales bacterium
GGAGCCGTTCTGGCGCGCCATCCTGGCTGGTGAGTGCGGCATCGGTCCTGTGGAGTCGTTCGACGCCAGGCGCTTCGCCGTGCACATCGGCGGAGAGGTCAAGAACTTCGATCCGCGCGGTTTCGTGGAGCGGCTGCGCCCGGGGTCGATCTCGCGTGCATCGCAGCTGGCGATTGCCGCAGCCCGCCTGGCGCTGACCGACGCCGCGCTCGAATCCGGCGCGCTCGAGCCGGCGGCGTGCGGCGTGTCGCTCGGCACCACCTCGGGCGAGCCGACCATGATCGAGTACTTCAACGATCGCGAGACCACCGGCGCCCGCGACACCATCGGCGCGCAGTTCATCGAGCAGTATCCCTGTCACGTGCTGGCTGCGCACGTGGCGTCGGAACTTGGCTTCGCCGGACCCAATCTTGTGATTCCGACCGCCTGCGCCGCCGGCAACTACGCGCTCGCACACGCATCGGACGCAATCCGGTACGGCGAGGCGACGCTGATGCTGGCGGGCGGATCGGATGCGTTCTCGCGCATCACCTACACCGGATTCGCGCGGCTCGGAGCGATTGCCCCGGCGCGCTGCCAGCCGTTCGACAAGCTGCGCAAGGGCATGGTGCCGGGGGAAGGCGCGGCGATTCTGGTGCTCGAGCACCGCGATCGTGCCATCGCGCGTGGCGCGAAAATCTATGCCGAGCTGGTCGGCTATGGACTGACCTGCGACGCCAACCACATGACCGCGCCGCACGGTGACGGCGCCGCCCGCGCGATGCAAATCGCGATGACCGATGCCGGCGTCCGTCCTGACGAAATCGGCTACATCAGCGCCCATGGCACCGGCACTGCGGTCAACGATCGCATCGAGACGATGGCGGTGAAGCAGGCGTTCGGCGACGCGGCGTATCGCGTGCCGATGAGCTCGATCAAGTCGATGCTGGGTCACACCATGGGCGCTGCGTCCGCGATCGAAGCGGCGGCCTGCTCGCTGGCTGTTCGCGACGACCGCATCCCGCCGACGATCAACTTCGAGAACCCCGATCCCGAATGCGACCTCGACATCGTCCCCAACGCCGCGCGTCATGTGCCGGTGGAGCTGTCGATGAACAACGCCTATGCGTTCGGCGGTAACAACGCGTCCGTCATCTTCAGGAAGCACCACGCGTGAGCGCCGCTCGCCAGGACGTGTGCGTCACGGGGCGTGGCGCGGTCTGCGCACTCGGCGACCAGCCGCAGACGATTCTCGACGCGTTGTGCGAAGGCCAGCGTCGATTCGCGCCGCCGACGCTGTTTGCCGCTGACATCGCGCCGGGCGTCGATGTGGCCGAGGTCCGCGACTTCGTGCCGCAGAACTATCTCAAGACCGGCAACATCCGCCCGCTCGATCGCACCGGACGTCTGGCGCTAGTCGGCGTCGAGCTGGCGCTGGCTGACAGCGGCTGGTCGCCGGAAGTGCGGGCGGCCCGCGCGCTCGGCCTCATCCTGGGGACGATGTTCTGCAGCGTCAAGACCATTGCCGAATTCGATCGCCGCGCGCTCGAAGCCGGTCCCGAGTACGCGAGCCCGATGGATTTTTCGAATACCGTGCTGAACGCCGCGGCGGGGCAGGCGGCGATCTGGGAAAAACTGCGCGGCGTCAACACCACGATCGCGACCGGTGCGACCTCCGGCCTCTACGCGATCGGGTACGGCGCGCAATTGATTCAGCGCGGCCGCGCCGACGCGCTGGTGACCGGCGGCGCCGAGGAAGTCTGTTACGAGTCGTTCTACGGCTTCCTGAAGGCCGGCCGTCTGGCGTCGGCCAACGGTCGCGCGGCGACACTCGCGCCGTTCGACGCCGGTCGCAACGGTACGTTGATGGGAGAGGGAGCTGCGTTTCTGGTTCTTGAAACCGCTACCTCGGCTCAGTCGCGAAATGCGCCCGTGCTCGCACGTGTGCTCGGGGTCGGCAGCGCTTACGATCCGCACACTCACGACCCGAACGCGACCGACGCTGGTGCGCTGGCCAGCGCGATCCGCAGCGCGCTCGCCAGCGCAGGCATCCCGGGCGGGGAGATCGGCCTGGTCGCCGCGTCCGCCAGTGGCAGCCGCGTGCTGGATGCGCGAGAAGCGGCTGGCATCCATGCCGTACTCGGCGGAGACGTCCCGGTCACTGCGATCAAGTCGATGACCGGCGAAGCGCTCGGCGCGTCCGGTGCACTGCAGACGCTGTTCGCAATCGAATCGTTGAAGGCGGGACGGGTGCCCGGCATTGTGGGACTGCTCGAGCGCGATCCGGAGATCCCGCTGAACATCGCCGCGCACACGCGTCCGCTAAAGGCGACCCGCGCGCTCGTCACCTCGGTCAGTCCCGAGGGCAACTGCTGCGCGCTGATTGTGGCAATCGACTGATGGCCGACCCGACCAATACCCCCTCGGCGGGCATCGAACTGGTCCCGCGCTACAAGGATCAGGGCTACTCCGACGAACAGGTTCGCGAACGCCGAACCTGGCTCGAGCGCAAGCTGGACCTGACATTGCCGCTCGTCAGCGCCTGCGCGATCGCCGGCCCCGCGATGCGAGGAAACATCGAGAATCCGATTGGCTCGGTGCAGATGCCGCTCGGCATTGCCGGACCGATCCTCGTCAACGGCACCCACGCGCAGGGTGCATTCTACGTACCGCTGGCGACCTCGGAAGGCGCCCTGGTCCGCTCCTACGAACGCGGCATGGTGATGCTGACGCGGGCCGGCGGCGTCAGTGCGCGCATCATCGTGGACGAAAACGTGGTCTGTCCGATGTTTTCGTTCGAGTCGATCGAGGAAGCGGCGGCGTTCGCGGCGGCAGTGCCCGGTCATCTGCCGCAGCTGCGCGCCGAGGCGGAATCGACGACCAGGCACGGACGGCTGACGAGCGTAGATGCCCGCGTCTCCGGCCGCGCCGTGATCGTCAGCTTCCACTACAACACTGCCGACGCGCAGGGCATGAACATGATCGTCAAGGCCACTGAGCGCGCGTCGGAATGGCTGGTCGGCAACGGGCATGCGAAGCGCTACAAGGTGTTCAGCGGAATGAGCAGCGAGAAGCGCGCCAGCGGATTCCTGCTGAGCGGCGGCAAGGGCAAGACCGTGGTCGCCGGCGCGCGCGTTCCCGCCGACGTCCTGCAGTCGTACATGCGGGTCACCCCGCGCCAGATCGTCGGGATGTGGCACGACACGGTCATCGGCCATCTGCAGGCCAATGCCATCGGCCACAACGCGCACATCGCCAACGGTCTCGCCGCCATCTTCATCGCGTGCGGACAGGACGTCGCCAATGTCGCCAACGCCGCCGTCGGGATCACCGACTTCGAGCTGACGCCTGAAGGCGATCTCTACGCCAGCGTCACACTGCCGGCGCTGACGGTGGCAACGGTCGGCGGCGGCACCATGCTCGGCAGCAGCGCCGAATGCCTCGCCATCCTGGGCTGCGCGGGTCCCGGCCATGCGCCGAAATTCGCCGAGATCGTCGCCGCGGCGGTGCTGGCCGGCGAACTCTCAATGGCCGGCGCGATCACCTCGGGCGAATTCGTCAACGCCCACGAATCCTACGGCCGGAACCGTCCTCAACCGGCTCCATGAGGCTGTACCGGGCGCTCGCGCACGATCCGAAGTCGTCCTATGACGTCGTCGTTATCGGCGCGGGTATCGGAGGGCTGATCTGCGCCGGGCTCGTCGCACAATCAGGCAAGAAGGTGCTGCTGGTCGAGCAGCACTACATGGTCGGCGGCTACTGCAGCACGTTCCGCCGAGGCGCCTACATCTTCGACGCCGCGACCCATTTCTATCCGCTGCTCGGCAACCCCGCCACGATGACCGGCAGCGTCCTGAACTCGCTGGGATCGCGGACGCGCTGGGTGAAGATGGATCCGGTCGATCACTTCCATTTTCCCGACGGCAGCAGCTTTTCCGTGTCGGCCGACTTCAACGAGTACATCGACGCGCTGAAGGAAGCGTTTCCGCACGAGGCCAAAGGCATCGATCGGTTTTTCGCGATCGCCCGCGACGCCTACGTCTACGGCTTGCTCTACTACTTCCGGGGCCGCCGCCACGGCCGTCTCGACTCGATGATTTCGCTGTCGCTCGAGAGTGTGCTGGCGCGCGAGTTCAAGGATCCGAAGCTGCGCCTGCTGTTGTCGGCGGACTGCGCGCATTGGGGCTCGCGACCGTCCACGACCTCGTTTGTGTTCGACTCGATGCTGCGGCTGTCGTATTTTCTCGGCAACTACTACCCCGAAGGCGGCTCGCAGGTCTTCGCCGACGACCTCGCGCGCATCGTTCAGGACGCCGGCGGTGACATCCTGCTCCGCGCCAGCGCCGACCGGATCGTCGTCGAGAACGGCCGGGCGGTCGCGGTGGAAATCGCCACCGGTCTGGGCGCCGCCCGTCACACCGTGCGGGTCGCCGCGGGCGCGGTCGTGTCGAACGCCGATCTCACCCTGACCTACGAAAAGCTGCTCGGGCCCGACGTGGTGGGACCCGCCGCGATCGCCAACCTGCGGCAGCTCAAGCCGACGATGCCGTGCTTTTTGACGCACCTGGGCTTGAAAGGCGTCAGCGTCGAGGAACTCGAGCCGCACACCGGCTATCACTGGCGTTCGTGGAACGCGGACGATGTCGCCCTCGATGCCTTCAAAATCTTCGTGCCGACACTCTACGAGCCGAAAATGGCGCCCGGCGGCGAGCAGATCCTGATCCTGCAGCGCATCATGGAGTTCGAATACGACAACGTCCGCGACTGGACCGCGCACAAGCAGCGGGTCGAGGACGACCTGCTGACGCGGGTCGAGGCGTTGATTCCAGGCTTGTCGACGAAAATCGTCTCCAGGCAGAGCGCCTCGGCATACACCTCGTACCGGTTCACGCTCAACACGCAAGGGGCGATGCTCGGCTGGGAAATGGCGCCGGGGCAGTTGGGCGAGTCGCGTCCGGCGATGACCGGTCGCGTCAAAAACCTTCATTTCTGTGGTCATTGGACGCGCCCGGGCGGCGGAATCACGCCGGTGATCGTGTCGGCCGTGGACGTGGCTCGACAAATTACCAGCTAGCCGAAAATTGACCGTAAATTTTTCGGTTCCCGCTGTTTTTTTCCGCGACCTTATGCCAATATCTCGATGCTGTCGGACCACCATCAAACAACATGAATGATGTAGATCGCATCCGTGACACCATCCGCGAGAGCGTGCACCGGATCACCGGTATCGCCGTTGCGGACATTAACGATTCCTCGAACTACCGCGAGGATCTTGGCCTCGATTCGCTGTCGGCCCTCGAAGTGATGGTCGACATCGAGTACGCGTTCAAGATCAAGGTTCCCGAGGAGCGCTTCCAGACCATCCAGACCGTCCAGGACACCATTGCGGCTGTCCAGGAATATCTGGCTGCGGTCAAGGCTTAGCCGGTTTCGTGCCGGCGCGCGTCGCAGTAGTCGCTGGCCGCGCCCGCATCGCCGGTGCGCTCGTCGAAGCACTGACGCGTTCGCCACACGTTGAATCGTGTGTCGTCCACGAGCACGGCGCGATCGACGCGATCGTCCTCAGCCAGTTCGACACCCTGGTCTATTCGGCGCTGCCGCCCGGCAGTTCGACCACCGGACCGGATCTCACCGCCGCCCGCGCCCTGTTCTCGCGGCTGGCATCGGCGCCGCTGACGCAGGTGGTGATCATCTCGAGCGCCGCCGTTTACACACCGAATCATCAAAACGCAGGTCTGCTCGACGAAGCGACCTTTCTCCCCGAGGGCAAGAGCGCGATCGCCGACGGGTGGCAGGAAGTCGAGCGACTGAGCCTCCAGGTCGGCGAGCATTCGGGTGCGGCGCCGACGGTGCGGACGGTGCTTCGGCCTGCGGCCGTCCTCGACGGCGACGATTATTTCAGTCGCCTGTTCAGCGGCAAGCTGGCGATTACCTATCCCGGCCACGATCCGACGATTCAGCTGCTGAGCCCGCGCGATCTCGCCGAAGCCGTCACCGCCTCGATCGAACAGCGCGCGGCCGGCATCTTCAACGTCGCTCCGCTCGCGGGTATTCCGCTGAAGGCGGCGCTGCGCGTCGCCCACGTGCCGCGCCTGCCGCTCGGGCGGCTGGCGCAGAACGGCGTGCGCGCGATTGCATCGAGTGCCAGCCTGTCGGCTCCGGCCGATCAGCTGCAGTACATCCAGTACTCGTGGACCGTTTCCGGCGCGAAGGCGAAAAGTCAGTTGGGATTCGCGCCTGCCTCGACCAGTGAACACGCGATCCTCGAACTGGCGGGACGCGGCGGCACGCCGCACGGCAACTACGACGACTTCGGAATGGACGCCGCTTACATCCGCCGTTATTGCGGACATCTCTTCAAGTGGCTTCACAACGGGTACTGGCGCGTCGAGCTCGACGGTATCGAGAACGTTCCGACCGAAGGCCGCGGCGTCCTGGTCGGCATGCACCGCGGGTTCATGCCGTTCGACGGTGTCATGGCGCTGTTCGCGCTGGTCACCAAGCGCAACCGGATTCCGCGCTTCCTGATTCACCCGAGCCTGACCAAGTCGCCGTTCCTGGCCGACTTCATGGCCAAGCTCGGCGGAGTCATGGCGTGTCAGGAAAACATGGACTGGGTGCTGGCGCACGACGAAATTCTCGGGATCTTTCCCGAAGGGATCCGCGGCGCCTTTACGATGTACGACCGCGCCTACACGCTCGGCAAGTTCGGTCGCGACGAGTTCGTCCGCGCGGCGCTGCGCAACCGCGCGCCGATCCTGCCGTTTGTGACCGTCGGCAGCGCCGAAATCTATCCGATCCTCAAGCGTGTGGATTGGGCCTGGTTCACGCGCTACACCGAGTGGCCGTTCCTGCCGATTACCGCTGCGCCGTTTCCGCTGCCGTCGAAGTGGCACACGCAGTTTCTGCCGCCGATGCATATCGAGCGCGACTACGGTCCGGAAGCGGCCGATGATCCAAAGGTCTACCGGCGCCTTTCGCTCGAAGTCCGCCAGCGGATGCAGGCGGCCATCGATGAGATGTTGTTGCGGCGCAGGTCGGTTTTCCGCGGTGACATCTTCGACCGACCGGTTGAGCACGCCGGCGATTCACCACCGTCCTAGTCGGCCCATCGCGCCCGCGATGTGGTTAAAATAGCCCGATCGAAACCTCGGCAGAGAGGCTGGAATACAGAGATGGAGATGCGCGAAGTCGCCAAATCGATGCTCGGATTCGGCTGGGCGGTGTCGCTCTTCGGGGTGCAGCAGCTGTCGAAAGTGATCACCTCGTCACCGCCGCAGCCGGGCGACCTCACCGCCGCCGAAGTCGAGGAAGTCTCGCGCGCGGTCCAGAGCCACCTGTTCGGGGCGGCCGCGATCCAGTTTCGCGCCGGCGACGAATGGCTGCGCCGCGTGGTTGACGTCGTGTTCGATGCGGCGTCGATGCAGTCGCTCGATCCGCGCAAAATCGCCGAAGCGCTCGACCCGCGCACGCTGCTCGCCACGGCTGATCCCCGCAAGATGGTCCAGACCGGCATGACCGTGATCCAGGACGCCGTGGACAAGGCCGTCGATACGGTCAAGAAGACGGCGGCAGCGACCTCGTCTGTCCAGGCCTAGCCGCCACATGAAACCGGAATCCGGCGGCAAGTCGGCGCGACGCAAGGCCGGCGGCGATCGCCACACAGCTGCCGCGCCCGTGCTCGCGGAAACGCGCGAGGTCTACCTGTCCCTTGCCTCGCGTCCCGCGGTCAGCGCCACCACCGCAGTGTTTTTCGGCGGCCACCGCGCGTCCGGTGGCCGCGCCTCGAACGGCATCGCGTCATCTGCGGCACCCGCGATCGCCGCGACCCCGGTTCTGCTGCCGGCCGGACTCACCGGACTCGACATCCACGAGCCGCTTCACCGGTTCGACGCCAACCTGCACCCGCCAACGCTCGAGAGCGGCGTATCGAGCGCCAACCGCGTCGGCGAGATGATTGCGCTGCTGACGATGAAATGGCGGCTGATCCCCGACGGCTTCGAGACGTCGCCGGAGACGCCGTTGACCGCCACCGAGCTCCACGAAACGAGCTCGCAACGTTTCGCGATGGTGGACGGCGGCGTCACTTTTCAGGATCGCGGCCGCAGCGCGATTCGTTTTTTCGGAGCCGGACGCACCTATCCCGCCACCACCGACGGTCAGCCGCGATTGCTGTTCGCCGGCAGCGCGACGATCATCGACGGCACCGGCAGCCTGACCGGTGCGCGGGGAACGTTGACCATCAGCGGCGAAGTGACGGCGCCTTCGCTCGTCGCGCTCACCGTGACCGGCAGGCTGGACACCCCCGCAGCGTCGTTCGACGACACGCTCGAGCCGTTGCTCGAATTGAGCGGACATGGCGCGGCGGCGACGGTGCTGAACCTGCTCGGCGAATCGGCCGCCGGCGGCCTCGAACGCGCCAGCATCGTCCGCGTCAGTAACGACCTGGGCAACGGCAGCCGCCTCCGCAGCCTGTGCCGGATCGGCCTGCGTGTCGGCCACGTTCACGGTCCGCTGGCTTTTGATCCCGACGACCTTCGAGCGGCGCACGAACTGCCCGGTGCATCGAGGACGATTATCTTCACCGACCCGGCGGGACGACCGATCGGCGGCATCACCGCCGGCCGCCTCGAAGGCACCGCGTTTTCAGAACAGCGTGACGGCCGGACGGTGAACCGTCTGAGTGCCTATGGCCCGGCGACGGGCGGCACCGGCGCGTTGACTGGCGCGGGTGGTGTGCTGACTCTCGACACCACCGTCGATGCCGACGGATCGACCCGCACCTTGTACTCGCTGCGGCTGGCGGATCCTGGTGGCCGGTTCCGGGCCGTCGATGCCGACACCTATCGCGCGCCGCGCACGCAGACAGCGGATCGGCCGCTCGAGCCGGCGCCGCCGGCCACCCTGCGGTTTGCGGACGCCTTCGCGAGCGCCGTCACGCACCTGGATCGCGCAATCCTGCGCCGGGTCGAGCGGACGCTCGCGGACGGCGTAGCTCTGGCGCGGTGGTGGGAGGAGAAAGATCGCGCCGACGACTACACCGAGCGCTTCGACGTGGTCCGGGATTTTGCCGATGCCGGCCGCAGTTTCGGATTTTTTGAGACTGCGGTCGTCGGCAACGCCGATCTCCCGGTGATGGGCATCGTCCAGGATACGTTCTTCGATCGCCAGAAGATGGCATCGGGCGAGACCATTCGCGATCAGATGCGGGAGTTCATCTTCCGCTACTTCCTGCGGGTCAGTCATCTCTATCAGCCCGAGCCGGCGCCCGAAGCCGAACCCGTTCCGCTCGGTCGTTTGCAGCGCGTGCTCAGCTGGCTGCCTGAAGAAAACGAGCGCCGGGTCGGCAGCGGCTGCGAACAGCTGTACTACAAGCGGCGCGACTCTGGAGAGGTCGGAAAATTCGTCGGCGACGAGCGATCCGCCGTGGTCGATCTGCGCGACATCGGCACGGTCTACGACTGGATCCTGATCAAGGTTGACGTGTTCGACTTCGGGTTGTCGTTTGCGCCGTTCGGATCTGAGGCGCCGAAGCTGCAGATGCCGATGAAGGATCCGACCTATGTGGTGATCGGTCCGCCATTCATCAAGAACCAGGAGAATCCCGAGCCGGGTGTGCTTGGCCAGTACGGGTTCGGCTACGCGTTCGTGCCGTACTCGCCCGACGGCCCGGGCGTCATCGCCTATGGTCCGGGGCACTTCACCGCCGCGATTCAGAACGTCGACTTCACCGTCGTGTCCGACGGCGAGATCCGCGTGCGCACCGCCTTCGTCGTCAATCGTCCCGACAAAATCGCGCAGGTCGATATCGATCCGATCGACTGGAGCTTCCGCTTCGCCGACCTGATCACCTTCGGCATCGCGTCGCGACTGATGGCGCCGGTGAGGACCGTCACCGACACGCTGCCGCTGCGCGTCAGCGGCCTCGATCCGATCTCGACCTACATCTGGGTGGCGAATACGGTCACCGGGGGGATGGCTGCCACCCGTCTCGGTTATTCGAAGAGCGTGCTCGAAAAGCGGATGCTGGTGCAGCACTTCCTGCAGAACTACGAGATGCTGCGCAGCTCAGTCCTCGTCTGGCGGACCGTTCCCGACTGGACCGATCACGCCATGCTCCCGGCCTTTTGTCGAACCTAGGATGACGTTCGCCGTTTGATCAGCAAGCGATCGAGGTAAGCGAGCACCAGCTCGTTGCGCTGATTCAGCACCCGGCTGTCGAACGTGACCGTCCCCTGCCCGGCGCCCATTTCCTTCCGCTCCCTCACCGTTTTGACGACGTGGACAGTGTCGCCGAAGAAGACCGGCGCGACGAATCGCAGCTTGTCGACGCCTGCGAAGGCGATCAGTTCGTCGTTGAACAGCTGCAGTTCGGTTGACAGTCCCATCGCGATGCTGAAGACCAGCGCGCCGTGCGCGATCCGTTGACCGTACTTGGTCGTCTTCGCGTAGGCCTCGTCGGTGTGGAGCCTGACGAAGTCGCCGGTCAGCCGCGCGAACGCGTCAACATCGGCTTCGGTGACGGTCCGCGTCGCCGAGGTCGCCGGACCGGCGTGTTCGAAGTCCTCGAAAAACACGCGCGTCCGATCAGGCGAACAGCACCATGTCGGCGAACGGCATGGTCGGCTGCGCCGGCTTGGTGTTGACGTTCGAGACCGAGCCGCCGTCGATGATGATGCTGACAAAGGGCGCGTCCGGCGCGGTGCAGATTTGGACGTTGCACATGTGCGGTGCGGACATGTCGAGCGTCCAGAGTCCGATGCCGGTGAAGGTCACGCAATCGACGTCGCCTGGCTCGGCGTGACGCTTGGCGTTGCCGAAGCTGACCCACACGAGGCTGCCCATTTTGAACGTGCCGCCGGTCGCTTCGTTGGTGTACTCGAACGTCGCCGGCTTTCCGGACGGATAGCCGGGAATCGCAAAGCTGTACGAAAAACGCTGGCCGTTCGAAGCCAGCACACCGTGCGCCTGACCCGACTTGCCGGCCGGCGGCGGAGCGATGCCGTCCATGCCCTGCAGGTAGATGTAGGGATCCAGCACCGAGTTGGGGCCGACCGTGAATGCCGACTTCAGGTCGGGCCGAGGGAATCCGTAGCCCTCGGGATAGGCGACCTTCACCGTGCCGCAGAATCCGAAGATGGTCTGACCGTTCGGATCGCGCTCGAACGCGGCCGGCCCGCGCATGTACCAGGACGATTTCGGCGTCCGCGGCTCGAGCTTGAGCAGCGTCAACAGCACGGTCTGGACGATAAAGCCGCGGTAGAGCAGGTTGCCGATCACTTTGCCGGTCCTGACGTCGATCGAGCCGATTGAGACCTCGAACGGATCGTCCACCCAGCACACACCCTGCATGTGGTACTGAATCTTCGGGAAGCGCAGGATCTCGTCGTGGCCGAGCAGGCCCACCGACAGCCGCCCCGGAAATTCCTTGGCCACTGGTGAGTCCGGCGGTTTCGCCAGCAGGCCGCCGGGCAGGAGCGAGGACATCACGAACGGTACCGAATTACCGCTGCGCTCGCCGAACTGGATCACCAGGCGGCCGACCAGGTGCGACCGTCCCGTGGCGCCGCCTTCCATTTCGGGAACGTTCAGCGTGAACTTGTCGCCGAACGCGGTGTTGTGCGAGAAGGTCGAGTACTCGCGGACGGTGTTGATCGGAATCTCCGGCAGGCGTCCGGCGAGCAAGAAGTCCGGCGTCGGTTCCTCGAGCGGCTTGGTGCTGAGGCTGATGTGCGGATGCAGTGACGTGCTGACCGCGGGGACGCTGGCGAACTCCATTCCCTCGCCGGCGAACGGCAGCGGGAAGCGCAGCATGTCGCCGCCAAAGCCGGCGCCGAGCGGCAGAAATTCCACACCGTTCATGGTGAAGTCGAGCGTCCCGTCGGCTCGCTGTTCGAACTTGCCCCACACCGATCCGTAATGCGCGTCCGGCGGTTGCCGCGCCTCGGTCGAGAACTCGATCGGCGTTGGCGGCAGCTTCGGGTTCACGCTGACCAGCGCCCTGAGCGCGCTGTTCATGATCGTCACTTTGACGTTGAGGTCCGAGACCTCGCCGGTGGCGAGGTTGAGTGTGCCGACCGACACAAGGCCGTCGACGTCGGTGACCGTCGCATCGAGTGACGGCAGCTTGTAGTACTGCGGTGCGGTCAGGATGCCGTCCTCACCCTGCAGTCCGGCGCCGAGCGACATCGTGAACGACGAGATGTTGTCTTTCGGCGGGCTGAAGCGGAACGTGACCTGACCATGCAGGTGCGTCTGGGTGAGGCACAGGCCGCCGAACAGCGTGTTGGGTGCGCTGCCAAACGGGATGTCGCGCTCGAAGCTCGTGTGCGCCGCGCGCAGGGCGTCGCCGACGTAGCTGGCTTCCTGATTCAGCGTCAACGTCGCTTCCAGGCTGTCGGGCAGCGTGATGTGCGCTCGTGGCGGCATCACCGCAGACGCGCGCGATCGAGGCACGGGCGAAGGCGCCGCCTTCGATGGCCGCACCGCCGCCACGTCCTGCAGCGTCCGCGCTGGACCGGGAGCGAGGCGGTACTCGATGACCGGATCGACGGCAAGCAAGTCGCTGAGATCGATCGGCGCAAGCGACGCGCCGCAGTTTTCGTTCAACACCCGGAGCATCTCGTTGGCGATCACGCCGTGACCGGTCGCGCCCGGGTAGACGCCGTTCAGCGAATAAAACCCGCCGAGGTAATCAGCTGTGAGCCGGCGACCGCCGACCGTGACGCCGTCGCGCTTGACGCGCGCGAACAGCGCGTGCAGGTCGAGGACGATGGCGTTGTGTTCCTGGGCGAGGGCGCGGATCTGAAGGTTGAGTGACGCGACGCGCTCGCTGATGCGCGCGAGCACCGGCGCTCGCACCACCGATCCCTCGGGTAGTCGCCCGGGCGTCTTCGCGATCAATCGGCAGCCCGCCTCGATCAGGCCAGCCGGCGTCAGGTTGTCGGTCTCGTGCAGACCGAACGACGCCGCCAGCACATCACAGTCGGCTTTCAGCACCCGCGGTGCGGCGGCGAACGGCGTGAACAACGCCGTGTCCGACGGATCGGGCAGCGTGCACACCACCAGCGTGCCGGTGCCGCGTCCGAACGGCGTCAGCACGCTCGCGTAATTCATCCGGAAGCTCACCGCGTCGGGAATCCAGGACGGGTCGCCTTTCATCGCGGCGTCGATGACGTCGAAGCAGCCGAGCCCGACCAACGTCAGCGTGGGCCGGCGGAACAGGGCATATTCGACCGCGGTCGGAGATTGAGCCGTCCCAGGCAGTAATAGACCGGGCAGTCCCAACACTAAGTTGATGGCCGTCTGCAGTCCGTCGCTGCGGTGGATGAGCGGCGAGATCGGCCGACGCGTCAGCGCGTCGATCAGTTTCAGGCCGGAGATCGAGACGTTCGAGTACAGACCCGACGGTGGAAATTCCTTCAGCACGGTTGTCTGCATCGGCTGCGGCAGGCGAACCGGGAGATCGGCGAATCCGATGACCGGACCGATGCCGGGCGCTTCCATTTCCGGCTGCGGAAACGGCGTCGCGAGTCGTCGTGCAACTTGTGCGGGAAAACTAAAAGGCTGGAGCTCTTCGCTCATGCCAAAGTCGCCGGCGCCGGCGGTCAGTCCGTCACCGAGCGCGACAAACGTGATCGGATTCAGTGTGTGAGAGCTTGGTGACATAAGACTCCCGGTTGACAGTAGAGCGGGTGGAATCTTAGCATCTACCCCGCTCCCCAACTCTCTCTATTCGCGTCAGGAAGGATCAACAGCCATGGCCCGCGTTCGTACTATCACTCAGAAGGTCGTCGTGTCTGCGCCACCCGACAAGGTCTACGACGCGTTCGTCACCGCAAAGAAACATGCGGCGTTCACCAACTCGCCAGCCACCGGCGCCGCTCGGGTCGGGGGGGCGTTCACTGCCTGCGATGGCTACATCCACGGCGTCCATCGTCAGCTGGTGAAAGGTAAGAAAGTCGTTCAGGACTGGCATACCACACAGTGGCCGGACGGAGCTCCCGACTCGCTGCTCACGCTCACATTCAAGAAAACCAAGGGTGGAACCGAGATTAGGATGGTGCACTCCAACGTCCCGGCCGAACAGGCGGATAGCTACCGACAGGGGTGGTACGACTACTACTGGAACCCGCTCAAGGCGTACTTTGCAAAATAGTGCAGAACGATTCCTTGCATTACGAGGTGACGATGACAGGCCTGCGAAAAATTGTGTTGTTCCTGTGCGTGGCGCTGATGCCGGCCTCGGCGATGGCCCAGGGTGCATCCCTGCACGGCTTCGGTCCGATCAGCAGCTCGATGGGGGGCGCCGGTGTCGCCCTTCCTGAAGATTCCCTCAACGCGCTCGGGTTCAACCCGGCATTGGTGACCGCGGTTCAGGGAAACCAGATCTCGTTCACGGCCGAGTTCTTCGAGGACGCCATCCAGATCCACACCACCTTGGGCTCTCAGTCGGGCGACGCCAATCCGACCAGTCACCTCACGATCGCGCCGTCGTTTGGCTGGATGCTGCGCGATCCGAGCAAGAAGCTGGCGCTCGGCTTCGGTCTGATCGCGGTGGCCGGCTTCGGCACCGACTATCCGCAAAGCAACGCCAGCATTCTGTTCGCCCAGCCGCCGAATGGATTCGGCCGCATCTACACCGGCTACCAGGTGACCAAGATTCCGGTCGCGTTCGGCTATCAGGTGAACCCGAAGCTGTCGATCGGCGCGTCGCTGAACGTCTACGTCGGCCAGTTCTATGTGGCGCCGCTGCCCGACGGCACCTTCGACACCGCCGCCAACGGCGATCGCTGGTATCCGGAAGCCGGCAAGCCGAGCCAGAAGTTCGCCGTCGCCGGACAATTCGGCTTCATGTATCAGGCCACCCCGATGGTCAGCGTCGGCGCATCGATTACGACGCCGCAGAATTATTCGCCTTACACGTTCAATTCGACGATCGCTGATCCCACGTCGAAATCGTACGGTCTGGCCCGGACACTCAGCTACGACCTCGACGGCCCGTTGGTCGCCAGCTGGGGCGTCGGCCTCAAGAGCGCGAAGACGCAGATGGCCATCGACGGCATGTTTACGAAGTACTCGGGCGTCAACGGCTTCGGCAGCGCCGGCGGCATCGTGAACGGAGTGATCGAGCCGTTCGGCTGGCGCAACGTCTGGACCTTCAAGACCGGCGTTCAGCACGAGTTCACCGACAAGTTGACCGCGCGCGCCGGCTACAACTACAGCCAGATGCCGCTGCGGCCGGAAGTCGTGATCTCGGCAACGGGCGCCCCGGCCACATTTCAACACCACATCACCGGCGGCGTCGGCGTGAAAATGTTCCCGTTCCTAAGTGCGGAGGTGGCCGCCTACTACGTGCCGCGCCAGCACATCGTCGGCCCGTATCCGGATCTGCAGAACAACGTACTCGGTACTATCGACGAATCGAACCGGTTGATCAGCGGGCTGATCGGCCTCAATTTTCACTTTTAGGAGTCCGCACCCTGTGACAATCGCCGGTTACTCCCATACGAAGTAACAGGCCGGCTTCACGTGGTTCCAGACGGTACATTTATGTTCGTCGTGAAGCGGGTCAAGGCGCAGTAGCTGGACTATTATTCAATTCCTGAGGAGGGAAAAATGGCTTACAAGCTTGTCTGTGCCGAAACCGGGGCAAAGTGTCCGTTTGAAGTGGTCACCGATACCAAGGACGAGTTGATGCAGCACGTCGGCATCCACGCCAAGATGGCGCATCCCGAGATGGCCGCGAACCCGCCGTCGCCCGAGATGGTCAACCAGCTTATTCACGAAGTGTAAACGCCGTGGTTGCGGGCGCGCGATCGTGAATCGCGCGCCCGTCGCCGCCGTTCCGTTCGTCGTTGGTTTGCCCTCAAAGTGTCTTCGAGTTCAGCCCCGCTTTTTTATTCCAAGTCGCCTCGCCATGCGGCAGTCCTCATGGCATCATAGGGGCCGCTTTCGGATCGCGGATACGGGAAGCGCCCGGCGCTGCGGTCTACTTGGGTTAACTCGTTCGCCATCCTTTCAAATTTACTGTGCATACAGTCGCCGGCAACGTTACCGGTACGGCCGATCGGCCGCGAAGCCGTTGGCGCCGCTACCTGGTCGTCCTTCTGACCTTCGCCGCCATCATGCTGATCGCCGCGATCTGGATCGACCGGCGCGGCCTCGCCTTCTTCGATTCGGGTCACGACATTGTGGTCGGCGCGCTCGATCCGTTCGCGAACGCGCTCGCCGCCAATGACGCCCCGGCGATGGATCGGCTGTATGCCGCGGATTTCGCCGGGACGCGGCTTGGTCTGACCTCGCGCGATGCCCCGACCGTGAAGGACGGCGTCAAGCAGTTCGTCCAGAAGTCGGACAACGCGGCGCAGGATCGGACCGCGGCGCTGGCCGAATGGCACGCCTACCGCGACGGGTTTGCGTCGATCGAGGCGGCGGAACTGCACATCGATCAGCTGGAGCAATGGGGCGGCTCGACGCTCGGCGCGACGATTCGTTTCGAGGTGATCGGCACGCCGAAGGGCGCGCCCCAGGCCGGCATCGATCGCGCCCGCTTCCGGATGACATTCGATCGCGGTGCCAATGGATTGCACATCAAGTCGGCGACGTTCCTCGACGGCGATCGGCTGATCAGCGACGCGCCGCAGTTCGTGGACGTAGCGCACCAAGCCGGTGTGGACTTCAAGAACCAGTATTACCCGGCGTTCATCAACGAGAAGATGGCGTTCGGCATGATCCGCTACGGTCCGGGCGGCATCTCCGCGGTGGACTACGACAACGACGGCTTCTACGACCTCTTCGTGCCGGATGGTGTGGCGTCGCGGCTTTATCGCAACAACGGCGATGGGACTTTCACGGATGTCACTGCAGCCGCCGGCCTGAGCGGTCTCGACGGCGTCAGCGTCGGTGTCTTCGCTGATTTCGACAACGACGGATTCAAGGATCTCTTCGTCGGCCGCACCTTCAAGCACAATCAGCTGTTCAAGAACAACGGCGACGGCACGTTTACCGACGTCACCGCCAAGTCGCAGATCGGCGAGGACTGCTGCACCACGGTGGCGTCGTGGGGCGACTACGACAACGACGGCCTGCTCGATCTCTACGTCGGCCGCTATCTCGATCCGCGCACCAAGATCCCGACCACTTTCTACGCGCGCAACGGCGAACCCAATCAGCTCTATCACAACAACGGCGATGGCACCTTCACCAACGTCACCGAGAAAGCCGGCGTCGGCGAGATCGGCCTCTGCCTCGGCACGGTGTGGGGCGACTACGACGATGACGGGTTTCTCGATCTGTATGTGGTGAACGACTTCGGCCGCAAGACGCTGTATCACAACAACCGGGACGGCACCTTCACCGACGTGACCGTCAAGAGCGGCACGCTCGATTACGGCGCCGGCATGAGCGCGTCGTTTGGCGACTACAACAACGACGGCAAGCTCGATATCTACGTCGCGAACATCCGCTCCGAGAGCCGCTGGTACGCGGAGACGCCGACGGTGATGCGCTACATGCTGAACAGCTGGCGCCAGGGCGTCTGGTACAGCGACATGCCGCTGTACATGCAGATCATGCGGCAGTCGGGCCTGCAGTTCGTCGACGTGTTCCGGCAGATGGCGTCCGGCAACACCCTGATGCGCAACCGCGGCGACGGCACCTTCGAGGACGTGACCTGGAAATCGAACGCCAATCCGCCTGGCTGGTTCTGGGGATCGTCGTTTGCCGACTTCGACAACGACGGCTGGCTCGACATCTATTCCGCCGATGGCTGGGCCTACAACGATCCGCACACTGAAATCGAGATGGAGTTCCTGAACAACGTCGTCAGCAAGCAGGACGTTTACAAGACCGGACTCTTCTTCGATCCCAAGTTCTTCGGCCGGCGCTCCTGGCATGGCTACGAACGCAACCGTCACCTGCGCAACAACGGCGACGGCACCTTCACCGAGATCGGCCGTCCGGCAGGCACCGACTTGCTGCTGAACAGCCGCGGCATCGCGGTCGCCGACTTCTGGAACCGCGGTCAGCTCGACATTGCAGTGGCGGCTTCGACCGACAGGCACGCGCTGCTGAAGAACCAGATTGGGTCGGGCCGTCACTGGCTGGGTGTCGAGTTGACCGGCACCAAGTCGAACCGGGACGCGGTCGGCGCACGGGTCTACGCCAAGATCGGCAGCAGCCAGCAGATGCGCGAAGTGGTGTTCGGCGACGGCTACGGATCGCAGAACTCGGCACGGCAGTACTTCGGCCTCGGCGAGCACGCCACCATCGATCAGTTGGTGATCAAGTGGCCCAGGTCGGGCATCACCCAGACCTTCAACGACGTCGCGACCGATCGCATCGTCGCGGTCACCGAGGGACGCGATGAGCTGGTCGAAGCGCATCACGTTGCCGGGACGCGGACGAAGCAGTGAGAACCGTCGCTGCGATCGCCGCCGCGGCGCTGCTCGCGGCTGCCGGGCCCGTCGAGCGGGTCGCGCGGGCGGCCGCCGCGATCACGCCGGGGTTCGAGGACATCACCGTCAAG
>DASXGC010000095.1:0-38664 GCA_036489235.1 Vicinamibacterales bacterium
GTAGCGCTGCTGCTGGCGGCGGTCGGCCTTTACGGCGTCACCGCATACACCGTGGCTCAGCGAACCAACGAGATCGGCATCCGCATGGCGCTCGGCGCCGATCGTCCGCGGGTCGTCAACCTGGTGCTGAGAGGCGCCTTCACGCGCGTTGCGTTCGGGCTGCTGCTCGGATTGCCGCTCGCGGTTGGCGCCGGACGGTTGCTGGCGTCACAACTCTACGGCGTGCCGTTCTGGGATCCAGTCGCCCTCGGCCTCGCATCGACTGCGCTGGCCGTCTGTGCGTTCTTCGCCTCGGTCATACCGGCGCTACGCGCGGCCTCGATTTCGCCGATACGTGCGTTGCGCTCGGAATAGTAGCGCGACCCTCTGCATCATTCTCTGTTATCGTTGCGGGCAGGGAGCGATGACATGAGACTTCGATGGGGGATCGCGTTGTTGCTGGCGTGTCTCGTGTGTGCGCCACGCCAGGCCGCGGCGCAAACCAGCGACGGCAACTACCTCGACCTGCTCACGTCATCTGCCGCGGCCACGATCAAGTCCATGCACGCGACGGTGTCGCGCGACCTCACGGAAGCGGCCGCGATGATGAACGCTGACGAATACGCTTTCCGTCCAACCGCGGAGACGCGCTCGTTTGCCGAACTGGTCGGCCATGTCGCCAACGCGAACGTGTTCTTTTGCGCGCAGGCCCGAGGCGAGAAGCCGCCGACCACGATTAACTACGAGAAGGTGACCGATCGGAATTCGCTGATGCTCGGATTGAGCGACGCGATTGCCTACTGCGATACTGCCGTCTCGGCATCGACTGACGCGAACCTGTCCTCGATGGTCAAACTGATCGGCCCCGGCGATCACCAGAGCACGCGTGGCTCGGTCCTGGCATTCAACACGGCCCACAACAATGAGCACTACGGCAATATGGTGGTCTACCTGCGTCTAAAGGGCCACGTCCCGCCTTCGTCGGCGCGAGTGGCGTCTCGCTAGCGCGGGTGTGCCAGTTCGTCCTTGAACACGACGCCACCCTTCATCACGAAGCGCACGTCGCTCATCGTGTGAATCGTCGTCAACGGATTCTGAGCCACGGCAATCAGGTCGGCGAATTTCCCGGCGGTCACGGAGCCGATGCGGTCCTGCATGTTGAGAATCGTCGCGTTGAGGGACGTGGCCGCAACGAGCGCGTGCATCGGCGGCTCGCCCAGTACGACTCGATATTCGATTTCGCGGGCGTTCAAGCCGTGCGGCATGACCGGCGCGTCGGTGGCGAGACCGATCGGCAGATTGGCGGCGAGGGCACGCTTGAAGCCGCCGACCGCGATCTCGTTGACGACCCGCCCGCGTGCCTTTTCTGACTCGGGCACGTGAGTGGATTCCTCGATGTAGCTGGCGAGGGCCAGCGTCGGAACATAAAACGTCGCCGGGTGCTCCTTCAGCAGCGCCACCGCCTCATCGTCCAGGTACGAGCCGTGATCGACCGTCCTGACCCCGGCACGGATCGCCGCCTTGATCCCGTCGGCGCCATGCGCGTGCGCCGCGACCGGACGGCCCCAACGCGTCGCTTCGGTCACCGCCGCCTGAATCTCGGCATCGGAGTACTGCTGCGCGCCGGGTGTGATGCCTTTGGACAACACCGCGCCGGTCACCAGAATCTTGATGAAGTCGGCGCCGTACTTGAAATTCGTGCGAACTGCCTTGACCACTTCCTCCGGACCATCGGCGAGGTTTCTGACGAACGGTACGTCGAGGTAGATCGAGAATTGCCGCGCGTCGCCGGCTCCACCGGTTGACGACACGTAGTTGCCCGCGACCAGCATCCGGGGACCCGGGACGGCGCCGGCCTCGATGGCCTTGCGCAGTTCGACGTCCACGTACGGCCAGGTCGGTCCCATGTCGCGGCAGGTCGTGAAGCCGGCCAGCAGCGTCACGCGCGCGTTGCGCGCGCCCCATAGCGCTGCTTCGGGCGGTGTGGTTGTCGTCAGCGCCGTTTCCCAATGGACGTCATCGCGGTCGGTCAGGTGGGTGTGGAGGTCGATCAGGCCGGGAAGCAGCGTCGCGCCACCGAGGTCGATGACCGTCGCGCCCGGAGGGATGGCAAGAGTGGACGCGACCTCGACGATCCGATCGCCGGCGATTCGGACCATGGCGGGCTCGAGCGGCGGACCGCCGCGGCCGTCGATGAGGCGCGCCGCCTTCAGCACGGTCGTCTGGGCGCCGGCCGCCGCCGGCATCGTCACGCATATGACGGTCAGAACAATCGCGACGAACGCGCTTCGCATCGCTACCTCCGCCGCGAGTGTAACACCCGGCGTGAACCGGAGAGACACGCTGTATGCGCTGGTCCCGGCGCGTGCTCTGTCGTAGAGTACGGGAAAGAAAAGAGGTTCGCGATGCGTTGGATCGTTCTGGCCCTGTCTGCCGCTTTGTCGGCTGGATGTTCGCGTAGTCCACAGCAACAACCGCCGACGGCCACCGCGCCAGCGAAGGTCAAGCTCGGAATCCGTCCCGCCGGCGACGAGACGATCAAGCCGGATTTGAGCAAGGTCTCGCCCGAGTTGCAGAAGGTGTTCGCGCACATCGACGAACACATCGACGAACACGTCGAGAACCTCCAGAAATGGGTCCGCCAGCCAAGCATTTCGAACAGCGGAGAAGGGATTCCGGAGTCCGCCGAGATGGTGAAGGGCTTCTTCGAGCAACTCGGTTGCCAGGAATCCCGTGTGTTCGACGTCGGCATCACTGAGTGGGGCGCTCCCGGCAATCCGGTTGTTTACGCCAAGTGCGACGAGGGTGCGCCGCGGACAATCGCCATCTACTGGCAGTACGACACGATGCCGATCACGCAACCGGACGCGTGGACGTCGCCACCGTTCGAAGCGCGTCTGGTCGAGCAGCCGCCGTTCAAGAAGGTGATGATCGGGCGCGGCACCAGCAATTCAAAGGGGCCCGAACTGGCCTATTGGAATGCGCTGATGTCGATTAAGGCGGTGACCGGCAAGCTGCCGGTCAACATCATCTTCATCGCAGAGGGTGACGAAGAGCGGATGGACATCGGGCTCCGCAAATTCATCAAGGATCACGCTGAGCTGTTCAAGAACGTTGACGCGCTGATCGGCGAAGGCGGAGACCAGGCGCCCAGCGGAGGCGCCGGCGTCGGCGGCGGCTCGGAAGGGTGCGTCTATTTCGAGTTGACGACAAGCGGCAAGTCGTGGGGCCGCGGTCCGGTTCAGTCGGATATTCATGGCGCCAACAAGCGCGCCGTGGACAGCCCAGCCTGGCGTCACATGAAGATGCTCGCGTCGTTGGTGTCCGACGATGGGAACACGCCCATGGTGAAGGGGTTCATGGACGGTTTCGAACCTTTGTCGCCGGTTGAGGTCGCGCGCCTGAAAAAGGAGGCTGAGAAGACGGATCTGAAGGTCGCAGCCGAAAATATCGGCGTCGCGCGCTTCATCTCAGACGACCCGTTCACGATGCTGAAGATGAGCCAGTACGGGATTTCACTGAATCTCGACGGCATCTGGGGCGGCAACATGTACGCTGGCGGCGCCGGCGCCATCCTGCCGAACAAGATCACGTCGAAGCACAATATCCGCTACGTTCCGAAGATGAACGGCCTCGAGATCGTGAAACGCATCCGCGAGCAGCTCGACCGCAACGGCTACAAGGATGTCGAGATGAAGGTCATCGGCGATGTGCCCTGGTCGAAGATGTCATACGACACCGAGATCGGCCGCGCCATGAACACGACCTACGAGATCTTCGACATCCCGCACGGCAAGCCGGCAGACTACTCGTCGATCCTCGGCGGCTACTGGCCGGCGTATCTGTTTTCGAACGAGGAAGTCGGGATGCGGGTGGCGCCGGTTTCGATGCCGATCGGCATCGGCGGAGCGGGCCGCGGCGGCAACGCGCACGCGGCGAACGAGTACTTCGTCATCGAAGGCGCCGGCAAGGTCTATGGCATGGCCGGTGCCGAGAAAGCCGCAGCGACGATCATCTACAACTTCGCCGGCAGCAACGCGCCGAAGGCGGCAGCGCCGACTAAGACCAATTAGCTGTGCCTATGCTAACGCCGTCAACTGATAGATGCCGTAGGCGAGGTTGACGGCGTAGCCTTCCGCCACGAGTGCGCGGTTGCCGAGCCCGGCCTCAGGACGCGACAGGCCGGTGATGCGCGCCAGCTCTCCAGGCAGCGTCATGCCGGCGCCGGCGAGAAAGCAGCGGGCGATTTCGCGAAAGGCCGTCTCCCGGCTCACTCTGCGCCGCAGTTCGTCGGGAAACCGTCCGACTGCGAGTGTCCAGATGTAGGTGAACCGCGGCTGATAGAGCACTTCGCTCGGAATCATGATCATCGTTGCCTGAAGTTCGTCCATCCCTTTCGCGAAGGCCTTGCGATCCTTCACGCCGGACTCGGCACGCAAATCGGCAGTACCGACCTCCCACTCCTTGCGCAGCACGCGGAGAATCGCCTGTGCGGGCCTGGTGAGCCGGCGCTTTTCTTCGGAGCGGCGGACGCCCCAGACGGCGTGGAAATACGGGATCATGCGCGGCGCGATGAACATGACGTTGTTGCGCGCCAGCTTCGCGTAGTAGACCTTGCCGCGCCGCACGACCTCGTCCTTCACGACCCAGGTGAGCGACGCCTCCTCGTCTTTCTGGACGTTGTGCGGGAGCACCGCGTCGCGGCGTCCGCACACCGCGACGTAGAGTGACGGCCGGGGACGTCGTGAATCGGTCAGGCAGGCTGCGAAGCCAACCTGCTCGATGAACGCCTCGGCGTCGAAAGCGGTCTCGACCTGGCGCGTTCCTTCCCGTCGCCACCGTTCGTCGCGATATTCCTCGATGTCGGCAGGCAGCTCCGGCTTTGGTTTCATTCAGCGGGCGGGAGCGCGGTCATTCGGATCGCAGCGCTGCCAGCGGATCGAGCCGAGCCGCTCGTCGTGCCGGCACATAGCAGGCCATGAAAATGCACGCGAGCAACACCGCGGCCGCGACGAGGATGATCGCGGGCTCGAGCGGCGTGATCTCGGCCAGAAATCCGACGAGGACGCGATTGAGTCCGACCGCACCGGCTGCACCGATAGCCAAGCCGATCAGTCCAAGACGAAGGCCGCGGGTGAGGACCATCCCAACAATCGTCCGGCGCTCGGCGCCAAGCGCCATCCGTAGTCCAATCTCCTGCGTGCGCTGAAGCACCGCAAACGCGATCACCGCGTAGACACCCATCGCCGCGAGCAGTAGTCCGAACGCCGCGAATGCTCCCATCGCGGCAGCGCCAAGACGTTCGCGCTTCAACGTCAGCGAGAAAAATGTGTCCATTGGCGAAACGCCGTAGATCGCGAGCGCCGGATCGATCCGGCCAATCGCTCTCTTGATGTCGGCCGCCAGAGCCAGCGGGTCCGCATCGGCCCGGATCATCAGGTGAACGGTCTGCGCCGCTGCGGCCGAGGCCTGCTGCGCGTACGGCAGGTACCAGGTTTCCGGCGGGTCACCCGGGTCGCGCGCGTCCGAGACATTGCCGGCAACTCCGACAACCGTGAGCCACGGGCTGTTCGGGCGGGCGATGCGAATCCGTTTGCCGAGCGGATCCTGATCGGGCCAGTAACGTCTGGCCATGTCACTGCTGACGATCGCGACTCCAGGCCGCCGCTCATCGTCTTCCCACGTGAACTGACGGCCTCGAATCATCGGGATGCGCATCGACTGCAACAGGGCCGGGCTGACCAGGCGGTGGTTGACGGTGTAGGCATCCGTTGCGGAAGCGGGTGGATGGCCGTCGATCTCGACCGGCGCGCTCCAGTCCCCGCCACCGAGCGGATTGACTGTGGTCGCGCCGACGCTGCTGATGCCAGGAAGACGTTCGATCTCGTCGATCACGCGATGGAGCAGCTGCGCGCGTCTGGTTCCAGGCGGGTAGTTCGCGGCCGCAGGAGTGAACTCGACCGTCAGGAGCGCGCGTGGATCGAATCCCAGCGCCCGGTGCTGCAGGCGCTGGAAGTTCTGCAGCATCAGACCGGCGCCGACCAGCAGCACGACCGCCAGAGCGGTCTGGGCGACGATGAAGGCGTTCAGCAGCCGATGGCTGGCGGGTCCGTCTCCGACGCTTGAGCGCCCGCCATCTTTCAGCGACTGCGCAGCATTCGTGCTGGCGAACGCGGGCACGATGCCGGCGACGATTCCAGTCAGCACCGATACCACCACAGTGAAGGCCAGGACGCGCCGGTCCATTCCGGCGTTGGCCATACCGAGTTGCTCACCGATGCTGGACGGAATCAACGTGGCCAGGAACGTGGTCAGCCACTCCGCCAACAGCAGCCCAGCGGCGCCGCCGATGAGGGCCAACAGGACCGTCTCGGTCAGCATTTGGCGGAACTGCCGCCAGCGGTTCGCACCGAGAGCGGCGCGGATCGTGAATTCGCGCGCACGGCTGACGGAACGCGCCACCACCAGGTTCGCCACGTTGATCGACGCGAGCAGAAGCAGGAAACCGACGCTGCAGAGCAGCGTCAGCATAGTGGCGTCCTGATGATCGACCAGATTGTCCCGCAGTGTGATCGAGGTGACGGCGTACCCTGGTGCTGTCTCGGGATACTGTTCCTTGATTTCTGCCGTCAGGCGATCGAGATCCTGCTGTGCCTGTTGTGGAGTGACGCCTTTCCGTAATCGGCCGAAGACCGCGAAGTCGCGGGCGCGATCGGAGGCGTCCACCGCGAACGGGATCCAGACCTCCGCTTCGTAGGGAAAGCTGAACCCGGGCGGAAAGACACCGACGATCGCAAAAGACCGATCCTCGAGCTGGATTGTTGTGCCCAGCGAAGACGAGTCGCCGCCGTAACGGCGCTGCCACAGCGCATAGCTCACGATCGCCACGCCGCTGTCGATGCCCTCGCGTTCTTCGTCCGGCGAGAAATCGCGGCCGACGACCGGACGAACCGCCAGCGTGGGCAGCCAACCCGCGCTGCGATAGACGACCTGAACGCGCTCGGGAGCGTCGCCACCGGTCAGGGTCAGGTTCTGTCCGCTCAGCGAGACGATCGATTCGAAGACCCGGCCATCGCGCTGCACGGCGTCGACGTTCTGGCTGTGCATGCCGAAGGTCCGGCGATGTCCGTCAGGGCCACGGGCCGAGTCGAGCAGACGAAGGACGCGATCAGGATCGCTCAGGGGCAGGGGGCGGAAGAAGACCGTGTTGACGAGACTGAAAATCGCAGTGTTGCCGCCGATCCCCAGGGCGAGCGTCAGAATCACGGGGACGGCGAACCCCGGCGACCGGCGGAGCAGGCGAAGGCCGAAGCGGAGATCCTGCCAGAGCATGTGCACATGGCCGCTCCAACCGACGGCCCTGACGTCCTCCTTGAGTGCGGCCACGCTGCCCAGGCCGATGCGCGCCGCGCGCTCGGCCTCGTCTGGCGAAGCACCGCGCTTTACGTGAGCGGCAATCGATGATTCCAGATAGGCACGCAATTCCTCATCAAGATCGTTCTCGTGACGCTGCCAGCGGAAGAACGCTCCCAGGTCGGATCTGAGTTTTTGCAGGACGGTCGTGACAGACATCAGGTGCCGGCCAGGATTCGCCGGATGGCGAGCGTCTGACGCTCCCAATCCTCGGTTTCCGCCTTGAGTCGTCTTTTGCCTGAGTCGGTGATTCTGTAGTACTTCGCGCGCCGGTTGTTTTCGGTCGCGCGCCAGTCGCTCTTGACCAGGCCCTCGCGCTCGAGGCGGCGGAACGCTGGAAACAGCGAGCCCGGCTGTACTTCAAATGTGCCCTGGCTGACCTGCTCGATTCGCTGCGTCACGCCGTATCCGTGCATCGGCTGCAGCGCAAGTACGCGGAGCACGAGCATGTCGAGGGTGCCCTGTACGAGTGCGCGTGTCGGCGGCGGCGTATCGGCCTTCATCTCGACAATCGAGATGAGACTAGCGCTCGCAGCGCCGAGTGTCAAATTGGCAGGGGAGCGGCTAAGGCCGGGCCCCGATCGGGGTGTGTGAAGCGACCGGCTTCTTGGCGCTCGGTGGGAACAGCTCGCGCAGCTGACGGTCGAGTTTGGGCATCAACGCCTTCTCGCTTGGATACCAGTATTCGAGATGACAGGTTTCGCACGCGATGTCCAGATCGCCTGCCGCATCGAACAGAGCGTCGGCATCTTTCTTCTTCACGATCTCGAGCACCTCGAGGCCGACGTTGCGCAGCGCCTCGATCTTCGCGTTCCACAGCACCGGATCGGCGTCGAGCTTGGCCTTGATCTCCGCCGGCGACAGCTCCCAGTAGTCCGGAGGTCCGCTGTTGTTGTTGTCACCGGCCGGCGCGAATGGGCGCGGCACTTTCAGGAGGTACGAACCTTCCGCCAGCGCCGTCGCCCCGATTCGCACCTTCTCCCAGTCGTCATCGGTGGTCGGCCGCGACTCGGTCGTGCCTTTCGACGTGACGTCGCTGCGAACCGCATCGAAGATATTATCCGCCAGTGGATCGATCAGGTCCCGCATCAGCTCCTTGACCGACACCACGGACTTCATGTCGCCCCACAACGCCTGGCTGGCCGGCGGTGGTGACGCGGGCTTGGCTCCTGAACATGCGGCTACAACGCTGAGTGCGACGAGCGCGGCGAACGCGAGCGGTCGCCGGATACGAATCACGGACATCTCAACTCCCGGGCACGCGAGTCAGGACCGACGTGGGAAGAACCTCGGATGGTGGGTCAACATAGTCCGTCAGTGCATCGGGGTCAACAGTTCGCGCTCGCTGGTTCTGATCCATCATGTGCCGTGGCCAAACGCTGCGCCTGGGCCGAGAGCGATCCGCTGCTGCGGGCTTACCACGACACCGAGTGGGGCATTCCCGAGCGAGACAGTCGCGCGCTGTGGGAAGCGCTGATGCTCGACGGGTTTCAGGCGGGTCTTGCCTGGATCACGATCCTCCGTAAGCGCGACACGCTGCGCGCCGCTTTCAGGAACTTCGATCCGCACAAGGTCGCACGTTTTGGAAAGGCGGACGTGGCGCGGCTGCTGAATGATCCCGGCATCGTTCGCTCGCGGGCCAAAATCGACGCCACGATCGCCGGTGCGAGAATCTTCGTTGAGATGGAGAAGAACGGCGAGTCTTTTTCGGATTTCGTCTGGGATCTCGCCGGCGGCCGTCCGATTCAGAACACCGGTCCGGTGCCGGCAAGCACGCCCTTGTCCGAGGAAATGTCGAAGGCGCTGAAGAAACGTGGATTCAAATTCGTCGGGCCGGTCATCGTCTACGCCTGGATGCAGGCCGTGGGCATGGTCAACGATCACTCGCCGGATTGTTTCAGGCGCAAGGCCGTGAGGAAAAGTGAGGGACGGTGACGCTGCAGGAGAGAGTTGACGCGCTGCGCTGGTATCACACCATCGATCTCGGTGGAGGAGTGGTCACGAAGGGCGTGGACAACACGCCAGTCCGGCTGACGCAGGCACACTTGCCCGCGAGTTTCTCTGGACAGTCGGTTCTCGACATCGGCGCGTGGGATGGCTTCTGGTCGTTCGAGGCCGAGCGCCGCGGCGCCGCGCGCGTGGTGGCGACCGACTATTACGCCTGGCGTGGCGTCGGCTGGGGCACCGGACAGGGCAAGGCCGGATTCGAACTGGCCCGCCAGGCGCTCGGCTCGCGCGTGGAAGACGTCGAAGTGGACGTCCTTGATTTGTCGCCAGACACAATCGGGACCTTCGACACGGTGTTCTTTCTCGGAGTGCTGTATCACCTGCCGAATCCGTTGCTCGCGCTGCAACGCGTAGCCGCGATGACGAAAGGCCAGCTCATTCTCGAGACCGTCGTGGACATGGTTGGCTTCGGCCGTCCGGCCGCCGCCTTTTATCCCGACCGCGAATTGAACGGGGATCCGACGAATTGGTGGGGACCGAACGCTGCCGCCGTCCACGGCATGCTGCGTTCGGTCGGATTTACGCGTGTCGAGACGATGACGCCGCCCAGATCCGCGATCTATCGCGCCGCACGAGCGTTCTCGCACCAGGTCAAAGGCCGGAACGATTTCGCATCAGCGTTCCGTCAGGACCGCGCCGTGTTTCACGCCCACAAGTGGCTACCTTGACGACTTCGACGCCGCGACCAGCACCGGCGTCGCGCGGTACAACTCGGGGAAGAAGCGCTTCAGGTCGTCAATCTTCGGCAGGTCGTTGATCGCGATGTAAGGCTGCGATGGATTGTGGGTCAGGTAATCCTGGTGATAACCCTCGGCCGGATAAAACGCATGGTCCGGTTCGATCTTCGTTGCGATCGGCTTACGGAACACATGCGCCTGATCCAGCTGCGTGATATACGCCTTGGCGACGCTGGCCTGGTCAGTGTTGAGGGGGAAAATCGCGGTCCGGTATTGAGTCCCGGTGTCCGGTCCCTGGCGGTTCACTTCGGTCGGATCGTGGACGACGGAGAAGAAGATCTGCAGCAACCGTCCGTAACTGATCTGCCGTGGATCGTAGGTGATCTCGACCGACTCGGCGTGCCCGGTCCGTCCGCCGCTTACTACTTCGTATTCGGCGGTTTTCTTGTCGCCGCCAGCGTAGCCCGACACGGCATTCGTGACGCCTTTGACGTGTTGATAGACGCCCTGCACACCCCAGAAGCAGCCGCCGGCGAGGACGAGCGTGGCGGAGGCCGCCTGACCCGGCGGCAGATCGACCGCGGGCATCGGCACGGTACGCGCGCCTTCCGCGGCGACTGGATAGCCCCGTAGCGCGATCGTCGCGACTACCAGTAAACCCATCACCAGGACGGGCGCGTTCCGCAGCATTCGTTTCATGATGTGACCTCTTACGTTGTCGAAGGCTTGAACGTCATCGCCACGCCGTTCATGCAGTAGCGCAGTCCAGTCGGACGCGGGCCATCGTCGAACACGTGGCCGAGATGGCCGCCGCAGCGATGACAACTGACCGCTGTCCGCGTCATGCCGATCGAATTGTCGGTCGTTTCGTTCACGGCCTTGTCGAGCGGCTTCCAGAAGCTGGGCCAGCCAGTGCGGCTGTCGAACTTCGTGGTCGAGGAGAACAGGTCGAGATCGCAGCCGGCGCAGGCAAAGATGCCGGCGCGTTTTTCGTGGTCGAGCGGACTGCTGAACGGCCGCTCCGTCGCTTCCTTGCGCAGAACCTGATATTGATCGGGTGTGAGCAGTTTGCGCCACTCCGCGTCCGTATGGGTCACCTCGAACTTCGCGGCGGCGCTGAGCTCTTGGGACCGGCAGGCCGCGCCAATGGCTGCGGCGAAGCCCGCGAACCCGCTTACGATGAGACCTCGTCTGCTGATCACCTTGCTGCCTCCCGGTTCACGGGCTAAACGAGCCCGCATATACATTAATGTACCAGAGGCCCGTTTTATTCCCGTCGATAATCGGCCTGATGTATTTCCCGGACCGGTCGCAGTCGGCTAGAATCGGCCGGCGACGTGGAGGCCGATCCGGCGCAGGTCGGCATCTGGTGGCGTGACTGAGCGTCCTTTTTGAGGAGAAGCGTGCGTATGAACATGAAAAGAAGCCTGCTGTCGATGGCCCTCGTCTCGTCGTCCATCGCCGTCGCGGTGGTGGGCGCGCAACAGCCGCCGGCGCCGGCGGGCCGCGGCGCGGCGCCCGCCCGAACCGTACTGTCGGTCAGTTCCGCGGCGTGGCCGGATGGCGGCGAAGTGCCAATGCACAACGCCGGCCGCGGTGATAACAAGTCGCCGGCGTTCGAATTCCATTGGACGCAGGGCAACAATCCGGTCGCGGCGCCCGACACGCTGCAGACCTACGCCGTGATCTTCCACGACATCGAAAACTCGACCAACAAGGGCACGACCGACACGCTGCATTGGTCGGCATTCAACATTCCAGGAACCGCCAAGGGGCTGCCTGAAGGCCTCGACAAGGGCGTGCTGCCGGACGGCACCACCAACGGCCCCGGCATCATGGCGCGCGGCGGCAATCCCGGACAGTACTTCGGGCCGGGTGCCGGTCCCGGGCCGTTTCACCACTACATCTTCGAGTTTTACGCACTCGATACGAAGCTGGATCTCCCGGCGACCGCCACCCGCGACGATTTGCTGAAGGCGATGGAAGGTCACGTCATCGGTAAGGCGGCGTACACGGGCCGATTCCACGCGCCGCCGCAATAGGATTCGCGAAAGTCCTCCAGGGAGCTGCGGGCCTGCCCACGTCCGCCCGCAGCTCGATCGTCCTCGATCACTCCCACGCGACGCGACCGTCCAGGCGGTCGGTCTGCTATCCTGAACGCAGGCCATGTCGCACGACCACGCTGGTCACTCTCACGCGCACGGGCACTCGCACGTTCCGGCCAACGTGTCCGGTCGAACCATGGGCGCTGCCGTCTCGCTGACGCTGCTCTTCGTTCTCGTCGAAGCCGCGTTCGGCTGGTTTGCTCACAGCCTGGCGCTGCTCTCGGACGCGGGCCACAACCTCGCCGATGCCGCGGCGCTCGGTTTCAGCTGGTATGCGCTGTCGGTTGCCAGCAAGCCGTCGCACGAGGGCATGACGTTCGGCTATCACCGCGTCGGCATTTTTGCCGCGCTGGCCAACGCGCTGTCGCTGGTGTTGATTGCCGTCCTCATCGGCTGGGAAGCGATCGAACGGATTCGCGACCCGCAAACCGCCAACGGCGGCGTCATGATCGTCGTCGCCATCGCGGCGATCGTGGTGAACCTGGTGATCGGCTTGTGGCTGCATCGCGGCGCGAAGGATGACCTGAACATCCGCAGCGCCTATCTGCACATGCTCGGCGATGCCATCTCGGCATTCGGCGTCGTGATTGCCGGCGTCCTCGTGGCCACGCTGCATCTGCCGCTGGCGGATCCGATCGTGTCGCTCCTGATTGCCGGCTTGATCCTGTACAGCAGCTACGGCGTGCTGCGCGAAAGCGGAACCGTACTGCTCGAAGGGACACCGGCGGGCATGGACATGCCGGCGGTGATCGGCGCAATCAAGAGCGTGTCAGGCGTGCTGGACGTGCACGATCTGCACGTGTGGATGGTCGGCCCCGGAGTGGTTGCCTGCAGCTGCCACGTGCTGGTCGCCGAGCAGAGCATCAGGCAGGGGCAGCAGGTGCTTCGTGCTGTGGTCCACGACCTCGAGCACCGCTTCCGCATCACCCATACCACCGTACAGGTCGAGGTCGAAGGCTGTGCTGCCGACGACATGTACTGCATGGGCCAGCGTGTGCGCGCCGATCAATAGCGCGGCACTGACGCATCCACCTTCAGCGACCACGCGTCGATGCCGCCGCTCAGGTTGTAGAGATTACTGAACGACAGTCCTTCGAAATACTCCGCCGCGGACTGGCTGCGCACGCCGTGATGGCACTGGAAGACGATCGGCGTTTCCTTGTCGAGAGTGAGCAGATGGTCGTGGTAGGCCCGGTCGAGGAGCCGGGCGCCCTCAATCCTGGCCAGCGACCGTTCAGTCTCCGTTCGCACATCCGCGAATTCGAAGTTCGCGCGTTCGTCGATCATGGCCTTCAATTCGCTCGGCGAAATCTGTCGGATCACGGGCGTGGTCTCCTGGTTTTCAGAATCTGCCGGTACAGCCGGGCCGACAGCGGCAGACAATCGACTGTTCGCCGTCGGTGGCGTAATCGTAGGTCAGCTCTTCGCCGGCGCGAATCGTTCGTGACGCCCGGATCCAGATGGTCTGACCGACAATTTCTATCCAGCAGTTCGGCCGGCAGGCGTGGTTGATGAAGCGGGCGATGTTGCCACCCACCGCGGCATCGCGGCTCCATGTTCGGTTGACGCGAAACACCCAGATGCAGCCCTCGGCGAGGTAGCGTTCTTCGCGCGATTCGCTGTCGCGATTCCGGATCAGTTCGCCGCCGTAGTCGATGATTCGGGTGTTCTTGGTGATCGACTCCAGGGCGAATACGCCCGACCCGTGGACCTTCGAGCGCTTCCGGGCAATTCGCGGTCGGCTGACCCGTGTCGGCATCGCCTCGATCGTACACCCTCTTGTTCCGGTGACGCTATCCGCACCATCATCGGCGGGTGGCACAGCTCTCGACCTACGCCCACGCGATCCTGTTCACGCTGGCCGCATTGCTGCCGATCGTCAACCCGCTGGGCACGGCGCCGATCTTCCTGTCGATGACCGCGGACCTGCCGATCACCGCCCGACGGCACCTCGCCCTCGTCGTTGCGCGCTATTCGACACTGCTCCTGATAGCGGCGATGTTGATCGGATCGTACGTGCTGGAGCTCTTCGGTGTGTCGCTTCCGATCGTGCGGGTCGGAGGCGGTCTGCTCGTGACGGCAAACGGCTGGCGTCTACTGAACAGCGACGAAAAGGAAATCAAAGCCGGGGGACCGGTGGACGCCTGGGAGCGCGAAGCGGAGCGCCGGGCGTTCTATCCGCTGACGTTTCCGTTGACGACCGGCCCCGGCTCGGTATCGGTTGCGATTACGCTCGGCGCGCGGGCGAAGCATCAGAGCTTCGAAGTCGTCGCCGATCTGATTGGCGTCGTGATGGTGGGGCTCACCGTCTGGTTCAGCTACCGGTTCGCGTCGAAGCTGATCGCCTATCTCGGCGAAACCGGCACCGCTGTCTTCCTGCGACTGTCGTCCTTCATCCTGCTGTGCATCGGCGTCAGCATCATCTGGAGCGGTCTCGTCGATTTGATTCGGCCGCTCCTGGCGACAGGGCGCTAACGCGGGAACCACAGAGGCTAGAAAAGGCCTTTGTGTCTCTGAGCCTCTGTGGTTGTCCGCCTCTGTGGGTTGTCCGTCTCCGTGGTTCCGTTCGCGCCTCAGCGCGTTTTGATGAAGGTGCCAGCCCGCAGCTCGGATAGCGCGGTCTGGAGCTGGTCATTGGTATTCATGACGATCGGACCGTACCACGCCACCGGTTCCTCGATCGGCTTGCCGGACACGAGCAGAAACCGCACGCCTTCGTCTCCGGCCTGGACGACGATCTCGTCGCCGCGGTCGAACAGGACCAGCGAACGATTACCAGCGGCCTCATACGTGACCCGGTCGCTGCCATCGGTGGCCTCGGTCAGGACGCCCTCGGGATCCGAGGCGTCGCGGAAACTGCCCGAGCCGGCGAATACATAGGCGAACGCATGGCGGGTCGTTTCGACGGCGATGCGCTTGCGCTGGCCGGGCGGTACCGAGATGTCAACGTAGCGAGGGTCTGCGGCAACGCCTTCCACCGGTCCCTTGCGGCCCCAGAACTCGCCGCAGATGATCCGCGCCTTCGTACCATCGTCGTCCACGACCTCAGGAATGTCGCTGGCCGCGACATCCTGGTAGCGCGGCTTGGTCATCTTCAACGAGGCCGGAAGATTGGCCCACAGCTGGAAGCCGTGCATCCGGCCGTTCGCGTCACCCTGCGGCATTTCCTGGTGCATGATGCCGCTGCCGGCGGTCATCCATTGCACATCCCCGGCGCCCAGGTTGCCGCGATTGCCGAGGCTGTCGCCGTGCTCGACGTTACCGGCCAGCACGTAGGTGATGGTTTCGATGCCACGATGCGGGTGCCACGGAAACCCGGCGAGATAGTCTTTCGGGTTCTCGTTGCGGAAGTCGTCGAGCAGTAGAAACGGATCGAATTCAGAGGTATCGCCGAAGCCGAACGCGCGCTGCAGCTTGACGCCGGCGCCTTCCACGTGCGGCTGGGTGTGGACGATACGCTTGACGGGACGAATAGACACGATCACAACTCCTTCGACGGTGGGCCGGTTGAACAACCGCGGCCGCCGTTCATGCATGAACTATAATCGGTATAGTCGCTACCTGTCAAGTAGTCACTTGTTAATAGTAAGCCATAGCGATATCCTCGATCCATGCCACGAGCCACCGCGCCGCCGGAGCTGTGCCGCCGCTTCCATCGCGCCAGCGAACTGATCGGCCGGCGCTGGACCGGGGCGATCATCTTCCTCCTGCTGAAATCGCCCTGCCGCTTCGCAGTGTTGCGAGATGCCATCCCTGCGATCACAGATCGAATGTTGACTGAAAGACTCCAGGAACTCGAAGCCGAAGGCGTTGTGACTCGCACCGTCGTGCCGGAAACCCCGGTGCGGGTCGAGTACGCCCTCACCAAGAAGGGCAGAGGCCTGGCCACTTCGATCGGGGCGATCACCGCCTGGGCGCACAAGTGGGTCGCGGCTGACGTTTAGGACGTTCGCAGGGCCGCGAGCGCGGCCGTCCAGCGCCCGAGCTCGTTGAGCATTGTCGCCGCCGCAGCGTCCTGTGTCTGTTCGGGCGCGAACACGCCAGTCGAGGCGTCGATGAACTTCGCGAAAAATGGAATCGCCACCGCCTCCACCAGCGGCACCATCTTCAGTGTCGTCATCGTCCACTTCGCCATCTGCACGGCGCGGGTCCCGCCGGAGGCCCCGCCGTAGCTGACGAACCCGGCCGCCTTGTACGCCCATTCACGCGCCAGGTAGTCGAGTGCATTCAGGAGTGACGGCGGCGCGCTGAAGTTGTACTCCGGCGTCACGAAGACAAAGGCGTCGGCGCTATCCACGCGCGCGCTCCACGCCTTGGTGTGGTCGTGCTGATACTTTTTCAGTCGTGGATGCTCCGGCTCGTCGAACAGCGGCAGGTTCATGTCGGCAAGATCGACGACGTCGACCTCGAATCCGCCGTGCTGTCGCGCCTGACGCTCGAACCACGCCGCGACGGCGGTTCCTTTCCGTCCTTCCCGAGTGCTGACGATGATGATCTGGAGGCGGGGCATCGCGGGATGATAGCAGCGATTTGAGAAAGGCCAGCCGCGTGAGGACATGTGCCTCCACGCGGCCGGCGGTCGAGCTATCGAGTTAGAAGAGGAAGCGGAACATCACCTGCGTGATGCGCATGAACCCGCTCTGCGTGTTGATCACGCCGAACGAGCTGCTGCCCTGGGTGGTTGAGGATAGGCCGTTCAGCTGCACTTGATTGAACAGGTTGATGACCTCGATCTTGATCTGCGCCTGCTTGCCGCCGCCGAGGCCGAAGTTCTTCGACGCCGACAGGTCGGTGTCCTGGATGTGCGGCGTGCGCACGTCGGTTTCGAGCCGAGGCGCGTTGCCGAACGTGCCGGCCGGCGCCGCGCTGATTGCCGCGGAGTTCAGCCAGGCCGCGGTCGGATGATCCGCCGAGCCGATCCGGTCCGCGGTGTCGCCTGACGTGGCGAAGCTGGCGCCGGTGAGGTTCGGACGCAACGCGTTGCCGAGCAGGTTGGTGCCCGAGTTGCTTTGCGAGAGGCCGATCGGGAAGCCGCTCTGGAAGCTGTAAACCGCGGCCACCGTCCAACCTCCCGCCAGCGCGTTGCCGATCGTGCTCGTGCCGATCTTATGACCCTTGCCGAACGGGAGCTCGTAGATCGGCGCGATGATGATTCGGTTCGGCACATCGAGAATACCGTTGGTGTAGTCCACGGTCGGGTCGTAGCACGTTGACGTGTTTTGCGCGCCGGCGGCGCAGGCTGGGGCCGCCGTCCCGTTGTTGGCTGTCGCCATGTAGTTGTAGTTGTTGACCGGCGTGATGTTGCCGCGGTTCGAATAGAAGTTCGTCTCACCCATCTGGTTGTCCTTCAGCACGCTGTAGGTGTAGCTGAAGCGACCGGCAAACCCATGCGACATACGCTTGTTCAATTCAAAGACTGCCGCGTTGTAGCGGTTGTAGCCTTCGGTGACCTGCAGCATGTTGATGTTGCCGAACTGCGGAAACGGCCGCAGCAGCTGACTGCGCGCGATCGTTTGTTGCGTCGAGAACGGACCGGCGCCGGCGACGCCGTAGAACGGATTCGGCACCGACTGGCTGAGTGCTGCGTTGCCGAGCGCGAGGTATTTCGGGTCCAGTTGGTTGATGTTGACCGGCGTGTCCACCGTGCCGCCGAGCGGCAAATGATCGCCGCGCGCGCCGACGTAACTGATCGTGATCGCCATGTTGCCCGGGATCTCGCGTTGGACATCGGCTGAGTACTGCTGCACGCGAGGTGCGAGGCGATTCTGATCGACGAACGCGATATTGGTGCCCGCACCCGCGAGGAGACCGAGCGAGTTGCCTGAAGCCGGCACGACGCCGTTCGGGAACGGGTTCGTCATCGTGACGGTTGGCGTGCCGGCGGTCTGCGGCGACGAGGTGTTGTTGGTGAAGCCAATCTGACCGAAGTTGCCGTTGTTGGACGTTGGGCTCGGCGCCGGGTAGTTGTAGGGCGCCCAGTAGAGGCCGTAGCCGCCGCGCAGGACCGTCTGCGAGTTCAGCGAGTAGACCGCACCGACGCGCGGCGACCATTTCACGGCTGGCGGATTGCCTTGCGTGGTCGGGTTGCCGTTGACGCCGGCGAACATCAGGCCGCCGAGCGCGGTGCGCGCGGCTGTATTGCCCGACGGGTCGACACTTGCAGGAATCGTGACGGACGACAGCGCGCTGGTCGCCGTCCGATCGAAGCCGACGGTGAAGTTGTTGTTCGCCTCCTTCATGCCGTCTTCGTGCTCGATGCGGAGCCCGTAGTTGAGTGTGAACTTCGAGTTCACGCGCCAGTCGTCCTGGACGTAGCCCGAGTAGTAGTTCGTGTGAATGTCGAGCGGCGTGGTCAGCGTGAACGTCGTCGGCGCGGACTGGAAGTCGCCGTTCTGGTAGCCCAGCAGGAAGCTCGCCATCGCGTTGCCGTCGAGTGCGCTGCCGTTGTTGAGGCCGGTGGACGAGGTCAGCTCCCGACCGAAGTTGAAGCAGCCGCTGGAGCACCCGGGGTTTGTGAGATTCACGCCAATCCGCCGGTAGTCTGCACCGACCTTGTAGGTGTGGGATCCGACAAACCGCGAATAGGCGGCGTTGCCGCCAATCGACTTGTAGGTGCGATCAATTACCGGCGTTTGCGCGCCGAGGCTGCTGTAGCCGCCCTGGGTAAAGGCCACCAGCGGGAACTTTGCTACGCCCGTCCCCTGGATCTGGCTCAAGAACTGCTGCGAGAAGCCCAGCGTCGCGGGATCGAAGGCGATGGAGAGGGATGGCAGGTCCGGAAAACTCGTCCAGCCGAATCGCAACGCCAGTGTCGAGTTGTTGCTCGGAATCCACGTGTTGTTGATCGCCAGAATCTGCGGACGCCGCTTGAGGATGTAGTCGTTTGGATCCGCAAAGCGGTTCGGTCCATTCAATCCCGGTTCGAAGTAATTCGAGCAGGGCTCGTTGGTCCGGTTGTAGAGGTAGAAGCCGGTCAACGCGACCGTGTCGCTGAACTTGTGCTCGACTTTGCCGGTGTATTCCTGCTGGAAGTAGTCGTCGATCTGGGCCACTGCGTTGTAGTTGGTGTTGCCGTTGTCGACGTTGACCTGCGGCATCGGCACATACGAAAGCATCTTCTGCGCAATCGGATTGATCCGGTTCGCGGGGATGATGTTGCCCGGGAACGGCAGGTGGGTGAGCGGATCGTAGATGGTGATGTGTGCACCGCTCGCGTTGGTCACCGCCGAGAAGTCGCCGTTCCGCTCGGCCTGAGTCGGAAGAATCAGCGCGCCATTGCGGGTGGAGATGTTGTGATAGTCCTCGGTCGCGAACCAGAAGAAGGTCCGATCCTTGACGATCGGCCCGCCAAAACCGCCGCCGGGAACGTACCATGCGGTGTTGGGCTTCTGATTCTTGGATACACACAGACTGTCACCGGCCGCGCAGCTCTCGAACGCCTTCTGCGAGAAGTAGTTGTTGGCCGAACCCCAGACCGGCCGCGTCTGGAAGAACGCGGTGCCGTGGAAATTGTTGGTCCCCGACTTCAGCGTCGTGTTGAACACGCCGCCGCCGGTGCGGCCCATCTCCGCGTCGTAGGTGTGCACCTGCACCTTCACATCGTCGAGCGCCTCGATCGTCGGGTTGGCGACGGCGCGGTTGGTGAGATCGGTGACGGCCACGCCGTCAAGCGTGTAGTTGTTGCCGCGCCTGGTGCCGCCACCGAGCGACAGCAGCGAAGCGTTGGTCTGATCCTGCTGTCGATTGAACTGGCCGTCGCCTGAGGCCACGACCGTCGGCACCGTGGTGCCGATGAGATACGCGGACCGGCCTGGTGACGGCAGTGCCTGGAGCGCCGCCGAGTCGAGCACGGTCCCGGTCGAGGCGTTGGAGGTGTCGATGAGCGGCGCCGAACCGGTCACCGTCACGTTCTCCGCAATCGAGCCCACTTCCAAGGTGAGATCGAGCGTCAGAAACTGTTGGGTGCCGATGCGAATGCTTCCGCGCTCGGATGTCTTGTACCCCTGCAGCGACGCTTTCAGGATGTAGGTGCCTGGATCGACGCTCGCGAACGCGAAGTCGCCGCCGTCATTGGTGACGACCGAGCGGCTGATGTTGGTTTGCTCGTTCGTCAGCGTCACCTCCACGCCGGGAATCACACCACCGGCGTCCTTCACGACGCCGCGCAAGCCGCCCTGGAATGACTGGGCGAAGCCAGTTCCATGAAACAGCAATAGCAACACCCCGACCGCTAACGCAATCCGTGCTCTCATCCATGCCTCCGCGTGAGATTGGGCGTACAAACTCCGGCGTACCAGTGACTGATGGTCGATGGAGCAAGCGTCACACCAGCCCAGCTGCGTCAGGGCTGGAGATGTACTCTCGTGTTTTGCGGGGTTTACCGAGATTCAGCAGTTGTCACGATCGCGACACATCTGCAACGCAAATGTCACACTTCGCAAATGCGACGACAGAAATGTCGCAACATTCCGCCGACGGATCATTTTCGGCTGGGCGTATCTGTATGAATTTCGCAAGCAGGACGTGGCCGCGACGTAAATGGCGGATCGCCGCGCGAGCCGACATTAATGTCTGAACAACGCTTGGACGGTACCCGCAGACGGGGGCAACGTGAGCGAGAGAGGTCGGCGAGCGGCGACTAGCGGCGCGGACGATCGGACGAGGCCGGCGTGACGGACGCGGTCGAGACTGAACCCTGTTGCGGTGCCGCCCAATCGCCTGGCGAGACGGCGTCAACAATATTCAGGATGCGAATAGTCGCCGAGTCGACGCGCACCGCGACGACGACCGCGTCGCCGACGATGGTCGGCCGGCGTTTGTTCTCGCGTCGGAACAGCGTAACCCGCTGACCAGCCCGCCAGCCGTAATCGGCGCCGCGATCAATGACCATCGAGCGGCCCGGCGCGCCGAGCAGAACATCGGCGTCGGCAAAGAGAATCCGCGCTGCCTGGTCGAAGTCCGGAGCGGCCGGCGGCTGTGGCGTGCGGACCGGCTCCGGGTTGAAGGCCGCCAGAAAATCACCCGGTCGCATCTCGTCACAGGCATAGATGACAACTCCGACCGAGGTGTGTTCCTCAGCCGCGACAATCTGCAGCAGGCCGGCGGTGTGCTCACCGGCATTGGCGCCGCTGACGAAGCCCCGCAGCGTGAAATAGCGGCGAACGGTGAGATTCCGTCCGACCTCGAGACCATCGAGTGTGCCGCCGTCGATGGTCAGTTCGTCGCCGGCTGAGTACAAGTCGTGCACCTCGCCGCGCCGCACGGCGCGGACGGTTCCGAGCGCATCGATGCCGTGATTCCTCTTGGCCGGCCCGCAAACGGACGCATGATCGTGTGGCGCCACTGCGACCAGTTTGGCCGGCGGCGGTGGGGGCGGCGCGACCATCTGCCGCGGCGCGGGTACCACGGCCGGCGCCTGACCGCGGACCTCGACGCTTTCGGAGCGTCCGGCAAGCGCGAGGCGCTGCCCGAGGCGCGACTCGACGCCGGCACGAATCGTCACGTCAACCGCCGCGGTCGTGAACCCGGCCAGTTCGAACGTCAGGTGCACCACACCGGGTGGAACCGCCGCCAGCGCGAAGTGTCCGGTCGCGTCGGTGACGACCGTAGTCAACACCTCTCCCTCGAGGTTCGTAGCGACGATGGTGACACCGGGGAGCAGCCCGCCAGACTCGTCCAACACCGTGCCGCGCATTGAACCTTGATCGGCCGCGCCCGTCAGAATGGCAGTGCCCACTGTGAACAGGGCGGCCGCCAGTGCCGCCAGAATCCGGGGAGTGACGCGCATCACGTGTGGAGACCTCTCCGTGAGACTATCGGCGCGAACCGCGACCAGAATCAGTGAGCGGTCGAGCGGGCCATCTTCGCCGCGGTTGTCACGAAATTGTCACCCGGCAGCGGTCGACCGGGACGACTACCATCGAAGAGCCACCGCTGGAGAAATCTCATGATGCGTCGTGTTTTGCTCGTCGTCATCGCCGCCATCGCGATCGGGCTTGTTTCCGTTGCGGCCGGACCGCAGGCTCAGCCGCCCTCGTTCAAGGGTACGACGCGAACGGTGGCCGTCTGGGCAACCGTGACCAACGGCCAGGGCCGCCTGGTTCCGAATCTGAACCGTGAGGATTTTGCCGTCGACGATGACGGCAAGCGGCAGGACTTGACGGTGTTCGCGAACGAGCTCCAGCCAATCACCGTTGTGATGTTGCTGGACCGCAGCGGCAGCATGAAGCCCAACCTGGAACTCGAGGAGAAGGCCGCCGAGGCTTTCGTCCGCTCGATGGCAATCGAGGACAAGGCGCGCATCGGAAGTTTCGCGAAGTACGTGCAGATCGATCCGGTGGACTTCACGTCGGACCATGACGTCCTGTTCAACATCCTTCGCAACGAGCTTCAGAGCGACGGCCCGACGCCGCTGTGGAACGCGGTGGACCGCGGGATCGACAAGCTGCTGGTCGAACAGGGCCGCCGAGTCATCCTCGTATTCACCGACGGCGTGGACGAGCCACTCAACTTCAGTGGCAAGAACAAGTCGCTGAAGGACGTGATGAAACGCGCGGAAGAGCAGGACGTGATGGTCTATGCGGTCGGGCTGGCCGGACAAAATGGCGTGCGCGCCGGGTTCGGCGGCCGGCCGGAGACCGAGCAGCCGGACGAAGGTCTGCCGAAAATCGCGGCGGCGACCGGCGGCGGTTACTTCGAGTTGACGTCAGCGAGGGATCTGGCCAACACCTTCATGCGCGTGGCCGACGAACTGCACCATCAGTACGCGCTGGGTTTTACACCGGAAAAGCTTGACGGGAAGATGCACGACATCACCGTGCATCTCTCGCGACCCGACTTGCGGGCAAGAGCACGGAAACGCTACCTGGCGTCGAAATCCTGAAGACTACTCGGTGGTCTCGGTCGTCTCGGCTTCGTCGATCTGCCAGTCCTGCGGCGGCTGCGGACCAGCCTTGATGCCATCGAGATCGGGATCCACACCGTCGGCACGTCCCGGATTGGTTGCCTTCTGCGCCGCGACTTCCTGTCGGCGGGCCTGCTTTTCCTTTTGGCGTTCCTGGCGCTGACGCTCGCGCTGGCGCTTTTGTTGCGATGGTCTCGATTTGTTCACGGGCCAATTGTACGACACCGGCCGTCCGCTGTCATAATGTTCCGTGCCATTTACCAAACTCGGACTTCATCCCAGCCTGCTGCAGGGGCTGAAAGACCTCGGATTTACCAGGCCCACGCCGATTCAGGCTGACGCCATCCCGCTGGCGCTCGCCGGACAGGATTTGCTGGCGTGCGCGATGACCGGCAGTGGCAAGACCGCCGCGTTCCTGCTGCCCATCCTTACCAAGCTCGTCGACAAGCCGCGCGGCACCACCCGGGCGCTGGTGTTGACGCCGACGCGCGAGCTCGCGGCGCAGATCGTCGAAGATCTCGACGATCTGGCGGTCCACACGCCGCTGACCGCGGCCGCGGTGTTCGGTGGCGTCGGCATGGGGCCGCAGGAGCATGCTTTTCGGAGCGGCGTTGACGTGATCGTCGGAACCCCCGGCCGGTTGCTCGACCATTTCCGTTTCCCCTACGCGAAAATTGCCGGGCTGCAACATCTCGTCCTCGACGAAGCCGATCGCATGCTCGACATGGGATTTCTGCCCGACATCCGCCGCGTGCTGCGCCACCTGCCCACGAAGCGGCAGACCCTCTTCTTCAGCGCCACCATGCCGCCGCCGATCGCGGCGTTGTCGCGGGAGATGCTCAAGGACCCGGCGACGATCAACATCGAACGCCGATCCACGCCTGCGGTCGGCATCACCCACGCGGTGTATCCCGTCCCGCAACATCTGAAACCGGGTTTGCTGCTCCAACTGCTCCGGGGGGGCGACATGCAGGACGCGCTGGTGTTCACGCGCACCAAGCACCGGGCAAATCGTCTGGCGAAGTTTCTCGGGGAGCAGGGCATCAAGGTCGAGCGCATTCACGGCAACCGTTCGCAGGCCCAGCGCACCGAGGCGCTGGCCGGATTCAAGAGCGGAAAGTACCGCGTACTGGTCGCGACCGACATTGCCGCACGCGGCATCGATGTCACCGCGCTTGGCCATGTCGTCAATTTCGACGTGCCGCTGGTACCTGAAGACTACATTCACCGTGTCGGCCGGACCGCGCGCGCCGAAACCACCGGTTCGGCGTTCACCCTGATGGCGCCGGAGGAAGAGGGAAGCATCCGCGGCATCGAAAAGGCGATCAACAGCCGGCTGCCTCGCGTGACGCTGCCGGACTTCGACTATCAGGCGCGCGCCCAGGCGCCGCCACTCGATCAGCGCCCACCCCGTCCTCAGGGTTCGCGGCGTCCGCGGCCCGCGCATGGATCGCAGGGACAGCGCCCGGGCGGCGGACCGCGCGATCCACGTGGACCGCAGGCACGACGCTCGTGGTCGGGTACTCCGCGTCGCCGGCCATGAGCGAGCCCGCCTATCCGGCCGCACGCATCGTGGCGCCGAAGGTCGAGGCGCACTTTGCCCAACACCTCACGGACGGTCATGGCAGAGGCCCTTCCCAGTTCGTCGCGCCGACCGCCGACACGATTGAGGCGATCATCGACGCCGCTTTCTGGGCCAGCCTGCGCCGCGAGGAGAGCTACGTCCCGAAGATTTCGCTGGTGCTGCTGTCACCCGAGCGCGCCACGCATCCGCTGATGTTCGAGCAGCCGCTGCCGCTCGTCCCGGGCGCGCTGGTCAAGGTGGCACCCGCGGTCGAACGTCCGGGCATTCACCTCGGCGTCTGGCATGACGGTGCCGGGCTGTCGGTCTGGGGCACCATCCGTGCCGTCCCGTCGATGTGCGTCGTCGTCGAGGTGGCCGCGCCTGGCCTGCTGGTGATCAAACATCACCGCGGCGAAGAGGCGGGGAAGTTCGTCAACGTGGCGGTGCTCGAAGGTGATCAAATCAAGATCGTGGACGAGAAAGCGTCCAGCCTGCCGGACTGTCCACCGCTGTTGACGTCGCTGCTGGGATTCGATTCGCCGGCCGACTGGCGGCCCGAAATCGACTCTGTCAACGTGCTGGTGCAGCTCGCGGTTTCCATGCGCGCGCACGGCCGCGGCGGCCTGTTACTGGTCGTGCCCGACGGATCCGAGATGTGGCGAGAGTCGATCGTGCGGCCGATTCCGTATGCCGTGGTACCGGCGTTCTCAGAACTCGCCCAGCTGAACCGGCAGAACCCCGACGAGAAGATCAAGCGGCTCTGGCAGGACGCGGTCAATCGCGCGGTCGATGCCGTGGCCGGACTGACCGCTGTGGACGGCGCCACAGTGGTCACCGTTCAATACGATCTGCTGGCCTTCGGTGCGAAGATCTCGCGCCGCAAAGGCGCCGCACAGGTGGAGCAAGTGACCGTGACCGAACCGATCGAGGGAGACCGGGCGACGCTGCTGCACCCGACGCAACTCGGCGGCACGCGCCATCTGTCCGCCGCGCAGTTCGTGCACGATCAGCACGACGCCATCGCGTTGGTCGCATCGCAGGACGGCCGGTTCACCGTGTTCTCATGGTCGCCGTGCGACGGCATGGTGCACGCCCACCGTGTCGAGACCCTGCTGCTGTAGCGCGGCGCTTTCCCGATCGCGCGCCGCAGGACTGAAAAGGCCCTGGGCGCGTCTTCGTCAGAAGCTGAAGAAGAAGATCAGATCCAAACCGGTGTGCTCAACGCGTCGGAACGCGGCGAAGCCCGTGGTCGACTGTGCATCGGAGTAGTTGGCGCGCAGCCGCAGCACCCGCGATAGCGCGTACTCCACGGTCGCCTCGTCGTATTCGTCGGTTCCAAATTGCCGACTGAACCGTGCCACCAGGCCGGGCGCAATCTCGTTGCCGATTGTGACGCGCGGTCCGGTCCCGTTGTCGCCGTTCGGATCGATCTCGAGCATCCCGAATCCGATCTCCTTCTCGAGCGCGGACAGCAGCGGCGAGGCCAGGAACCCAGCGGCGAGCGTACCCGCGCGGACCAGCAATTGTTGTTGCTGCGCCCCCGACAACTGATTGGTGGCCATGTTGAACACGATCAGCGACAAGATGTCGGATTCGTCGAGCGGCGGCGTGCTGGCCAGACGCAATTCAGGTTCGTCCAGCGAACCGAGAATGCTGACCCGCGCCTGGACGGCGGAAATCGTCCGCGTGACGGTCACGTACAGTCCGGGATTCAGATCACCGCGAAAGTTGATCGAGCTGGCCGGGTCCACGTCGAAGCGGCGGCCCTGAAACGCGTAGGTGCCGCTCAGCGAATCGAACGAGCCGGTCACCGAGAGCTGCCCACCCGGATCTTTGTAGAGATAGAGGTCGCCGGTGGTCTTGATGTTGACCTCGCCGAGTCCAATCGGCGTGTTCGATGAAATCTGCACATTGTCGCCGGTCAGGCGCAGCGTGCCCGGAACGTGCAGCTGGATGTCGAGTCCGAGACGATCCCACGGGTTCAGCGCCCTGACCGCATCGACGTCAGTCGCGGTCGAGGCCTCGGTCGAGTAGGGCTGGAACAGCGCGCGTTGCAGGATCTCGTCCACACGCACCGTGCTGTTGGCGGCAATCGTCAACTCGCCGGCGATGCGCGGCGCCTCGAGTCGGCCCCGCAGGCGCAATGACGCGTCCAGGTTGACACGTCCCAGACCGTTCCGCATCACTTCGAAACGGCTCGCCGTGGCTTCGATCTCGAGATCGCCGACACTCAGTTCGTGAGTGCCGAGGCTGCCATGGACATCGAGGGGGCGGCCCGAGCTGTCCTCGATGTGCAGAGAATCCACGCGAATCTGGTCGGCAGCCAGGGTCATCGCGGCGCGAATATTCTTGTAGTGCGAGCCGGTTGACGTCAGCAGAAAGCCTCCGTTCGTGATCGCGACGGTGCCCGTCATGTGCGGATCGCGGCTCGTGCCAATCGCCTTCACGTTGATTTTGGCCTCGCCGGTCACATCGCTGACGAGGTCGGTCAGTCCCTGGACCAGACCGAGACTGATCGAGCTCGATTCGATGGTGACATCCATCGCGCGCTCGGGAAGGTCGGACCGAAACAAACCCATCGGAATCGTGCCGACGGCGGTCATCCAGACGTCCGGCGCCTGGTCAAGACGCCCAGACACGTCGAAGATCTCGTTCGCGTAGGTGAAACGAACCGTCAGTTTCTGATAGCTGAGGCGCTGGACGCGGCCGTGGTTGACGGTTACCGTTCCGACCACGCGCGGCGCTTTTCGTGTGCCGCTGATCGTGGTGTCCAGATCGAGTGCGCCGCCGTAGAGCGTGGGTTGTTCGAACGCGGCCTGCAAGGAGTCGAGAAACACGTTGGTCGCCGTCACCTGGAGGGCACCACCGCCATCGGTCCGCCAGGAACCAGCAACGGTGATCTTTTGATCGTTGCTGCCGTCGAATTCTGCGCCGGTGATCGACAACTCATCGTCGCTCCAGGCAACCGTGGCGGCTGGCCGTCCGTCGATCAGCCTCCATCGAGCGCTGCCCACCGTGACGGTCAGAGCGTTGAGATCGACCTGCCGGGTGTCGAGATGCAGGGCCACATCGCCGGCGATCGCACCGTGACGATCGCGACTGTGCGCCAGCTGAACGTCGAATCGGAGGCGCTCTGCTGCGAGCGAGAGGTTTCCCGCGGCTTCCGCCAGGGCCTGTCCAGCGATGGTCAGCGATGTGCCGCGCGCTGAAATCGTGGCGGTGACGTCGGCCATGTTCAACGACGGCAACACGATGTCGTAGTGGCCGGTTGTCGTCAGCGCCGTGACGTCGTAGGCCGCCAGCCGGTCAAGGGTTGCGTCGCCCACGGCCCGCAGCACGGTCCAGCGCCCGGACACGTGGCCCTTCGTGGCAACTTCGCCGGCCGCCTCAATCGCGGTCAGCGCGCGAAGTCGTTCGAGATCCGCACTCTGGATGTCATAGTCGAAGTTCGTCTCTCGATCGTCGGTCAGGGCGACGGTCCCACGCCCCGTTCCCGTGATCGATCGTCCCACCAGATCCAGGCGCCGGACATTGAGCGTGGAAGAAGCGAGCTCGGCGTCAATCTGGCCGGACTCGAGCGCCACATCGTGAAACACAAATGGCTGGAGCGTCATCGCACCGTCGACGCCGTAGTCCGCCAGCGTGACGTCGCGCCGCAGCAGTTCCCGCACGACAGCGGTGACGTGGCCGGTCCCGGTCAATCTCGCCGCGATCCGCGGCTCCTCGAACGGAATGCTCGGATCGATCTGCGTGAAAGCGCCGTCGTAGGAGGCGCGAAGCGTCCCGTCCTCGATCGCGATCGAAACCTGCGCGTCCGAAAGCGCGCCGCCGAACAGGTTGGCGCTCGTCAGATGTCCGCCGCCGGTCAGCGCCAGCGACGCCCGATCGACGCCGCGTCCGTCGACGTTGAATCGTCCGGAAATCGTGCCGGCGTACCTCGGCGCCTGCATCCAGTCGACGCCCAGTCCCTCTCCGAAATGATGTAAATCAACATTGGTAATGTCACCGGAGCCGGTGTAGTGAAGCGGCTGCTCGGACGTGTCGATCGTGCCGGTAGTGCCGGACCCGATCAACGCCCCCAGAAAGGTGGATCCGGCGAACTTCGCCTGCCCGGCGATGAAGGGCTCGCTGAAGCGGCCGGCGACGTCGTAGTCGAACGCCAACAGGCTTTCGACATGTGGCACCGGCACCGCGGCCGGCACACGACGCAGGTCGACACTGGTGGCGGTGCCCGTGAAGTGAAACGGGTACGGCTCCGCGAGTCCAATCGACGAGTTATCCATGGAGACCCGTGCGCCGTAGGCGAGCGCGTCGGCGTGGGTGATGAGGGCAGCGTCCGCGGTCAGCTGGCCCCGGGCGCGGACCTGATCGCCGGCGTAGTCCATGTACATCGCGTGGGCGCCCTCGAAGCTGAAGATGCCGCGCGGAAAGTGATTGCCCAGTTCCAGCGCAAGGTCGAAGGTCACGCGACCGGTGATGTCCGACGGCCGATCCGGCTGGCTGATCCACCGCGCGAGGTTGAGACGAGCGACGTCAACCGCGCCTCGTCCATGCCATCCGGGGACGGTGGTGTCGAGCGTCAGCTTGCCGGTGACCGATCCTCCGTTTCCCCTCAGGCGCAAATCGGTCGCCAGCTGCGACAGCGGGCCCTTCAGCGACACGTCGAACGACGTCTCGACGTCGATGCGCTGAAGGCCGTGGATCACGCCCGCCCATTCCTGGAACGCAAAGCGGTCAGCCCGCACCTGCAGATCGAGCTGCGTCGGCTTCACGGCGTTGTTCACGGTTCCGTCGAGAGTGAAGGCGGATCGGGCCGTGTGCACGGCGAACTTCTGAAAGAACCAGCCGTTCGAGCCGCGGCCGAAAGCGCCGGTCAACGGATTCACCGAGAGTTCCGGCGCGCTGCCAACCCAGGACGCGCGATCGAAGGTCAGCGTCCAGTGCACAGGGTAGTAGGCGAACGAGAAGGACGCGTTGAGCGCGTCAAAGTCCGTCGGCACGTGGGCGGCGCCGAAATCGAGTGGACTTCGCAGCGACACGTGACCGTTGACCACCTCGATCGACTGCACCGTGATCGGGCGCCCGGGACCGGTGCGGCCAGCCTCACTCGAGTCGCGCTTGACCAGCGCCGCAAGATCCCACGTCCCATCGGTGGTTCTGGCGCCGACGACGACCGGGTGCGTCAAACGAACCCGGCGAATGGTGACGCCCCGGTCGAACAGTTCCCGCAGGGCATAACTCAGGGAAATTTCGTCGATGTGGATCAGCGTCTGGCCGTTCCTGGAGAGATTCACATCGCCGAGCTCGATCCCACGAAAGAGCGACCCTTCGAGGCGACCGATCGCCAGCGTTGCGGTGAGGTATTGATTGGCCTGGCCGACGATCAGGTCCCGAAGCCCTTCCTTCGCCCATCCGGTTTCGACCACGCCGATCGCGATGGCGGTCACGATTAGGACGAACGCCGTGATCCCGACAAGGGCCTTCGCCACCGCCGCTGGAACTCTACGAAGTCGTCGGAAGTGCATCACCCGATCAGCATGGTATCAACCCGTATCAACCCGCGTGCCGCAGGCCCGGGAGGCCGCCTCCGCCATCCGTTGCCCCTCGCCCCAAACAGGCTGCCGTCGGAAGGACGGTCGGTGCGGCGCTCGTAAATTGTGTGTCGGCAATTGTTAAAACTTGTGTAAAATCACCACGCCCTGCTCGACAGAACCTTGCCTGACGCTTCGGCGCTCATCATGAGCGATCCAGTCGAAGACCGCCAGGCGTCAGCCATGCCTGAACAGGTCGTCGCGCGGGCTCGTGCCGTGCGGCGGTGGCAGGACGGCGCCCTCGTCCTGCTTGGCGCGGTCGTCGTGTTCGTCGTGCTGTTCTGGCGGCTCGGCGCCCCGACATTCTGGGATCCCGACGAAGCCCATTACGCCGAGACGACCCGTGAGATGGTCACGACCGGCGATTGGTGGGCGGCCTATTACAACGAGCAACCCTTTTTCGATAAGCCGGTTCTGTTTCACCAGCTCCAGGGCCTGGCGTTCAGCACGTTCAACGACCCCGAATTTGCCGCCCGCATCGTGCCAGCCCTCGCGGCGCTCGGGCTGGTCGCCGTAACACTGTGGTTCGGCAGCGTCACGATCTCGGTCGATACGGCAATCGTCGCCGCGTTCATGCTGGCGGCGAGCCCCGGCCTCTTTGCGCTGGCGCGCTACGCGATTCTCGATACCTTGTTCACGCTGTTTACGTTCGGCGCCGCGAGTTGCGTGACGATCGCAGTGGTGCGCGACCGGCCGCGCCTGCAGTGGGCCGGCTATGTGCTGCTGGCGCTCGGCGTCCTGACGAAAGGACCGATCGCGCTGGTCCTGTGTGGGCTGACATTCCTGATCGCGATTGCGTGCTCGGCTGAGCTTCGTCCCCGGCTGCTGGGTCTGCGCTGGGGCATCGGCCTGATTGCCGTCGTCGCGATCGCCGCGCCGTGGTTCGTGTACATGTACCTGCGGTTTCGACAGGGCTTCGTGGACGGATACGTGCTCGACGAGAACTTCCGTCTCTTCGCCGCCAGCCGCTTCGCCAATCAGCCTGGCTTCTGGTTCTACTTCCAGATTCTCGCGGCCGGCCTGCTGCCCTGGACGGGCCTCCTAATCGGGCGGCTCGTCGACGATCTCCGGAAACTCCGGCGACGAGAACCGCTCGACGCGATCGAAATTCTGCTCTGGTCGTGGGTGCTGGCGGTCGTCGGTTTCTTCAGTCTTTCGACCTTCAAGCTGGATCACTACGTGTTCCCGGCCGCGCCGGCGTTGTGCCTGATCTGCGCGCGGGCCTGGAGCGATGTGCGTGCGGATCAGTGGGCGAGCAAAAACACCGCCTCGCGACTCGGACTACATCTGATTGGCCCGTTTCTCGTCGCGGTCGGCCTCGGCTGTGGCTATTTCCTCATTGCTCGACTCGAATTACCTCCTTCGGCTGTGATCGTACCGGCCGTGCTGGTCCTGTCGGGCGTCGTACTGACCACGATGACCAACGTGCGTGGCGGCCTTCCGCCGCGAGCGCCATGGTTGGTGATGGTTGCGCTGGCGACGACCTATGCCGGCCTCATCGTGTACGTGCTGCCGGCGCTCGAACAGCGGAAAGTCGTGCCCGACATCGCGCACTGGGTGTCCTCGCATGCGGAACCAGCGGACCGAATCGCCAGCTATCGGCTCAATCGCTGGCTGCCGGCATACCGGTTCTACGTCGGTCGCCACGCGACGTTTCTCGAAGAGCCAGCCGAAGCCGACGCCTTCTTCAAGTCGCCCCAACCGTTCTACTGCGTGATGCGGAGCAACACCTACGACGAGTTCGTCGCGCGAGGGATTCCGTTGCGGGTGGTCTACGAACGGGAAGGGATGTCGGCGACTTCAGGACGGGCATTGTGGCGGAGCTATACCCCCTTGGTCCGGTTCGTCGTCGTAACCCGCTCGCGGTAGCCCCTCGTCGAGGGTCGAAGAGGCGCAGTTGCCGAACGACGGCGGGAACTTCTATTTCGCGAGGTGGAACGGAACGCTGGTGACGACCAGGTTCGGACGGAAGAGCAAGGCGCCCTTGATCAGCAGCGCGCGTTGGTTGTGCAACAGGTGCTGCCACCACCGGGCCGGGACGAACTCGGGGAGAATGACTGTCACGTAGTCGTCCTCACGCTCGTTCGCGACCTGCTCGATGTACTCGAGCAGCGGCTCCATCACCGAGCGGAAGGGCGACTGCAGCACGATCAGTTGCACCTGCCCGCCCCAGATCGCCCAGTCGCGCTGCACCTCTTCGGTGGCGCCGTGATCGACGTCCACGTAGATCGCCCTCACATCGTCGGACAGCGTTTCGGCGTAGCGCAGCGCCTCGACGACCGCGCGCTGGATACCGCCGATCGGGATCAGCACCGTATTGTGGACGCGCCGCTGTGGGGTGTAGCCCTTCAACGTCAACTGCGACCCAACATGGTCGTAGTGGCGCCGCGTGGCCTTGAACAGCGTCACGATGATGGGAATCAACAGCAGGACGATCCAGGCGCCTTCGAGTGTCTTGGTGACCGTCACGATGATCAGAACGATCGCCGTGACGATGGCGCCGAACCCATTGATGAATGCGCTGGTTTTCCAGCCGAATTCCCGGGTGGTCCGCCAGTGGATCACCATGCCGGCCTGGGACAGCGTGAACGAGATGAAGACGCCGATCATGTAGAGCGGCAGCAGCGATTGGGTATTGCCGCGGAACGCAATGATCAGCACCGCCGCGAACACCGACAGCACGATGATGCCGTTCGAGAAGGCGAGTCGATCGCCCTGGTTCATGAACTGGCGAGGGAGATAGCGATCGCGGGAAACGATCGAGGCCAGCCGGGGGAAGTCGGCGTACGCGGTGTTCGCCGCCAGTACGAGAATCAGCGTCGTTGCCGCCTGCACGGTGTAGTAAATGAAGCCGTGACCAAAAATCGCCCGGCCAAGCTGGGAGATGCCTGATTCGGCTTCGGTCGGAATCACTTTATAGGTGTGCGCGAGGAAGGTGATGCCGAGAAACATCGTGATCGCGAGCACCGCCATCAGCACGAGCGTCGCCGAGGCATTTTTCGCTTCCGGCGGGCGAAACGCCGGAACCCCGTTCGACACTGCTTCCACCCCGGTCATCGCGGTGCAACCGTTCGCAAACGCGGTCAGAAGCAGAAACCACGTGATCGGGTGCGATCCGACGGTCGCAACGCTCGACGGTTCGACCGGCGCGATGCCGCCGAACGCGTAACGATACAGGCCGGTTGCGATCAGCACGAAGATGCTGACGACGAAAAAATAGGTCGGTACAGCGAAGATGCGGCCCGATTCCTTCAGACCGCGAAGGTTGCCGACCATCAGGATCGCCAGGAATCCGAGGCACAGTTCGACGCGGTAGACGTCGAGGCGTGGCGCCGCCGAGGTGATGGCGAGCACTCCTGCCGAAATGCTGACCGCCACGGTCAGCGTGTAGTCCACGAGCAGCGACGCCGCCGCGATCAGGCCGGCGGTCGGGCTGATGTTTTCCTTGGCGACGATGTAGGCGCCGCCACCGGTCGGGTAGGCGTGAATGGTTTGCCGATACGAGAACGCGACGATCGCTAGCAGCGTCGTGATGACGATGCTGATCGGAATCGCGTAGCCAAGGGCCTGGGTACCGGCGACGATCAGCGTCGCGACAATGAAGTCGGTGGCGTAGGCCACCGACGACAAGGCGTCCGATGACAGGACGGCGAGACCGGTGACGCGCGACAGGCGCTCGTGATGCGCCAGGTGCGAAGGAATCGGCTTGCCGAGGAGAAAACGCTTGAGGGACGGGAATGCTGCTTCTTCAGACACGCTGCGAGTGATTCACCTTCAAACTCGTCATGCTATCATACCGGCCCGTCTGCAATTCTCAGGTACGGGCGGACACGTAGTGCGCATTGCACGCCGATATCTCATCACCGGTCGCGTACAGGGAGTCGGATTCCGCTACTTCACGCAGGCCAACGCCGTCCGGGAGGGCCTGAACGGCTGGGTGCGCAATCGAGCGGATGGCGGCGTCGAAATGCTCGCCGAAGGCGAGATCGAAGCGGTCGACCGCTTCGAAAACCACGTGCGGCACGGGCCGCCCGGTGCGCGGGTCGCCGACGTGGACGTCGAAGATGCCCTGCCGACGTTCCGTGAGACCGGCTTCACCATCAAATGAACATGGACCACTTGAAAACGCAGATTCGTCATGTGCCGGACTTTCCGAAAGCCGGCATCCTGTTTTACGACATCACAACGTTGCTGCAGGATCCGATTGGCTTGCGCTCGGCGATTGACGGCCTTGCGATCCCCTTCATGAACCAGGGCATCGATCTCGTCGTTGGCGTCGAGAGCCGCGGTTTCATTTTCGGCGCTGCAGTGGCCGATCGCATCGGCGCCGGCTTCACGCCGGTGCGGAAGCCCGGGAAACTGCCGTCGAAAACGGTCCGCGCGACTTACGATCTCGAATACGGGACCGATTCGCTCGAGATGCACACAGACGGTGTGAAGAAAGGGCAGCGGGTGCTGATCGTCGACGATTTGCTGGCGACCGGCGGTACCGCGGCGGCAGTCGCGAGCCTGGTCAAAGGATGCGGCGGCGAGATCCATGCGCTCGCATTTCTCATCGAGCTCGTCGCGCTGAACGGTCGCGCGAAGCTGGGCGCCGACCCGGTGCACACGGTCCTCAAATACTGACGTGACCGTACTGCTGGCGGCGTGTGTCGTGGGCGCCGCGGTCGCGTGGGCGGCGGTGCACATCGCAAGCGCACTGAAATCGGCCGGCGGGCACACCGCGCAGACGCGCCAGCTGCAATTGCTGCAGCTGTTCGGCCCGGCGATCGCCGCGGTCAAAACCGATCCGCGGGGGTTGCTGGTCTGGCAGCCATTGGCGAGGACCGCGCGAACCCTGTTTCCCGAAGAATTCGCGGCGCTCGATCGCGCCGCCGGGGCGACGTTCCCGTTCACGCGCGAACAGATCGAGGCGGCGCACTCCGCGTGGACCGCCGACTGGCTGGCCTGGGAACAGCACCACGATGCCGAGTACAAGTTGAAGGCCGCCCAAGCCGAGCATGACGCCGCCGCGCTCGGGCCATCAACGCTCGCGCGCGCACGGATCGAGAGCGTTGACCGCGAAAAGCTCGAGTTGTACCACCGCCACTACCAGGACTACATCCGCACCGCCAAGGCCCTTCAAGCGCTGGACACCTAGCCAGACTGCTTCGTTTCAGAACACACGCTTGCGCGACGGAACACGCCCGCGCATTTGTCGATAAGTCTCAGACTTTTGACCAATATAGGTCCTCGGCCGAGCGAGTGTGTCCCATTGTGAGACGTTCACGTTTTGGCATATGCAGACCGGTTGATCCACATATACCGCAATTTATCAGGTGTTTAACGGGAATGCACCGAATTATATGGACCGGCAGGTTGATTGCAATTGGAACAGATGTCGTTCATTGAATACGTCAATGTCATCTTATGACTATTAAACGATTCGCTCTGGTTTGCGCCCTGATCGTCGGCTCGGCGCTCGGAATTCGCGGTTCGGTTGCCGAACATGCTGCGCACCTGTCAGACGACCTGCTCGCGCATCGAACGCTACTGACGATCGCGCGGACGCGAGTCATCGTTCACGGAGACGCGGCACAGGTCGCTGCGCTTGCTGCGCGCCATCACCTCCAGGTGCTGCGTCAGCTGTCGAACGAGGCCGTGGTCGCGGCCAACAGTCTGGAACTCGCAGAGCTCGCGGCGGATGGTGCCATCGATCACTTGTCGGGTGACCCGATTGTCCGGACCTCGATGTCGGTCTCCAACAAGGCGACCGCCGCCGACCTGACCCGCGCCGGCGCGCCAGGACTGCTCGGCATCGGTGCGATTCCCGCCGTCACCGGTCAGGGCATCGGTGTGGCCGTCATCGATTCAGGGATCTCGCCGCATGCCGCGCTCGTCGGCAAAGTCGTCGCGAATGTCAGCCTCGTGACAGGCGATCCCTCGACCGCTGACGCCTACGGACATGGGACGCACGTCGCCGGCATCATCGCCGGCGCCGGTGCGCCCGCGCGAAACGTGACTGGTCTCTACGACGGCGGCGTCGCTCCGGGCGTGCAGCTCGTCAACGTGCGCGTGCTCGGTGCGGACGGCTCGGGCCTGACCAGCGATGTCATCGCCGGCATCGAGTGGGCGGTGGCGAACCGCACGCGTTACAACATTCGGATCATCAATCTCTCACTCGGTCACCCGGTCGGCGAATCGGCGGCGACCGATCCCTTGTGCGAGGCGGTTGCCAATGCCGTTCAGGCCGGAATCGTCGTGGTGGCGGCGGCGGGCAATACCGGCGTCGCCGACAACGGGTCGCAGATTCTGGGCGGCATCATGTCGCCCGGCAACTCTCCGGCGGCGATTACCGTCGGCGCGCTGAACACGTGGGCCACGGCAGACCGCAGCGACGACACCGTGGCCACCTATAGCTCGCGCGGCCCGACCAAGTACGACTTCGCGGTCAAACCGGACGTCGCCGCGCCCGGCAACAAGATCATCTCGCTCGAGGCGAACGGTGCCTACCTGGTGGAGGAGTATTCCTACCTGCACACGGCCGGCTCCGGCTCGAACTCTTACATGCAGTTGAGCGGCACCAGCATGGCCGCGCCGATGGTCAGCGGCGGCGTCGCGCTCTTGTTGCAAGGGACGCCGAATCTGGCACCGGCACAAGTGAAGCTTGCGCTTCAGATGGGTGCGACGTTCGTCAAGGACGGCGGACTGATGGGCGCCGGTGCAGGCAGCGTCAATTTCTGGGCGTCGCGAAAGATTGCGGCCAGCGGCCTTGGTGGTCAACTGGTGTCGACGCTGGTTGGCGGCATCCTGACTCCCGCGAGCGGCGTCGCCTTCTGGGACACGGGCTCACTGGCGACGCGGTTGTATCAGGGCAGCGCATTGCGGCTGCTCTCGCCGGTCACCGCTCTGCTCGCGTGGCTCAACCCGTCGCTGCTGCGAGTCGGCGATCTCAACCTGTTGGGCCTGTCCAATCCGCTCGCGTCGATGGTGCCGAAATGGATGCTTTATGGCCAGGTCGCAGGCTGGACGGCGGACCAGTCGATCATGTGGGGCTCGACGATTTACAACCCGCAAGGTCAATCGATCATGTGGGGCAGCAGCGACGTCACTGACGGCACGTCGATCATGTGGGGTTCGTCGATGACGGCGGAAGATCCGAGGTAGCGGGTTCGATGAACGCTCTGACCGCCGGCCGTTCGCGTTCGGCGTTGCCGGTTTATCTGCGCACCGTCGTGTTCGCTGGCGTCATGGTGTTGACCCAGGCGGCGCTGGTGGTCGCACGCCTGCCGCAGCCGCTCGTCTGGCTGACGCTGGTAGCGCTCGCGGTCATCACCGGTTGGTATCGTCTGAAGTCGTCGTCGGTCGACGCAACCATCGGCATCGATGACACGTTCTGGATCGCCGCGGCGCTGTTCTTTGGACCCGGTCCTGCAACCCTGGCGATCGCGGCACACGGTCTCGCCTTCGCACTCCGCAAACGCTTCACACCATGGCAGAGCGCGTTCAACTGCGCGGCGCTCTCGATCTCAATCTGGTGCGCCGGCCAATCCTTTTTCGCGCTCGCAGGTGTTGAGCCGTTGATCGTCAGCCACACGCCGATCGTCGGCCTCGTGCTGCCGCTTCTGGCGCTCACGATCGTCTACTTCGCGCTCAATTCTGGATTGACGGCAGTCGTCATCGGACTCGACAGCGCACACTCTCCGGTCGTGATCTGGAAGCGGCACTTCGGCTGGCTCTGGGTCGGCTACCTCGGATCGGCGTCGGTGGCGTTCTGTCTGGTATTGCTGTTCCAGCAGGGAAGTCTGATGGCTGCGGCGATGGTGCTGCCGCTGCTGGCTGTGTTCCACCTCACGCTGCGCTCGTCGTTCGGCCGCCTCGACGATGCGCGCCGGCATCTGGGCGACATGGACAGGCTCTACCTTTCCACGGTCGAGACACTGGCCATGGCGATTGACGCCAAAGACGATGTGACGCACAGCCACGTGCGGCGTGTGCAGGCGTACGCGGTCGGCCTCGCGCGGGCGCTGGACATCAGCGACGAACTGGCCCTCAAGGCGATCGAAGCCGCCGCACTGCTGCACGATACCGGCAAGCTGGCGGTGCCGGAGTACATCCTCAACAAACCCGGCAAGCTGACCGCCAGCGAATTCGAAAAGATGAAGCTGCACGTCGATGTCGGCGCCGACATCCTGTCGCTCGTCGAGTTTCCGTATCCGGTGGTGCCGATCGTCCGGTGTCACCACGAGAGCTGGGACGGCGGCGGCTACCCTCGGGGCATTCGCGGCGAAGCGATTCCGATTGGCGCACGGATTCTGTCGGTGGTGGATTGTTTCGACGCGTTGACGTCCGATCGTCCGTACCGTCGCGCGATGACCGAAGGTGCCGCGCTCGATATCCTGCGTGAACGACGTGGCACCATGTACGACCCGAACGTCGTCGACAC
>DASXGC010000199.1:0-8967 GCA_036489235.1 Vicinamibacterales bacterium
CAGACCGAGGGAACCGAACATGGATGTCCTCCTGCAGTGACGGAATCACGCCATCGTGACACAGCGGAGTTCGTGGCGGCGTAAGGAAGCTGAACCCCTACAGTTTCAAACGACTCTCTCCCACAAAGAGCGCGGGCCGGATATACTCTTCGCCTGTAGACGCGATCCGAATCCGGCAGAATTTGCATTTGGGTGGAGGTCCGAAATGGCTGAACAGAAGCTGGTCGGTCAGAACTACTCAACCTCGGACCTTCTCGCCAAAGTCACTGGTCGCGCACGGTACGCCGAAGATTTCCGCGCGCCGGGGATGCTGTTCGCGCGGCTCCTTCTCAGCCCTTTCCCGCACGCGCGTGTCAAGAGCATCGACACCAGCGCGGCGCTCGCCATGCCCGGCGTGAAAGCGATTCTGACGGCCGATGAGGTGCCTGGTCCCAAGGATCAGGTCAACGACGCGGGTCAGGTCATCAAAGCCAACATGAAGAGCGAGAAGGCGCTGACCAACGAGCCGCTTTATCAAGGCGAACCGGTTCTGGCGGTCGCGGCCGTCGATGAACTGACGGCTCTTGCAGCGATTGAAAAAATCGAGATTCAGTGGGAACCGCTACCGTTCAGTGTGGATCCGGTCGCGTCGCTGCTGCCGGGTGCGATGAATGCCCGGGTGGAGGGGAACGTCTGGATCCGTCCTGCCGCAGCGCCGGGCCAGCCGACGCCGCTTCCGGAGGTTCAGAATCTGAAATGGACAGACGCAGAGGTCGAGGAGTACAAAGCGGGTCGTCTGCCGCTCGGCAAGGACACCGATGCGCCTTGGTCCTTCGGCGACATCGAGGCCGGCTTCAAGAAGGCGTCGCTCATCCTCGACGAAACGTTTGTGACGCCGAACACCAGCCATCAATGCCTCGAGAGCCGCACCTCGATGGCGTATTGGCAGAACGGCAAGGTGTACATTCACCTGTCGACCCAGAGCGTCGTGCAGACTGTGATGTCGGTGACGCGCTGGTTGAGCATGGAGCCGGAGAACGTCGTGGTCATCAGCGAGTACTGCGGCGGCGGTTACGGGAGCAAGGGAACGGGGTCGGTCACCGACATCATCCCGGCGCTCCTCTCCAAGAAGACGGGCACGCCGGTGCAGATGCGGGTTAGCCGCGAGGAAGAACACGGCATCGGCGGCGCTCGTCCCGCGTTGCACGGCCGGATGAAGGTCGGGTTCACCAAGGAAGGCCGAGTCACCGCCCTCGATATGTACACCGTGGTCGACGGCGGGCCGTACGGCCCGGGCGCCGACGGCAGCACGGCCGGCCGCTTCGCGTCGCTGCTGTTTCAGCCGGAGGCCATGCGCTGGCGAGGCGTGACCGCGATCACCAACACGCCGCCTCGCCGCGCGCAGAGCCAGCCTGGTGGCATGCAGGGCATCGTCCTGATGGAGCCGGTGATCGCCAAGGCGGCGCGCCAGCTCGGGATCGATCAGGTCGAGATGCGCAAGATCAATGCGCCTGCGGGCAAAGCCAAATTCGGCCCGGCGAATGCGCGGGGCGACCGGGCGTATTCGACCAGTTGCTTCATCAAGGAGGCGCTCGATCAGGGCGCGCAGATCTTCAAGTGGGATGAACGCAAAGCCCGGAGCGGGCAGCGTCAGGGCTCGAAGGTGCGTGGCAGCGGTGTGGCGATCAGCTCGTATAGCGCCGGCTCGGTCGGCTTCGACGGGCTCTTTGTCATCAAGCCGGACGGTCGGATGGCCATCCAGACGGGCATCGGCAATCTTGGCACCGAATCGTGGTCCGATTGCCAGCGCGTGTCGGCGGAAATGGTGGGCGTGCCCTGGGACAAGGTCGACATCACGTGGGGCGACACGTCCAAGAACCTGCCGTGGAGCTGCGTCTCTGGCGGCAGCCAGACGACGCACGCGATGACGCGCGCCGCGCATGCCGCGGCGAGCAATGCGGTCACGAAGCTGCAGCAGATCGCCGCGAAGGATCTCGGCGGCCGGCCCGAGGACTACGTCGTGGCCAACGAGCGCGTGTCGCGCAAGGGCGGCGGTGCCGGCATTACGCTCGCGCGCGCCGCGCAGCGGGCGATCGAGCTCGGAGGCATCTACGACGGCCACGAGCTCCCCACGGACATCAATGTGTTTACCAAGCGGTCGGCCGCAGCGCTAGCGGGGCAGGGCCTCATGGGCGTGGCACGCGACACGTACCCCCACGATGGGAGTTCGCTGTCGTTCGTCGCGTCCTTTGCTGAAGTCGAAGTGGATGTCGAAACGGGCGCGTACCACATTGTTGATTTCCTTGCTGTCGCAGACGTCGGGACCGTCATCCATCCGGCGGCTCTGGGCGGCCAGGTCCTCGGACGTTCGATGTTGGGGATCTCCCATGCCATCGGCCAGAAGTGGGTGTACGACCAGCACTATGGCCTGGCACTCGCCAGACGGTTCCACTACAACAAACCCCCAACAATCCTGGATGCGCCGGCACATATGACTTGGGCGGCGGTCGGGCTTCCGGATCCGGAGACGCCGGTTGGCGCGCGCGGCATTGGCGAGCCTCCGGTCGCGGCCGGTTGCGCGTCGGTTCTGAACGCGATTTCCGCCGCGGTCGGCGACGACGTCTTCCGCCGCGCGCCTGTGAATCTCGACGGTATTCTCACGGCGCTGGAGGCGGGAAAACCGATGATGGAGCGGCTCACGGCCAACGTGTGAGCGGGGGCTCTGCAATCTGCGTGACGACAGTTGGCCGCCGATTGAACACGCCCTGAATACGCCGACACGATTCGGGCCACCGCGCGAGGGATGGCCGAGTGGCGATTGCGGTGATCTTGAGAACGTGACTGGCCGCAATCTGAAATTCGCGATTTTCCACCTAAGGTCCGCACGACACACCAGATAGCGCGAGTCTCTCAACAGCCGTCCCGTGGCCTCCTGATCATCCCGTTCTGACCCGATCGTTACATTTGCGGTTACACACGCGGCTATCGCTCTGTACTCGGACTTGGGACCTCAGCGCGCTGCGGTTGCGGTACAAAGTCTTACCCTTACCGGATGGTGGTGGACTCATCGAAGAACCTTCACCGGTCGCGGGCGTCTCCCAGACGGACCGCATGAGAAATGCGTTTTCCAAAAGCAGATTGTCAGGCGTGTGGACGTTACTGCAGCTATCTCCGGTGAAACACGAAGTCGCCGCCTTCATGGCCGGAATTGCGGAGGGGAACGTACTGGGGGGATTGGGCCGACCGACCGGAAACGAGCACGGAAATGTAGTTCTGAAGCCGTCCCCCAATCCTCTGCATCGCCAACTCGAACCGCTCAGTGTCCGTTCGCCTGCGCTGATTGAACCGGAACATTTGTTCGTCCAGATGCGACCTGAGTTCGAACGTCATGCTTGATGATGTCGAATAGTCGTGGCGACGAATGCTCCTCGGTGGTCGCACAATCGACTTGGGTCAGGCTCGTTCGGCCATCTGAGACTGTACGAGGGCGCGGCACAATCATCAGAGATCACCGACTGCTGAAGCCGCTTTGTCTGGCGTCCGCAGGCTGACGACCGAATCGATGGTCTATCGGCCCGGGTGCTTCTGCCTGTATTCGGCACTGTTGCGAAGCTCATTTTCGAGCTGCGGCTGAGACATCTGGTTGGTGAACACGGCATCCACCCAGCCAGAGCTGGCCGGATCCGGTTCGCGGCCAAGCACCTTCAGGTAAGCGGATCGCACCGTCGCCTGTGCCTGCGCACGCGCGTTCGCCGACCCGGTGTCTCGATACGATCCATTGTCGGGATTGTAGCGGCCGTTGTCCCGCTGGTTGCCTCGGTCCCACTGGTGGTCGTGGGCCACATTCCCGCGAGCGCCTTCCCAATGGCCGGCAAAATACTGCCCGCCGGAATAGTAGGGCGCGACCCAGTAGGCGCCGTCATACGCTGGCCGCGACCAGTAGCCATCATGCCATCTGTAGTGCCCACCCTCGAGCGATTGATAGCCCTCGATCCACACGTAGTCAGGACCGGGCTGCGGGGGCACACGGTACGCCGGCGGGGCGGGCGGTTCGCCCACGTGGACGCCAAAGGAAACCTGAGCGTTGGCCGTCGCCGCGAGAGCGAGCAGCACGGTTGCAAGCACCAATGTCTTGAGTACGGTTCTCATACGCAAAACTTAGAGCAATCGATATGCCACCGGTTGCCCCCGAGCCGGAATCTCACGTGCTGCATGACGACCGGACGCGGTTCGCCAACTTGCTGGTCGAGTCGTCAGTGCAGGAGATCCCGCTCCTGTGCCAGCCGTTCAGTGTCCGTCTGCGGTGGAAGATCCATCGGTCGCGCGCTAGCTCTTCTTCGCCCTGCGGCGCGTCGCCCAGTACTTCGTCATCCGGTCGCTGACGGCCTTCCGCGCCGCCGCCGACATCTTCTTCACCCGACGTCTGACCTTCGGCGCTTCGGCCTCAATCGACGCGGCGCCGTGGGAGACAGCCTTGGAGATCTGCCTACCGGTCTTTTTCGCAATGTGCGGGAAGTGCTTTACGAGAGTGGCGATCTCCGCTTGCAGTTCTGCGTACCGATGTTCCGCGCCCTTGCGCGCCAGTTCGAGGATGTGGGATGAATGTTCGGCCATATCTGACAAGTCTACTTGCGGCCCGGGCTGGTACGCCGAACCGTTAAATCGCCGCAAGGTGACGGACACGCGTCAACGCGATCAGCGACGCGTGCACGCCGACGCGATCTAGCGAAACCAGGCTGGCAACGCCCCGGCTCGTCGTCCTTCTTCCTCAATATCGCCGAGGGCTTTCTTCTCTGCACTGATCTCGGCTTCCAGCCGGTCCGCCTGCGTGATTAGCTTCTGGCGCTCAGATGCGACACTGCCAGGCCGTGGATTCACCGGCACGAGACCATCCATCTCGGTTGTCAGCTCGGCGATCCGTTTTCGCAATGCGTCCGACTTGCGCTGGCTCTCGTCGATCTTCTTCTGCAGCGGCGCGACGCGGCTCCGCCAGTACGCCTCGCCTTTGGCGTGGCCGTCGGTCTTCTCGGCTTTCGTGGCGGCCGGGGTCTTCGCCTCGTTGGCTGACGTCGCGGCCAGCGGCTCGTCCGAGAGGTCCTCGTTGGTATAGACCTTTGTCACCCCCGAGCTGTCGGTTGTGCCCGGTGTTTGGGTCGGCTTTGCCTTGTCGCGCTCGTCCTGCGCCTTCTTGGCGGCGTCGACGAGTGACTGTGCCTGAACGAACGACACCGACGAGATCGCGATGACGACCGCCAGAAACGACTTCATGGGTAGACTCCGGGGAGCGTCAAAAAGTATACGACGAGTTCAGCACGTCCCTTCGATCGGTGCCTCGTATGCACGCGGCGTCACAACGTGCGTGCCGCTGACGTCGACAGGAATTTGTAAAAGCACTTGGCGCGAAAGCGGGGCCGTCGCGCCAACGGACGTCCAGGCGGTCAACCCACATCGGTTGAGTCGTGCCGACATCACCTCCTGCCAACACCGCGCTGGTTGGCCGTGGACAAGAAGGGAGGCATGTCGGCTGATAGCCTTCTCATTTAACGTTTCCCAAACAGGCACACGCCGGACCAGGGGCGATTTCCTGCCGGTCCTTTGCGCTCCGGCAAGTGTCCCAACATTCGCAAGAAGAACGGAGGCCGCTTGAAACGAGTGGCAGTCTGTAGCAGTCCCTTCACTTCCAGCGGTTCCCATCCGTGCGCTGCGAAAAACGCCGGACCTTCCGACGGAGCGAACTTGAATGCCGCGCCCACCTCGCTCAGGTGTGTTCCCGTCGTGCGCTGCATCATGCGCAATAATCCCGGTGACGAGAGGTCCATGATCCACCGCTGAAAATGTGGCCCTGCGCGAAGGTCTTCCGCGAGAGTGGCGACCTCTTCCGCATCCAGATAGATGAGCAGGCCTTCGGTGAGCACCAAAATCTTTCGCGCGCGGCGATCCAACGCCGCAAAAAGCGCTCGCCGGGCGCCCCCGTTCGACAGGTCAAGGCGGATTCGCTCCACATGACATGTCGGTTTTTCCTCGGTCAGAATCTCCTCTTTGTAGTCCAGGATTCCCGGCAGATCGACCTCGATCCACAGACACGAAGCCGGAAGCGCCATGCGGTACGGCCGCGCATCCAGCCCGGCCGCAAGATTCACCACCATGTCCACGCCTTGCTGTAACTCCCGCGTGATGAACTCATCGAAAAGAAACGTCCGCGCGACCCACGCCCACGCGTGACTGTTGCCTTCGGGAAGCGTGTTCGAGATGTCCACGCCCAGCTTGCCTGCCAATCGTTCCGCGTAGGGATCACGAAACAGCGCGTCTGGCCGCTCTGTTTCCCGCGCGCGAAACACGGCTGCCCAACGCGCCGTGTCCGATATATTGCGGACGACGCCCCGATTCTCCGCTCTGTGCTCGTCAGCCATTTCTCCATTCCTCCGGCCACGTTCGAACTGGCGCTGCATCTCGCCTCGCAGTTCGAAAGATAAATTGGCATCCCGTTTCTTTTCTGAGCCCGACTCTCTTGCTCGCAGGCAGTAGTTGGTTCTCGGTCACACCCGCCATAAGACGGTCTAAGAGTGGCTGGACGAGGATGAGGGCGCCCAAGCCTTCGAGCGACGTAAGCGTCGAGGTGGATCCAGCAGCCAGAGCGCCATCGCGGTGCTGTGCACTCGAATGATCGGGTCACGATCGTTCCGCGCCACGACGCCGGCATCACTCCGGATCCCGACAATGCGCGGCGTGGGGAGGATGAGAGCGCGAGGGGATGGAGGGATCTGCCTGCTAGCCGATTGCGATTCTGCGATTCCGAGAACGTGACTTATGCAAGTGCGCCGCGTGCTCATGACATCGTCGTGATGCTGCGATAGCCCGAGGAATTTCGGTAGCGGCGCGAGCCAGCCCACTCGTTTCCGCGATCTGGAACGCGCGCCGAACGCCAACCGGGGCCCGCGCGCAATCCGCCGGGGGCGCCCCGGAGGGGTGGGGACATGATCCAGATTTTGGCCGATCGTGTTCCAAAATGGAGCTCGCCCTTAAGGTGGAGCTTGAGCCAGTCCGAACGCGCTAGGCGTGCTAAACATCACAACGCGAGTCGGTTGCGTCGGATCGCTCTACGCGCTGGAGCGGCGGCCGCGCGGAACGCTTGTTGCGATCTCTCGGGCCTTTGTCGGGCGACTGCTGCTGTTCTTAACAACGCCAAACACGATCTGAAGCGAGCACCAGAGATGACACGAAAGCATATGCGGTCTCTCGAGAAAGTGAACAAGGAACTGTGGCTCATTCTTTCGATGTTCATCATCGCGATGCTCCTGAACTTCATCGTGGACGCGCAGCGGATGATGCTCAGCTTCTACACCCTTCCCACGCTCGGTTCCGCGTATCTTTACGGCCGTCGGCACGCGACGTTCACCGCGTTCGGCAGCGTCCTCCTCGTGGTGCTGCTCACCCTCTCGCCCTCGACTCTGGGACGAGCCGCTGGTGAGTCGATCACGCTCGGCACCTGGCTCGATTTGAGTGCCTGGGGCGGCATCCTCATCGTGACCGGATACCTGATGGGTTCGCTCTACGAGCACAAGAATATGCAGCTCGGAGAACTTCGCGAGACCTACAACGGCGTCCTGACCCTGCTCCAGCATTTCATCTCGAAGGACGAATACACCGAGCACCATTCCTACCGCGTGTCGGTCTATGCGTCGCGCATCGCCGCGCACCTGAGGCTCAGCGCCGACCGCATCGAGGACGTCCGTGCGGCAGGCCTGCTCCACGACATCGGAAAACTCGATATCAGCCGGGATCTCCTCTACAAGGCGGCGCAGTTCACGCCCGAGGAGTATCACGAGATGCAGACGCACGTGGACAAGGGCGTCGCGATGCTCGAAACCGTCGGGGGGTCGCTGCGTCGCGTGATCCCGATCGTGCTCTCGCACCACGACAAGTTCGACGGATCGGGCTATCACACGACTCGAGGCGGGGAGATTCCGCTCGAGGCTCGCATCATCTCGGTCGCCGACGTGTACGATTCGTTGACCAGCGACCGTCCCTATCGCAAGGCGATGTCGCCGTTCGAAGCCAAGGACATTCTCCTGAAGGGCCGCGGCACGGACTTCGATCCCTACGTCGTCGACGCGTTTCTCGAAGCGTTCCGATTCGGTGAAATGGACGTCAGGTCGCTGGCGGTCGCCTGAGAACCGAAACAACAACAGCGGCGCTAGCACATGGCCGAACGCCGCCGTCTCTCGATCACAATTTCCTCGCCTAACAGCGTTTTTCGATGGCACGGCCGCGGCCCCTTCACCGCCGCGTGGTCGCGGGGCTGAAAGCCCTGCGGCTACATCGCTCTAAAACGCCGACGCGCGCAAGACGTGTAGAAATAGGCCGGTCGATCTGCGACTCGTTATCCAGACAGCCAGTTGCGGCGCAGTGCAGCCTCTTCGGTGTGTGAGCGCTACAATAGTCAAGTCGCGGTGCCGTGTCGTCCCGCATCGTAGCGATCGTTACACTTGCGGTGACGCATGACCGGCAGGACGCGCGGATTCGCGAGCAGTGGCACGAATTCAGGCCGGAATCTCGACGCGGAGGGATGGCCGAGTGGTCGATGGCGGTGGTCTTGAAAACCATTGAACCCGAAAGGGTTCCGGGGGTTCGAATCCCTCTCCCTCCGCCACATTTCGGCCGGCATCGGCGATGTCTACGATGATTGTGGTCCTCGCGCTCGCGAGCGCGGCGACTCTCGGCCTCGCACAGGGGAGTCCGGACGCCGCGAAGATCAAAAACCCGGTGGAAGCGACCGCTCAATCGGTTGCCGCGGGCAAGCAGCTGTACCTGCGGCACTGTGCGTCATGCCACGGCACGAGCGGCGCGGGCGGTCCCGGCAACGACCTGATCCCCGCCGCGCCGAGCCTCGTCGGCCCCAATTGGAATCACGGCTCAACCGACGGCGAAATCTTCAGCAACATCAGGAACGGCGTCGCTCCGGACTTCAACATGGTCCCGTTCAAGGAC